>NZ_JACGUS010000112.1:0-64099 GCF_014076785.1 Colwellia sp. MB3u-55
AAATAAAATTTCCGTAAATTGTTAAAAAAAGGTAACAACCAAAAACATTCTCACCTGAAATAGTTTATCTTACAAGATGAATACGAAGGATACTGTATTATAACAATTGAGTATAGGGTGATGATAAAAATGCTATAAATTGGTATACTTAAAGCAGCTATTACTTTTTATTGGTTTTGTTAAGTAAAAACCAAATAAATAAAAATCAATTAAAAACGAATAAAAACAATACAATAAGAAAAAAAATATTGTTTATTTATATATTTAATCTAATAACAGTTGAAAAAATCATTATATTTAATATGAAATTTCTCTCTTATAAAAGTGGATAAGAAAGTAACAATTACTTTTTTTGTATCATTATCTTTGCATTAAAATTAAGATATTCGTACTTATAGCCAGATAAATGGCTGCAACAAAAATAAAACAAAAAAGTAACAAAATGTGTGTATAAATAGTATTTGTAACTATATTTGATGACAAAAAATGGCTTTAACATTAAATATTATTAATAGGTATAAACTGAAAAATGAATTGATCTAATTAATGAGTGCTTTAATTGTTAGTTTAGATAAACGGGCATTTTGCATCACTTGCTGGGGTAGGTAAGTTATTATTGCTTTCGCTATTTAGGTGTTCAAAAATCCAGAAGTTATAGACACTCATTCGCTAATTATTGACTAGGAATATGATTTAGCTTAGCATCCGCCAGATTCCGTTTGTAAATTGAAGAATGCAGTAAAAATGAAAAACATTTGGCTTGGCTTTTTAATAGTACTATCGATTGCCTTGCAATCGTTTGTTGCTGTGGCTAATTCAGACAATAATCATCAGCTTGACGCTCAACATTTACAAACTGAACATTCTCATGAAGTTGACAATCAAGCGCGACTTAATGCAAGCTCTGATACTGAACATAACGTCAAAGACTGTCATCATTGTGGGCACTGTCAAGGTTCACACAGCCAATGGTTTTTAACAAAAAAATCAACTTCGACTGTCACTAAGCTATTAATTCCCAATCAATATTTTTATCTTATCGATATCAATATCAACTTTATAGAACAACTTATACGCCCCCCAATCGCTTAATTTAATTTTATAACAATTTTTCGCAACAAGTTTACTTAACACTAAATATTGAATTTAGTGTTGTTGCAACGTTTACCTTTAAATTAAGAGATAACAATGATCAACACCAATAAAAAACCAAAGCCACTAAAGCTACTGAATGTTTTATTTTATGGTTTAACCACCTTAACTATTCCTGCTCTTGCTGTCGAAATCACCGAAGACACGCACAAAGCAGGGGTTAGCTTTACCACAGCACAATTAACACTCGCAAATATTAAAGTATCGATGCTAACACCCAAGATTTTCGCACGACGTGTTTATGCCCCAGGAGAAATAAAAGCGAATGGTTACATCAGTTATATCGTCTCACCACGCACAGAGTCAGTGGTCATAAGTCGTCATGCGACCTTAGGTGAACATGTTGAAAAAGACCAACCATTAGTCACGTTATTTAGTGAATCTGTTGCTGCAGCACAAGCTAATTATCGGGTAACGTATACTGAATGGCAACGGGCAAAAAAATTAACTAAGGGTACCTTAAGCGAGAGCCTTTTACTAAAAAGTGAGACTGATTACATCGCCGCTTTTAGCCGTTTGACCGCATTTGGGCTAACAAAAAACGCTATTGAAGATATTGTTAAAAACAATTCATCAACCCTAGGTGAATATACCTTAGTAGCGCAGCGCGGAGGAGCGGTATTAAGTGATGATTTTTCACAAGGACAGCGAGTCACCCCCGGTGAAAAAATTATGATTTTGGCTAACGAAGAAAGCTTATGGGTAGAGGCGCGTGTTTCACCCAACAAAAAACTAAACTTACCCGCGGGGACAAGGGCTGAAATAGAGTTTGCTGGCCAAACTTATCATGCCTTGGTTATTCAAGAAGCCCATACAATCGACCCAACAACCCGTACGAGAATTGTTAGGTTGTCTGTCGAAAATAAAGATGATTCATTACACTCAGGGATGTTTGTAGATGTTAATTTTCAATTTGACACGCAAACTGCCGTAATCGCAGTACCCGAAACAGCGTTAATGCGCGGGGCTGATGGCGACTGGACTGTCTTTGTTGAAGACCATCCGGGTGAATTTGTGGCTGTAGAAGTTGAATTAGGCCAGCCTTTAGGCAATTACCGTCAAATCATCGGTATTGCCGCCAACACAAGAGTGGTTACCCAAGGTGCCTTTTTTGTGGCTTCAGAAATAGCGAAAAGTGGATTTGATCCACACAGCCACTAAAGAGGAATAACACGATGTTAAATAAAATGATTGATTGGTCGGTAGATAATCGGCTACTGGTGGTTATTGCACTCATCACCACCATGGCAGCCGCTATTATTGCCATTCCAAATTTGAATCTAGATGCATTTCCTGATGTCACTAATGTTCAAGTAGCGATAAATACCGAAGCACCTGGCTTAGCCGCTGAAGAAGTAGAGCAACTCATCACCTACCCAATTGAAGCGGTGATGTATGCTTTGCCTGATGTCGAACAAGTACGGTCAATATCAAAAACGGGGCTATCTGGCGTTACGGTGGTTTTCAAAGAAGGCACTGATATATATTTTGCTCGTCAATTAGTATTTGAGCGGCTACAAGCGGCAAAAGTACTAATCCCTCAAGGCATTGGTTCACCTGCAATGGGACCTAATACCTCAGGTTTAGGTCAGGTCTTTCAGTACTTACTTATTGCTGACAAAGAGGCGGGTTATAACTCAATGACTTTAAGAAGTTTAAATGATTGGCTAGTGAAATTATTGGTTGTGCCGGTTGATGGTGTAACTGATGTTTTATCTTTTGGCGGTAGTGTTCGCCAATATCAAGTCAACATTGAACCCAGTAAATTGCTTTCTTATCAGTTAAGCCAAGATGACATAGTTACCGCGCTTGAAAACAACAATGCCAATGTAGGTGGTTGGTATATGAACAGAGGACAAGAGCAATTAGTTATACGAGGCACAGGTTGGTTTAATAGTGGTGAAGCGGGATTAGCCGACATTAAACAGGTGCCAGTGAAAACGGTGTCTGGCACGGTAGTCACTATCGCAGATCTCGCCAAAGTAACTTTGGGGAGTGAAATTCGCCAAGGCGCGGCGACCATGACACGCAGAAACAAAAATGGCGAAGTTGAACGCTTGGGTGAAGTCGTTTCAGGTATCGTATTAAAGCGTATTGGCGCAAATACCAAAGCCACCATTGACGGAATTAACACTCGAATACCCATGATTAATCAAGCCCTACCCAAAGGTGTGCGCTTTGAGCCTTTCTATGACCAAGCCGATTTAATTACCCAAGCGGTTAATACTGTTGTTGAAGCACTTGCCTTAGCTTTTATATTTATTGCGGTGATACTCGCCTTATTTTTAATGAATTTAACCGCAACATTGTTGGTGTTAATTTCGATTCCTATCTCGGTCGCTATTGCGCTAATGGTGACTTCTTGGCTAGGGTTGTCAGCTAATTTAATGTCATTAGGCGGGATTGCGGTCGCAATAGGTATGTTAGTTGATGGTTCGGTGGTGATGGTTGAAAACATCTTTAAACATTTACACTACTCTAGCGATCCCAACCATAAAAATAGCCAGCAACAAGATATTTCACGACAGCTAAAGGCAGCAGGAAAAGAAGTTGCTCGCCCGGTATTTTTTGCCTCAGCTATTATTTTGGTGGTCTTTACGCCGCTATTTAGTTTTGAAGGGGTCGAAGCTAAACTT
This sequence comes from Colwellia sp. MB3u-55, assembly GCF_014076785.1. Lineage (NCBI taxonomy): Bacteria > Pseudomonadati > Pseudomonadota > Gammaproteobacteria > Alteromonadales > Colwelliaceae > Colwellia > Colwellia sp. MB3u-55. Next base: position 3,789 of record NZ_JACGUS010000112.1, read on the forward strand.
TTTCAACCTATGGCTATTAGCATTATTTTAGCCGTAATATCTGCCACCCTAGTGGCACTTTTTGTAGTGCCGGCATTAGCAACGTTTATGTTTAACAAAGGCGTAAAAGAAAGGGAAAGTTTTATATTAACGCCTTTAGATAAACTCTATCGAACAAGTCTTAAAGCCGCGATGAAACGCCCTAAGGTTGTGGTGTTTACCTGCATATCATTACTGGTTGCAGCTATATCATTGGTCCCCCAAATAGGCACAGAGTTTGTACCCGAACTTGAAGAAGGCACCATTAACTTAAGGGTCACTTTAGCCCCATCATCGAGTTTGGAAACAGCGTTAGCAGTAGCGCCTATTCTTGAAGAAAAGTTAATGGCGTTTCCTGAGGTAACCTACGCACTTAGTCGCATTGGCCGGGCTGAAATCGGTGGCGATCCTGAGCCCGTTAATAACATTGAAATATACCTAGGATTAGAGCCAGTATCACAATGGCGTAGCGCTAAAAGTCGCATCGAGTTGCAAGCGTTAATGGCAGAGGACCTTGAACAATTTCCTGGCTTACTGCTTAATTTTTCACAGCCAATTGCGACCCGTGTTGATGAATTACTGTCTGGGGTCAAAGCACAACTGGCTATTAAATTATTCGGTCCAGAGTTGTCGGTACTCGCCAGTAAAGGCGAAGAAATTGCAGCGGCGATAAAAGAGGTGAAAGGCGCGCGCGATGTCGCATTAGAGCAAATAGCAGGAGAAGCACAATTAGTCATAGAGCCCAAAAGACAGCAACTGTCTCGTTTTGGTTTGTCGGTTGGCGATGTTATGGATGTCATTAAAGATGGCATTGGCGGGGTGAGTGCTGGGCAGATAATTAACGGTAACGAGCGCTATGATATTTATGTCAGATTGGAAGAAAAGTATCGCAACAGTCCTGAAGCCATTGCAGACCTTCGCTTACAATCGCCAACAGGTGCTTGGGTCCGTTTAGGAGATATCGCCACCATCACCTTTGAGTCAGGCCCACCACAGGTACGTAGAGATAATGTTCAACGCCGAGTCGTTATTCAAGCAAATGTACAAGATAGAGATATGGGCAGTGTTGTTGCTGATATTCGTGAAATTATTGCCAGCACAGTAGACTTACCGACAGGTTATTCTGTGGTTATTGGTGGTCAATTTGAGAATCAACAACGTGCGCAACAGAGGCTATTACTGGTGGTGCCACTCTCATTGGCATTAATTGCTTTGCTACTTTATTTTGCTTTTGGCTCGTTGGGTCAAGCGATGTTAATTTTGGTTAATGTCCCCTTAGCGATTATTGGCGGTGTATTCTCACTTTATCTTAGCGAACAATATTTATCTGTACCTAGCTCTATTGGTTTTATTACGTTGTTTGGTGTTGCTGTGCTCAATGGCGTTGTTATGGTTGAGCGGATAAACCAGCATATTAGAGAAGGCTTATCAACGTCACAAGCAGTTTTCGACGGTGCTACATCGCGACTACGTCCAGTATTAATGACCGCGATGACTTCCGCATTGGGGCTGATGCCGATGATGATGTCTAATGGCGTGGGTGCAGAAATACAACGCCCCCTCGCGAGTGTTATTGTTGGCGGATTAGTCACCGCAACTTTTTTAACCTTATTTGTCTTACCTGTTTTATATAATTTCTTCTCTGCGGCGAAAATTAAACAACGGATAAAAGATTAATGTTATAAAACCCCTGAACAAAAATTGTTGAGGGGTTTTATTTAAATTAACAGCCAATATACTTAATCAATAAGACTATAAATTACCAGTTATAAAACCAAGAATCACCTACGTTTACTGATCAAATTTGTAGTCACTATTATTGATCAAATAATGTTTAAATTCTTCTAATGGTAAAGCTTTTGAGTAATACCAACCTTGACCAAATTTAATATCCATTTTCAGTAATTCGTCTACTTGTAATCTATTTTCAATACCTTCGGCAATAATACTCGCCCCTAACTTATCCGCTATTGAAACAATATTTGGTATTAGAGTTGATCTAATGGAGCCTGTCTCAACTTCATCAATAAATGACTTATCAACCTTTAAAGTATCAATATCTAACAGCTTTAATTGAGATAAATTAGAGTAACCGGTGCCAAAATCATCAATAGAAATTTTAATACGACTTTTTGACAGTACTTCTAAGGTATTGCCCACTTTACTATAGTGTAACTCTTCATCTTCTGTGACCTCAAAGCAAACATCAAGATTCGGTGTTATATTGTTAAACAGTTCGACTCCTTTGAGGATATTACCGTTATTGATATCTTTAGGATAAACATTAATAGAAAGATAAAAGGGTTTATTGGTAATCTTAATATCTTTAAAATCGTCGATAGCTTGCAAGATGAGGTCTTCCGTCATCAACCAAGACATATCTAATTCACCCACCACTGAAATAAATTGATCAGGATAAAGAGGACCAATATGGTCTTCAAATCGTGCCAGTAATTCACAGCCAATAACTTTATCCGTTTTTAACTCAACAATAGCCTGATAATGTGGCTTAATACCTTTAAAAGATAAGGCTAATTTTATTCTTCTCTTGGTACTGTAAATGTAACCATAAATCGATTGATAAGCGTGTAAAGTTGCCACACCTGAAATTAAAGAAATAAACATTAAAATTAAAAAAACAGGTCCAAGTTGGAATTCTGAAAAGTTTGGTTGCACGATAGCCACACAGATTAATTCTTTAGGGCCACAAGATTCAAAAGAGTGCGATAGTAATCCTGAGCTAAAATAAGGGTGACTACTGGTTGATTTTTTTTGATATATTCCAGGTGCTCCAAAAAGATGAATAATCTTTTCACCTTTGAGTGCTATCACTTCATAGCTTTTAAATTTTCTGTGTTCAGACAAAATGCCTTGAAATGATGCAACTAAATTATAATTGTCCTTACGAATAATAATGCCTTGTACCGTTCTGTCAAAAGTGATCAGCTTATGGTTAAACCAGAATTCATGTCCGTCCAGCATAAAGTCATAGCTAGATTTATTGATTGGTGCTTTTAAGATGCCAATTCCTGTGGTACAGGTTAATACGCCATTTTCAAGGAAGCCAATGTCCCTAATGTCATTTGATTCAAATTGAGATTTTCGCATTGCTAATAAATTTTCATCTGAGCAATAAGTAAAGTTCTGGTTATTTAATGATTCAATAACATCATATCCATAAACCGTGGCATCCATTAAATCGCTAAGTATATTTTTTCCTTGCTCTAAAAGCTGACTTTTTAAGATGTAGGAATAGCTATAAAATATCACCGTTAAACTAATAATAATCCCACTTAAAAACGCCAAACACTTGTTAATCGAACCCATTTTTTGCATATACGCAGCCCCAACTAAATTTATAACGTAATGATTTTTGATATTTAGTTATAGATCATTTCATATGATAATACTAGCCTTCAGTGATTGGTCATCACTATGATTACCCTCTTCGCAAGTCCATAGGTATTTTTAATCAATTGAGTTTTTTTGGTGGCGAGCACTTCATTAAGATATTTTTATATTAATAAAATATTACTGGTTAGTCGCATAAAATTAAAGTGCTTAAGTGATATTAGTTAACGGTATTGCTAAACAACCCGACAAAATAATGCCTGTTGTGGTGGTGTTCAACTGTGCTAATAACAGAGTTCTACACGTTAGCAATCATGTTAAGTTTAGGATTTGAAGTGAGCTGAAAATCAAGTAATTGCTCGGCTGGTTTTGGTTGGCTAAAATATTATCCTTGCACTAAATCACAATCTAACTCTGCTAGTAAAGCAAGCTGTGGCTGAGTTTCAACACCTTCAGCAACAACAGTCATACCTAAGCTATGGGCCATGACAATAATAGTTTTAACTAACTGACAATCGGCCTTACTTATTGTGATCCCTTGAATAAAACTTTTATCTATTTTAAGCACATCAAAGTCATATTCTCTTAAATAACTTAATGATGAATACCCGGTACCAAAGTCATCCATTGATAGTTTTATACCCAGTTTTTCAACTTCAATCATGTATGCTGCTAAAAATTCAGGTAGAAATAACGTTAACTACTATAGCCCCATTTTAAGTAAAAAATGTTAGAAAAGTCTGAAATTCGCAATTCCTCAACACCAGAGTAACTTGAACCTTGTTATTGCTATAGTAGTGAATTAATTGTGTTGCATCTTAATTTTCATACTTATTAGACTGATCTTCTTAGCGGTATTCTAGAATAAATGATTATTAATATAACCTCTAGCCTCAGCGCCGGTTATGTAACCTGCTAAGCCGGTTTTGTCGCCAAGAACATTCCAGATAATGGTGCTTTTATCGGTTACACCTTCCAATATCACTGTTGAGTTTGCAGAGAAGGTTAGATAGTTGGCGATATTAAAAATCCAAGAACCATCGATACCTTTACCATCAAGCGTTAAGGTTTTACCTATCGCTATGGTTAAATAATTTATTGTGCTGTAAATACCCCCTTCAAGTGTTTCGTCGTTGGTACCAAAAGTGGTTGATACGAGTTCTGTTCCTGTACCCATGTCTTTTATATCTTGTTGCACAGACTTAATAAGCGCTTCCTGATTGTTAATGATGGGCGTCAGCTCAACAACTAGCGCCCAGCCAGTTCACTTATTCAGCCATTCACCTCTGATATTGTTACTATTCATTTATCAAAGATAATACAGTGCTGAGCTAACTCACTAAAGTCATCAAAGCTAGCACTGTATTTACAAAGAACAGGCGAATATCAGTCGGCTTTTATTTGTTATCATTCGCAGGTAGATGTAACTTTTTTACTGGAATTAAATGTCACAATAAAATATTCTAATCCAGATTTTTCCTTCTCGGTTAAATGTAGGCTAAGTTTGCTTCTGCGCCAAATAATATCTTCAAGATCAACAGCCCATTCTTGTTGAATTAAGTACTCTACCTCGCGTTGATAAAGACCGGCACCAAAATACTCTCCCATGCCTTCTAGTGAGTTAATACCAGCCAAAATTTTATGACTTAACGTACCGTAAGAGCGAACGTAACGATTAATTATTTTATGAGGTAACCAGCTATATTGCTGTTCCAAGCTGGTTTGTAAATTGTGTTGATTGTCAAAATCGCCCCCTGGTAAAGCCGTATGTGCTGTTATACATTTATCCGCATCAGGGAAATGATTAATAATCCCATTAACTGCAGCTTCAGATAATTTACGATAAGTGGTAATTTTACCACCAAATACCGATAACAAAGGCGCTTTGCCATAAGGTGCATCTACTTCGAAAGTATAATCACGGGTTACCGCTGCAGGCGAATCTGATTCATCATCGAGTAAGGGTCTAACACCTGAATAAGTCGCAATGATATCTTTGTTTGATATTTGGTGTTTAAAATGGCCATTAACTACCGAGATTAAATAGTCAGTTTCTTCTTTTGAAATACAAGCTGTCGCGGGATCGCCGATATGCTCTATATCCGTTGTTCCAATCAAAGAAAAGTCATCTTCATAAGGAATAACAAAGACAATACGTTTATCTTCATTCTGTAAAATATAAGCCTGCGACTCGTTATGAATACGCGGCACTATAATGTGGCTGCCTTTAATTAAACGAATTTTTTTAGGTGATGGCTTTTTTAATGCTTCATCGAAAATACTTGTTACCCATGGACCGGCAGCATTTACTAACGCTTTAGTTTTAACAAGCTGTTTTTCCCCAGTGATATTATCATTGAGTGTTACTTCCCAAATATCACCAACTCTTTTTGCATCTGAGCAACGAGTACGCGTCATAATATTCGCGCCTTTATCTCTAGCGGCAATGGCATTGAGAACCACCATCCGAGCATCATCAACCCATGCATCAGAGTATTCAAATCCCTTAGTGATTGTATCTACAACGGGACTATTTTTATCAAATTTAATTCCCTTTGAGCCCTTTAGTGTTGCTCGTTTAGCTAAGTTATCATACATAAACAAGCCAATTCTTATCATCCAAGAAGGGCGTAGATGACTACGATGAGGTAAACGAAAACGTAAAGGCCATATGATATGGGGCGCATTTTTTAATAAGATCTCACGTTCAGCAAGCCCTTCTCGAACTAAGCGAAACTCATAGTACTCGAGATAACGTAGACCGCCATGAATAAGTTTACTGCTATTTGATGATGTTGAGGAGGCAAGATCATTCATTTCACAAAGTAAAACATTTAACCCTCTACCTGTTGCATCGGCAGCAATGCCTGTACCGTTGATCCCCCCACCAATAACGAGTAAATCATAAATAACGCTTTGATCTTTCATATTGTTCCTTAGTTGCGACCAGAGGAAATTACTTTAACCCTCACTATTTTGTCGCTTGCCTTTACTTAACGTTGATATTATTGGTGAACAATACAACCAATGTGAAAACAAAGCAATAAAAACGAACATAAACGAACATAAATTTATACTTTTATTGATAATTAAAGAATTGTTGATTAGAAAAAATTTATTTAGCAAGTAGGGTTTAAACTAAACCTTAAGATAAGGCGCTATATATTGCTAACAGTTAGTGCTAATAAATAATGATTATAAATTAAACTAAATGTAAAGTGACGTTATGATCTGAAAGGATTTTCTGTATTTCATCAGGAGGAGGAGCATCGGTAAAAAAGTGATCTGCTTGATTAATATTACCTAAGCGTACCATAGCGTTACGACCAAATTTTGAGTGGTCGGCCGCTAAAATCACTTGCCGTGAATTGGCAATAATAGCTTGAGCTACTCTAACTTCTCGGTAATCAAAATCTAAAAGTGAACCTTCGATATCAATACCACTGATGCCAATAATACCAAAGTCCATACGGAAATTTTTAATGAAGTCTTCTGTTGTTTCACCTATGACGCCGCCATCTCTATGGCGAACTTCGCCACCAGCAATAACAACAGAGAAATCTTCCTTGGCACCCAGTATAGAAGCAACATTTAAGTTATTCGTCACAATTTGAAGACCTTTATGGCCCAATAAGGCACGCGCAATGGTTTCTGTGGTTGTACCGATATTGATAAAAAGCGATGCTCCATTGGGGATCATGCGCACTAACTCAGCAGCAATTTTTTCCTTGGCCTGAAGATCCATAATTTTTCGTGTTTGATAATCAGTATTGACAGTACTTGACTCAATGCCGGCACCACCATGATGACGTGAAATTTTTTGTACTTTAGCTAATTGATTAAGATCTCGGCGAACCGTTTGTGGTGTCACTTTAAAGTGTTCAACAAGTTCATCAATGCTGACAAAACCGCTTTTTTTAATCATCTCTAAAATTAACGCTTGTCGTTGCTGTTGTGTCATTAAACTTATACTTTATGAATTAGATGTTGCTATTTTGCCACCTGCATCAACATAAGCAAACAAATTAACGAATAATATTTTTTATAATCGTTTAGTCGTCATATAGAAAGCACAAAATGAACATAAGTGAACTTTAATGAAAATTTAACAACGCATTTTAATTCTTCAGCACTGACGTCTATTTAGAAGCGCCCCTTGGTAGAAATAACATTATTTATTATGTTTTATTTAGATAACAAAAATTTTTTAAGTAGCGTTAATAGCGAATATTGTCAAAACAAACCTGTGATGAAGACATTACACCGTGGCAAACAGTACATCAGATAGTGTGTTATTAATATTCACCCACAAGAACAGAATAAAAATCACTTACCATTTCAAACATTACCCATGCTTTAATACCAGCAGTTATAGAGAAGCTTCTACTATCGTTGTTGTTACCATTAAAACATTATAGGTATCGAAAGAGTCATAGTAGATATAGACTATATCGCGTGACCTAGGGCTGGGTTATATAATTCTTTTGAGGGGTTAGAAGATATGCAGCAAAGAGAAAGGCATTTCGACCCCAATGAGATAAAACAACTCATGATAATTTATATGGCAGCTGGAAAATTCCGTACACTCATACAAAGTAAGTAAAAAGCATTATCGAAATAAAAACCTATCAGCAGAATCAGTAAGATAGGTTACTGTATCCGAATATACACTAAAACAAAAAAAGCCTGAATAACGAATTATTCAGGCTTTTTTTATGCGTATTGCTAAAGCAAAACGGGCTTAAAAAGAGATTATCTTTTTGCCAATTTTTCTTTAATACGTGCTTTACGGCCAGATAGCTCGCGCAAGTAGTAAAGTTTAGCTTGACGTACATCACCGCGACGTTTGACTTCAATAGAGTCAACAATAGGGCTATGTGTCTGGAATACACGTTCTACACCAACACCGTTCGAGATTTTACGAACAGTGAATGCAGAATTGATGCCACGGCTTTTTATTGCAATAACTACACCTTCAAATGCTTGAAGACGTGATTTATCACCTTCTGTAACTTTTACTTGTACAACAACAGTGTCGCCTGGTGCGAATGCTGGTAAATCTGTTTTCATCTGCTCTTTTTCGAGCATATCAATAATGTTACTCATAATACCTTCTTCCTAGGGTTCACAGGCATCAACAAAATCATTTATTATCTTCTTTAATAGAAGCTAGCATTTTCTTTTGTTCTGCTGTCAGAGCTAGGTTAGTTAATAGTTCTGGTCTTCTGGTCCATGTTCTTTCTAGTGACTTAAACATACGCCATTGCTTTATGTGTTCGTGATTACCACTTAATAGCACTTTAGGTACCGACATAGCTTCTATTGAAGTGTCGAGTACTTCTGGCCTTGTGTAATGAGGACAATCTAATAAACCCTCTGAGAAAGAATCTTGCTCAGCTGACTGATTATGTCCTAAAACACCGGGCACAAAACGTGCTATAGCATCAATCATGTTCATTGCGGGGAGTTCTCCACCACTCAAAACATAATCACCAACTGACCATTCTTCGTCGATTTCCGACTCAATTAATCGTTCGTCTATGCCTTCATAACGCCCTGCTATAAATAGCAGCTTATTATGTTGTGCTAATTCGCGTACACCAGCTTGGTCGAGTTTACGTCCCTGCGGCGACAAATATATAACCTTAACTTGTTCTTTATCAGAACTACTATTATCAACTATCGCAGAATCTGCAGCGAAATTCGCAGCAGCTTTTGCAGCTTTAATAGCATCACGTAGCGGTTGCACCATCATTAACATGCCCGGACCACCGCCATAAGGACGGTCATCAACGGTTCTATGTTTATCGTGCGTAAAGTCTCTTGGATTCCACTTATGAAATTCAATCAACCCGTTACGGATCGCTCGGCCTGTCACCCCATACTCTGTAATGGCGTCAAACATTTCAGGAAAAAGGCTTATCACCCCATACCATCGTTTGTTTGTTGAAACACTATTACTCAAGTTAGAAACCTGGGTCCCAGTCAACACAAATTTGTTTATTTTCAGCACTAATTGATTTTACAACTTGTTCAAAAAGATACGGAATTAAACGCTCTTTTTGACCAAAGCCGTCATTACGATTAGCTTTAACAACCAGTACATCGTTAGCGCCAGTTTCTAAAATTTCAGAAACATGACCAAGGTCGTAACCTTTGTCAGTAACAACAGACATGCCGATCAAATCGCGCCAATAAAACTCCCCGTCGGGCAATTCTGCTAGTGCGCTTTCGTTGACAAATATTTCTGATCCGACAAGCTTTTGGGCTATATCACGATCATCAATACCAGCAACATGAACAACGAGTCCGTTATTATGTTTGCGCCAATCAGATATATCGACTGATTGTATTTTATTCCCTAATTTTAGAGACCAAGGAAAATAGTCTAATATAGCTTCGGTTTCATCAGTGAACGAATGAATTTTCAACCAACCTTTGATACCGTAAACTGCGCCTACTTTACCTAAGATGACTTCTTTATTTATTTCTTCCACAACAACTCCTAAACCTACTAAATTAATTAAGCTGCTACTTGAGCGTCTTTAACTAACTTAGCCACACGATCAGATAAACCAGCACCTTGACCAACCCAATGGTTGATACGGTCTAGATCTAAGCGTAATTTCTCAGCTTGACCTTCTGCTGTTGGGTTAAAAAAGCCAACTTTCTCGATGAAACGACCATCGCGAGAGTTACGGCTATCTGCAACAACAACCTGATAGAATGGACGCTTTTTGGCGCCGCCACGAGCTAAACGAATGGTTACCATATCGCCCTCTATTATTTAAAGTGTTAAAACGAATTTTCCAGACATTTCCTGACACCCTAGGTGACAGAAAAGCTCGCGTATTTTACGCTTCCTAGGATAAATAGCAAGTATAAAGATCGTCCAGTGCTAATGATAAACCTGAAACGACTAAAGACTAAAAGCAAAAAAGGTAGCGAACGCTACCTTTTGAAATTAAATATTGTTTATCTTAACGACCGAACATTCCGCCACCTGGGCCACCACCTGCACCGCCTGGGGGCATCATGCCTTTCATTGAACGCATCATTTTCTGCATGCCACCTTTACCTGACATTTTTTTCATCATTTTCTGCATTTGCATAAATTGTTTTAATAAACGATTCACATCTTGGATTTGAGTACCTGAACCTGCAGCAATTCTACGTTTTCTAGAACCTTTAATAATATCAGGACGCTCACGTTCACCTTTAGTCATAGAGCTAATAATAGCTTCCATTCGTAAGGTTAATTTATCATCCATTTGATCTTTAATTTTATCTGACATACTGCCCATACCAGGCAATTTGTCCATCATGCTAGTCATGCCACCCATGTTTTTCATTTGCACAAGTTGCTCACGAAAATCTTCTAAATCAAAACTTTTACCACTTTTAAATTTTTTGGCTAATTGCTCAGCTTTCTTCTTATCAACCTTTTGTTCAACTTCTTCGATTAAAGAAAGTACATCGCCCATGCCTAAAATACGTGAGGCAATACGGTCAGGATGGAAAGGTTCTAATGCTTCAATTTTTTCGCCAACACCCATAAACTTAATCGGCTTGCCGGTAATATGGCGAATAGAAAGCGCAGCACCGCCTCGAGCGTCACCGTCAGTTTTAGTCAGTATGATACCAGTTAACGGTAAAGCGTCGCCAAAGGCTTTCGCTGTGTTAGCCGCATCTTGTCCCGTCATTGCATCAACGGTGAATAATGTTTCTATTGGATTAATAGCCGCGTGTAGGTCTTGAATCTCAGTCATCATGTCTTTATCGACATGTAAACGACCCGCAGTATCAACAATTAATACATCAAATAAAAACTTTTTAGCATGCTCAATAGCTGCATTAGCAATATCGATTGGTTTTTGCGAAATATCACTTGGGAAAAATTCAATATTAATTTCGTTTGCTAATGTTTCTAGCTGTTTAATAGCAGCCGGACGATAAACATCGACACTGACGACTAATACCTTCTTCTTTTCACGCTCTGTTAAGTATTTTGATAACTTTGCCACAGAGGTTGTTTTACCCGCCCCTTGCAAACCAGCCATTAATACAATAGCTGGTGGAGCCGCTTTTAAATTAAGGGTCTCGTTGACTTCACCCATAGCATGTTCAAGTTCTTTTTGAACAATTTTTACGAAGACTTGTCCTGGAGTAAGACTTTTAGAGACATCTTGACCAACCGCGCTCTCTTTTACTTTAGCGATAAAATCACGAATAACCGGTAAGGCAACATCCGCTTCAAGAAGTGCCATACGCACTTCACGTAATGTTTCTTTAATGTTGTCTTCTGTTAATCGGCCACGGCCACTGATATTTTTTAACGTTTTAGTTAAACGATCGGAAAGATTCTCAAACATGTATGACTCTATATTGTGCTGAATATAAAAATTATTGCATATTATACCCGCCAATAAAATAAGCGAAAGGATTAATAGCAAATCCTCTCAGTTTCTTCATCCTCATTAGGGTTAGATTTATCAAATAGCTGCAAGAGTAAATAACAGCAGATCAGATAAATAAATCGTGGTTATTTGATAACGACTAATGCACCTTAATATAAGTATGGTAAGCTGTAGGTTGGTTTAACTTTTATATAATTAATATAGTGACTGTCTTGGAATATTTATCTGAATTACTGACAAACTTTTTAGCCCTAAGCGCTGAAGCAAGTCCTTGGTTATTATTAGGTTTACTCATCGCTGGTTTAATGAAGTCTTGGGTACCCACTAAAATTTTAAGTCAACATTTAGGCGAAGGGAAACTCGCTATTGTTAAAGCCGCACTCATTGGCGCACCTTTACCTTTATGCTCATGTGGTGTTATCCCTGTTGCAACAGAATTGCGTCGCAGTGGCGCTTCCGCTTCTGCAACCTCATCCTTCTTAGTTGCGACCCCAGAAACAGGCGTTGACTCTGTTTCTGTTTCATATGCTTTATTAGGGCCAGTGTTTGCTATTTATCGGCCAATAACTGCGATATTTTCTGCTATTATTACTGGTTTATTGGTTTCAACGATAAAAAAAGAAGATATTACTCTGCCCAAATCAGCAGCAGAAGATGCACCTAGTTGTTGTCCAAGTAAGAAAAAAGTAGTTACTGAACCTGTACTTGCGACAGAAAATGTAAAATCTTCATGTTGTGCCAGTGAAAAAACATCTGAACCACCAAAAAAATCAGCAAGTTTTATCAGTAAAACCACCTCAGGTATTCATTACGCGGCAACGCAATTGATTGACGATATCATTATTTGGTTATTAGTCGGTTTAGTTTTTGCCACGTTAATAAAAACATTTTTACCCGCCTCTTTTTTACTTAGCTACGGAAGTGGTTTAGGCGCAATGTTAGTGATGATTGTTATATCAATCCCTATGTATATTTGTGCCACTGCATCAACCCCTGTCGCCGCGGGCTTTATTTTAGCCGGTATATCTCCTGGCACAGCGTTGGTCTTTATGATGGCTGGCCCTGCAACCAATATCTCAACATTGGGCGTCATTAAAAATGAAATGGGCAGCAGTGTTTTAATCCGGTACTTATTAGGTATTTCGTTATGTGCAATTGGCTTTGGCTTATTACTTGATTGGGGCTTGGTATTTTTTGATATGAATATTACCCAACAAATGCAACATAGCCATGAATTACTGCCCTTTTGGTTTGGTTTAACTTGCGCAGGTTTAATTGCCTTTTTATCAATAAAACCTTTAAGAAAATTAGTTTTATAGTTTTAATATAGGGTGTATTACCCGCATTCTGATAGAATCGTTTGCAGGTATAAATACCTAACTTTTAAGTTCTTGTGTGGGAGCACGTTGTGAGTTTTTCGGATATTTGTTCTTTAATTGCATTTTTTGCTTATACTGTAGCAACTTCTGCAATGTTATTACGTTTATTTCATCCTAAAGGGCCTAATTTAGTTTTCGTATTATTTTTTGGCTGTTTAGCTATGGTGCTTCACACCTTAAGTAATGCACAGTTTTTAGTTGCTCAAGCAGATATTAACTTTGCATTACCTAACGTTATTTCTTTAGTCAGTTTAATTATTTGTTTATCAGTCTCTGCATTTGCCTTGCGCTTTAAAGTGAATCTACTCTTACCGGTTATTTATGGTTTTGCGGGTATTTGGCAATTTTTGATGGTCTTCATACCGAGTGTAGAACAAGCCCCGTTAATTAATCATCAATTAAGTGTAATAAGCCATGTGACGCTTGCACTGCTCTCTTATTGTACGCTGGTCATTGCAACACTTTATGCGTTTCAAGTGGCTTATATCCATTTAAAATTAAAAACAAAAAATTTGGTGGCGGTCAGTCATTTACCGCCATTGATGCAAGTTGAAGGTCAGCTTTTTATTATATTAAGTATTGGCACGAGTTTTTTATTACTCAGCCAAGTGATTGGCTTCTTATTTTTAGATGGGATGATCTCACACGAAAACTTACATAAAACGATATTGTCTGTATTAGCCCTGTTGGTCTATTCAACGATACTCTGGGGTCATTACAATAGGGGGTGGCGTGGACATCGAGTATTAATATTAATGGTTACCGGTAGTGCTTTATTAACATTGGCATATTTCGGTAGTCGATTTGTTAAAGAATTTATTTTACTGTAAATTATCGAAACAATGGTCATTAAATAAGTATATAACGTACTTAATGACTATCTATAACACAACATAGGGTTCCTTTTTTGGACAACATATCAACGGAAATGCTCTTTGCCATTCTTGGCATTCTAATTATTCTATCAGCCTATTTTTCAGGATCTGAAACTGGCATTATGTCGCTTAACCGCTATCGACTTCGCCATTTAGAGAAACAAAATCATCAAGGTGCTAAACGCGTCAGTAAATTATTAGAGCGTCCAGACCGTTTAATTGGTTTAATACTCATTGGCAATAATCTTGTTAATATTGCGGCCTCTGCGATAGCCACTATTATCGGCTTACGTTTGTTTGGTGACATGGGGGTTTTAGTTGCAACCATTGCATTAACACTTGTTGTACTTATATTTTCTGAAGTAACCCCAAAAACATTAGCGGCGTTATACCCTGAAAAAATCGCTTTTCCAAGCTCAATTGTTTTATCTTTTTTATTGAAGCTGTTGTTCCCATTCGTTGTTGCTGTAAATTGGATCACTAACGGTTTATTGCTATTAATCGGCGTAAGTTCTGAACAACGTGTTCACCACAGTTTAAGCTCAGAAGAACTTAGAACCGTTGTTAATGACTCTGGGGCTATGCTACCCGAGCGCGATCAAAATATGTTGGTCGGTATTCTTGATCTAGAGAAAGTGACCGTTGAAGATATTATGATCCCACGTAATGAGTTAGTGGGCATTGATATCAATGATGACTGGAAAAAGATTCAAAAACAACTGGCACAATCAAACCATACCCGTGTGTTATTGTATCGAGACAATATGGATGATGTTGTCGGTTATATTCATCTACGTGATGCATTGAAACTCTTATTCAAAAATCAATTTACTAAAACCACCTTAATCAGAGCAATAAAAGAATTATATTTTATTCCCGAAGGCACCACCCTGAATGTGCAACTATTAAAGTTTCAGCATGCCAAAGAACGATTAGGCTTAGTCGTCGATGAATATGGTGACATTCAAGGCTTAGTAACCCTAGAAGATATTTTGGAAGAAGTCGTTGGTGACTTTACAACAACGATGACGCCGACGACAAGTGAAGAGGTTAATGCACAACCTGATGGTAGTTATTTAGTCGATGGAAGTGCTACGGTGAGGGATATTAATAAAGAAATGACATGGAATTTCCCTACCGATGGCCCTAAAACATTAAACGGCTTAATTATCGAATATTTAGAAGATATACCAGAAGCTAATTTAAGTGTACGTATAGCAGGTTACCCTTTAGAAATTGTTGATGTCTCAGATAATATGATCAAAACAGTTAGGATCCTTCCTGAACTTTATCTCGATAATGATAAAGAAAAGTAGCAAGTTTGGTTACACCACAGATATAACACAAGGCCTTAAATCATCATTTTAAGGCCTTTTTTTATGAAATCCTTATCATAGTAAAAATTACTTTTAGATGCTCTTATTTCTTCTTTTGTGGATAATAGCAGCAAGCCACAAAGTTATTCACAGAGTTATTCACACCACTTGATCTAATAATGATTTTTCCACAATTTCTGTGGATAACAAAACGCAGCCCAATAAGAGCCAGCCCTCAAATAATGCAATGCCTTTCTTTAATATTTATGAAGTTTTTTTTACAATAATTTTTATGATAAGAAACGTAAGCCATTGCGAGCATTTTTACTGCAAAGAGATTATATAAGTACTATTTATGCTACATGTTATCACTACTTATGTTATGTAACTCGGTGAACAATCATCGGCTTTAATTTAGCCCTAAAACTAAAAAGCATGACCTTTTTATAAAAGACCATGCTCACAAAGCTAATTACAGTTATATCGACAAATAAACTTTATGCAAAAAATAATCGCCATAACCAACCATGATTTAAATCTGCTTCACAGCTTTTTAATTGGCTACTGTAGCGCCGTGCTCGGTTATCGACTTTGCGGGCGACCTTTGCCAGCCAAGGCTTCTGTTTATAAGAGCGACGCTTAAAGCCTCCCCAACCTTCGTGATAATTTAAATATTGGTTGTAAGCATCCCATTTAGAGACCTTATTAATTTTCTGTGTTTTAAATATAAACCAACCCATAAAATCAATAGCGTCGTCAAAGTCATCACGGTCGGCGCCAGAATTGTCTGTTTCTTTAATATAATCATCCCAAGTCATCGTTTTTGCTTGAGAGTAACCGTAAGCAGTACTTACCCGACCCCAAGGGATAAAACCCAGTAAATAGTCTCTAGGAGGCAAAGCATCGGCTCTAAATGAACTTTCTTGGAACATCATACTCATGGGCACATGGATAGGCACCCCCCAACGCTCACGCACTTCTTTGGCAGCAAAATACCAATCACGGTGTTCACGAAAAATTTCACAGATATTTTCAGGATTTTTTGGCGGTGATGTAGCACAACTTGAGAGGAGTATGATGCTGAACAATGAAATAAGAAAAGGTTTAATAAACGACATAACATCAGTACGTTATTGGATTGGATATTGTTATCATGCCAGAAAGACGACCTTATACCAACTAGATAATAGTGAGAGTAATGTTGTAAAAAATATTTTCATTTTAAATGAAACATTATTGAACTAAAACTAGAACTGCCACTCTTACTTAGCAGTGTTTATGTTTCTCCTTTAGTAGTTATGTTTTTATTGCGCATTCTTTTTTAAGTAATGCGTTTTTTTTTGCCTAAATACCAGTAAACTTTTATCAGCACTTTATCTGCATTTTATATGTAATAAGCGACTTAATCACCAACGACTCTGCCGATAAAACAATGAATAAAAATAGCTAAATTAATTGAACTAAAACCACAACTAACACTCTTACTTTATAAGTGTATATGTTTCCCTTAGTTGTTATGTTTTTATTGCGCATTCTTTTTTAAGTAATGCGTTTTTTTTGCCTAAATTCCAGTAAACTTTTATCAGCACTTTATAAGCAACAACCGATTTAATCACCAACGACTCTGCCGATAAAACAACGAATAAAAATAACTAAATAAATGGAACTAAAACCACAACGACCACTCTTACTTTATAAGTGTTTATGTTTCCCTTAGTAGTTATGAGTAGTTATGTTTTTATTGCGCATTCTTTTTTAAGTAATGCGTTTTTTTTGCCTAAATTCCAGCAAACTTTTATCAGCACTTTATCTGCATTTCATCTGTAATAAGCGATTTAATCACCAACGACTCTGCCAATAAAACAATGAATAAAAATAGCTAAATAAATGGAACTAAAACCACAACTAACACTCTTAGTTTATAAGTGTTTATGTTTCCCTTAGTAGTTATGAGTTGTTATGTTTTTATTGCGCATTCTTTTTTAAGTAATGCGTTTTTTTTGCCTATTATTTAGCAAAATGAAATGAATAAAGTCAACACGACAAAGAAGTGGGGGCTTACAAGAGCAGTTATACATGAACAAGAGTTTTACTGTCAGGAGTGAAAGATGAAATAGCACGTAAACTAACGCGCTATTTTGACGAGTAATTATTAAAGACTATTTACCAAAATAGTCAGCTAAAAAAGTATCAAAATCTACTTGGTCAGCGTTTTCAATATCCATTTGTCCTTGATGTGACTTTGTTGCCGCGTCAATAAAATACTGCTCATTAAACACCTGATAATCTGCCGCTAGTAACTGTTGACGATAGTCTTGTGCTTTTTGTAAAGCGATGCCTGTTAAGCTTTGATTTTGATTTACCACACAATCGAGTAATTGAGCGGAAGGTGTTAAATTAGGATCAAGCAATTTTTGTTGTTCATTGGCCACCGCTTGACTATATTTTTCACTGCCATAAGCACTATCTAATAAGATTGCGACTTTCTGCATTTGTTGGAAGATTTCACTCCCCCAGGCTTTCACTGATTTATCACAACCATTATCATTGAGTAGTAAAAGTGGATCTCTACCTCGAACAACAACCTCGTCCATATTGGCATCGCAGCTTTCTTGTTGTTGATAAGTAAATAGAGGACTCTCAGCTAAAGCACAATAGGTAATAAAAACATCAAGGAAATAAACTTGCTCAATGCTGATCCCCGTATCAGAGAATGGATTAACATCAAGGGCGCGTACTTCAATGTATTCAACCCCTCTATTTCTTAATGCTTCTGAAGGTTTCTCTCCAGATTTAGCAACTTGCTTAGGCCGAATAGGCGCATAAAGTTCATTCTCAATCTGTAAAATATTACTGTTAAGTTGCTGGTATTTTCCGTTAACCTTTAAACCGAAGGCAGCAAATTTTTCTGAAGGTAGATTAATCGCATTTTGTACACCATCTAAATAACCATTTAAATCGTTATAACAAATTTTCAACGATGCTTGCTCGCTGTTGGTGTAACCTAAATCACTCATTCTCAACGATGTAGCGTACTCAAGGTACATATAACCACTCGCTGACTTTTTGAAAGGTAGCGTGGTGGTTTTATTTTTCAAAAATGAACCACAAATAGTTGGCGAGCTACCGTAAAGATAAGGTATCAACCAGCAATATCGTTTGTAGTTACGTAATAATGAAAAATACTTTTCTGATATAAAATCATTTATTGGTGCCTTATTTTCTGAAATTTTTTGCATACTTTGCCAAAAACCTTGAGAAAATGAGAAATTAAAATGAATACCAGAAATAACCTGCATCATACTACCGTAGCGATTCTTTAGTCCTTGACGATAGGCTGTTTTCATTTGACCTACGTTTGATGAACCATACTTTGCTAGCGGTATGGCATCATCATTGTCAACAAAACATGGCATACTCATTGGCCACAGCAGTTCGCCATCAATTTTACTTAAGGTATATTTTTGAATATCTTGTAATTGCGCGATAGTTGTTTTGGGATCAAAACTCACCGGTGTAATAAACTCTAATAACGTTTCTGCGTAGTCCGTAGTGATATTAGGATGTGTTAACGCAGCGCCTAAGCTTTTATGGTGGGGGGCTAATGACAAACGTCCTTCAGGTAAAACGCGTAAACCTTCTCGTTCTATGCCTCGCCCAATGCCTGTTAAGGAAGATAAATGTTCATCTTGGCTAAATGCCATTACATAGTCATCAAAAGAAAGTTTCAAAAATAATCCCTAATACATTAAGCGTAGCTGCTATTGACTATTTGAGGGTAATAATTAACTTTTCAATACTTTATCGTATTAAAAATCAATCTTAGGTGACATCCTCAAAATAAACATTCATTTTCTAAAAGCACTAGACCGTAAAACACTAATTTTATTTTCAAAATAAAACTAATCAAATTTGTATGAATCTCTTACAAAGCAGTTTCTAAACATTAGCGCTTACGTTAAAGTGCATTATAAGATAATAATAAGAAAATAGTTAAAATCATGCAAGACAGTCCTTTATCATTACTTCCTCCACTTGTTGCTATACTTATTGCCATTTGGCGAAAAAACGCTCTATTAGCTTTATTCTGCGGTTTAATTTTAGCAAGTATCATGTCGACAAACTGGCAAATAATAACGGGCTTAACCGATGGTTTTTTGGCGATTGGTGGTGTATTCACTTCTACCAGCAACCTTTATATCGTTAGTTTTAGTTTATTAATTGGCGCATTAGTGACCCTAATGAATAAATCAGGTGCGGTTAATGGCTTTATCGAAAAGCTGTCCTCATTAAATTTAGTCAAAAACGCTCGACAAGCAAGTCTGCTGCCGACAATTATTGGTACCAGTATTTTTACCGATACTAATTTAAGTATGTTTACCGCGGGTATGGCTAGTCAGAAACTCTTTGATAAATACAAAATTAGCCGCGCAAAGTTAGCCTACCTAATTGACTCAACTTGCGCACCAGTAAGCATTTTATTATTAATAAATGGCTGGGGTGCTTATGTATTAGGGTTACTTGATGATTATCAACTTGCCGACTCAGTGGGTGTTTTAATCGGTACGGTTAGTTATAACTTTTACGCAATAATCGCTATTTTATTGGCTTTTTTTACCGCCTACAGCGGAAAAATTTATGGTCCAATGAAAAGTGCAGAGTCTTTGGTAACCGAGCAGCAACAAGATACTGTAAAACAAATAGCGCCAGCCTATATCATGTGGTTGCCTTTATTAACGTTATTAGCATTGACCCTAATTTTATTATGGATAACAGGTGATGGCGACATACGCCGTGGCTCAGGCTCATTTGCTGTGTTTTGGTCAATCATCAGCGCTTTTATTTTATTAGTGCTATTAATTACCTTGAATAAACTCCTTAGTGTTAAAGAAATAACCCTCAGCTCCGCTGCAGGCATTAAACATATGTTTCCTGCTGTTGCCATTTTAGTCTTGTCATTTGCTTTTGGTGACGCAATAAAAGGTTTGGGCACAGGTATTTATGTCAGTGAATTATTTAATGTTGAACTGCCGTTATTTTTAATGGCACCCGTTATTTTTATTGCCGCGGCGTTAATGGCTTTTGCAACAGGAACCTCTTGGGGGACTTTTGCTATATTGGTACCTATTGCTGTACCTATCGCTCAACAAAGTGGGTTACCCATAGAATTTTTAGTCGCTGCTGTGTTAGGTGGTGGCGTATTTGGCGACCACGCCTCTCCTATTTCTGATACAACCGTGGTTGCATCAATCGCCAGTGGTTGTGATCATTTCGAGCATGTTAAGACACAATTACCATATGCATTATTTGGTGCTGTGCTCACGATTATTCTTTATATCTTCGTAGGATTAGGGCTTTCATAAGTGCAATCAATTAATATAATTTTTGAACACAATAATTTTATTATTGTAGAGAAACCGGCCGATGTTAACTTCCATGATGAAGGCGACCTTGAGCAAGGTTTTTTCAACCAAATTAAAAAACAGGGAAAAGCGCAAGGTAAATTTGATGATTTATTCCCGGTGCATCGTCTTGACAAAATGACTTCAGGTTTAATGATTTTTGCAAAAAACTTAGCGACTACGCAAGAGTTTCAAACGTTATTTGAACAACATAAGATTGAAAAATATTACTTGGCGATCAGTGATAAAAAGCCTAAGAAAAAACAAGGTTTGATTAAAGGCGATATGGAAAAAAGTCGCCGAGGTATGTGGAAATTACTGCGAACACAAGTCAACCCCGCTATTACACAGTTCTTGTCGTATTCACTTAGCGATGG
Organism: Colwellia sp. MB3u-55; assembly: GCF_014076785.1. NCBI lineage: Bacteria > Pseudomonadati > Pseudomonadota > Gammaproteobacteria > Alteromonadales > Colwelliaceae > Colwellia > Colwellia sp. MB3u-55. The sequence continues at coordinate 24,924 of NZ_JACGUS010000112.1, forward strand.
TCAGCGTTTGTATTTATTAAAACCGCGAAGTGGTAAAACCCACCAACTACGTGTTGCCTTATCGAGTATTGGCTCTCCAATACTCGGTGATCCACTTTATGCAACGCAAGATGCTTATCAAGAACAACGTGGTTATTTACATGCATACGCGCTGAGTTTCACTTTAGATGGGGAAAATTATCAATATGTACTTTGCCCATCTTCTGGAGAAAGATATTTAAGTGAATCTTGCCAACAACAATTAGCGGCCATTAAGACCCCTTGGTCACTTACTTGGCCAAATATAAGCTAACAACAGCCCCTATTGAATTCATCATCTAGGCCAAGACTCCGTCACCCTGATACTGAAATAAATTCAGCATGACGACAAGGGTGAAAGGCAAACGCCATTCTACTAACTAACGCATTGTCATCCTAACCAATTCACTGAGACTGTGAACATAAAAAAAGCGAGCTAAGCTCGCTTTTTTTTATGTTCATTTTTAAATTCTACTGTTTTAGAAAAGATTTAATGAATGAATAAACACGACACCTATCGCTGTTGGACAAACAAACTTGGTATACCAAGGCCAAATTTTCCAAAACACACTATGCTCTGCACTATCATGACCTTGCTTAAGCTCCATAAGCACATCATTTCTATGCCAAATCCAGCCAACAAAAACACAACATAGCATCGCTATAATCGGTTGCCCATATTGCGTAGCAGCAATGGCAACAAAATCGAGCATAGTTTCAATATTTAAAACGATAACCACGCTCAATAAGAAAATACCAATACCAATTAAGCTGGTCGCTTTTTCTCTTGGAAGGTCATGACGCTCGACCACGTAAGACACCGGTCCTTCAAGCATTGAAATAGAAGATGTTAAGGCGGCAATAGACATTAATAAGAAGAAAGCAAAAGCGACAAAGCTGCCCATATTACCCATGCTTTCAAATAAACTAGGTAAAACAGTAAAGACCAGACTTGAACCATTGATTAAACTGCCATCATCAGCAAATATCGCTACGCCTTGCGCTTGGGCAACATACATCGCAGGAATAATTAATAAGCCGGCTAGGAATGCGATAGACACATCAATAAGCGTAACTTGTGCACCTAGGGTAATTAAATTCTCTTTTTTAGAAATATATGAACCATAAATAATCATCACACTGGTGCCTAGTGACAAAGAGAAGAAGGCTTGCCCTAATGCGCTAATTAATAAATCAGCTTCAAATACACGGGAAAAATCAGGGTTCAAATAAGCATTTAATCCCTCGGCTGCACCATCTAAGGTAACAACATAAATAATTAACAGTATTAATAAACCGATCAACATTGGCATTAAACGTGTTGACCATTTTTCAATACCATCTTCAACGCCATGGCGAATAATAAAAACGGTCAAGATCATAAATAAAGCGGTAAAGCCTAAATTACGCCACAAAGATTGTGAAATAACCCATTGCGCTGCATCACTTAAGCCAACAAAGGTTAAAACGGGTTCAACGGCATAAGACATCATCCAGCCCGCTAAAATCCCATAAAAACTAAGAATAAGTGCTGCACAAACTATGCCTCCAAAACCAACAAAGAAGGCGGATTTTTTCTGCCAAAGACTGCGTGACATTTTTTCTAGCGAGCTAACGGCATTCGCTTGCCCGTATCGACCTATTAATAATTCGGCCATAAATGCAGGGTAAGCTAAGCAAAAGGCTAAAACTAAATAAACTAAAACAAAAGCAGCACCACCATTACTTGCTGTTTGTGTTGGGAATCCCCAAATATTGCCTAAACCAACAGCGGAACCTGCCGCTGCCATGATAAAACCAATCCTAGAACTAAACCCACCTCTTGAAACACTCATTAAACATAATCTTTATTATTATTAGAATGCGGTTAATCTACTTAATGTGTCATCAAAACAACAGCGTTAATTGTCTAAAAGTCAGCAATTTGTCACTAAAATCATCGTGTACTTGTAAAGATAAGATTACTTACCGAGTAAAACAAAAAATAAACGTATAAAAAAAAAGCACCGATAGTGCTGTTTTTTAGTATTGAGATATTTACCCTTCAAAGGCTTAACATATTAAAGAAAGCGCTGTATTAGTCGCGAAAGTTGTTAAACTGAAAAGATTGCTCTAAATCGCCTTCACGAATTAATTGCATGACCGCTTGTAAATCATCACGTTTTTTACCAGTCACTCGTACTTGATCGCCTTGAATACCCGCTTGTACTTTTAACTTACTGTCTTTAATTAACTTAATGACTTTTTTAGCGATAGGTTGCTCAATACCTTCTTTAAAGGAAAGATTTTGAGTGAAGGTTCTACCTGTATGCTCGGTATTAGAAAGGGTTAGGGCTTTAGCATCGATATTACGCTTTGCCAACTGCACGCGCACCATATCTACCAGTTGTTTTATTTGAAAGTCACCTTCAGCTTTTACTACCACGTTGGGCTTTTTCCATTCAATGCTCGCTTCAACACCACGAAAATCAAAACGCGTTTCTAATTCTCTCTTGCAGTTTTCAGTTGCATTTCTTACTTCTTCCAAATTAATTTCGGAAACGATATCCATAGAGGGCATGATCTTGACCTTTCGATAATTCAATAATTTAAGTGTTGGTAATCTTAGCAAGATTACCACTAACGGGTAAAGGTGATCGCAACGGCTATTTTCACATGTTATGATGAATAATTATAAACTAATGACTTCATGAATTACCCCTTAATGAAACGTTACATGCAACGACTAACTATATTAGTTTTTTTACTGGTATTAGCACTGATTTTTTTAGTCCCTAATGATTTAAAAACCACCGTTATTAATAAAATACAAATAGATACTATTGGCCATATCATTGGTTTTTTTGGTCTGACTTGGATTTTAGTCGGTTTGATGAAACTACCTTTAATCAATACGGTTATTTGTTTATTTTTTTATAGTGCATTTACTGAATTAAATCAATATTACTTAGGTTTTCGCAGTGGGGAATTTTTTGACTTTGTCGCTGATGTTGTCGGCATATCTTTCTTTGCTGTTCTTCAGTGGATCTTTGTACTTTATCAACAGCCCAAAGGTATAAAAAGATAAGATGAATATTGTTATTGTTGGCCAAGGTGCAATAGGTTTACTTTGTTATCATCGGCTTTCTCAAGCGATAATTAACCAACAAGGTGATAACTTAGTATCATTATGGCCCTCAACGCCAACAACATTATCTGATTACTTTTTTAGTGAAATAAATGATGTTGCAAAAAGCTTTCCACTTACAATGGCTAATAATCAATTAATTGCCAGTGCTGACGTTATAATTTTTTGTGTAAAGTCTTATCAAGTCACCGCAGCAATGAAAGCTGTTGATCATTTAATCAGTGACAATGCTGTTATTATTCTTACCCACAATGGTTTAGGAACTCTCGAAGAAATTAACTCTCGACTTAAACCGTCACAATGTTTATTGGCTTTGTTACTTACGCAAGGCGCTAAAAAAGTCGCTCCTTATCATATTAAACATACCGGCATGGGCCATAGCGATCTGGGTATTATTTATGGGACACTGCACTCAATAAAGCAAAAGCAATTATTAGAACTCCTTAATAAAAGCCTGAAACAGCTTAGCTGGCAAGAAAACATTCAACAAGCGCAGTGGAAAAAGTTAGCCATTAACTGTGTGATCAACCCTATTTCAGCACTAAACGATATTGAAAATGGTGAAGTGAATCAAAAAGCTTACCAGAGAATGACCGAAGATATTATCAGTGAGGTCGTTGCTGTAGCGACGAAGGAAGGCGAAATATTAAGTGAGATTTTATTACGACAGTTAATCCATAATGTTGCTAAAAGCACTAATAAAAACACCTCTTCGATGCGTGCTGATGTGCTTAATAAACGTCGTACCGAAATAGAGTATATCAACGGTTACATTCACCGTTTAGGGGAGAAACATCAACTAACCACAGCGATAAATACTCAACTATGGTTAGCTGTTAAAGCACTTGAGGATAAATACTTACCCGAGTAAACGTGTCATATTAAGGACGATAAACTTTAACGTTCTTATAACCTTCACCAATTAAGTATAGTGTTTGTAGCTTACTCATTACACCTTGGTCACAATACAGTAAATATTCTTTATCTTGCTCTAACTCACTAAACTTATTAGGTAGCTTATAAAAAGGAATATGAATAACGTTGACGTTTTCAAGTTCGAGAGGATTTTCGTCTTCTTCATCAGGGCTTCTAATGTCAATAACGATTGAATCGCTAGGAAGATCGTCTACTGTATCAACCGCATGAATTTCTTCTTCACTTTCTTTGCCTATATCGCGTATATCATAAACACGGGTTTCTTCAACAACCTTGTCTAAAATATCAAAATCAAACTTTTCTTCTTCTGCTTCGATCTTTGGTAAAATAGCTTTTATTGTTGGTCGTTTAGAGATAACACCACAGTATTCAGGTATGGTTTTAGAAAAATCTTCCGTGCCAATTTTACGAGCAATATCAATAATATCTTGTTTATCGTAGGCAATTAATGGACGAATAATTAACGTATCCGTTACTCTGTCAATTATGTTTAAATTAGTTAATGTTTGACTCGATACTTGACCTAATGCTTCGCCGGTAACCAATGCTTTAATTTTAGCGCGTTTAGCGATTTGAGCAGCAGCACGCATCATCATACGTTTAAGAATAACGCCCATTTGTCCGTTATCTACTTTTTCTAAAATTTCAGCAACAACCGGTTCAAAATCAACGCAAAAGAATTTAACTTTGTGTGAGGCACCGAATTTATTCCACAAATAGTAGCTCATCTGCTTCACGCCAACTTCGTGAGCAGCGCCACCTAAATTAAAGAAACAATAGTGAGTACGAGTACCTTTTCTTATCATTTGAAAACTAGAGACACCAGAATCAAAACCGCCTGACATTAACGATAAAACATCTTCTTGTGTTGCGATTGGGAATCCGCCTAAGCCTTCGTGACGCTCAGCGACAATAAATAAATATTGTTCCTTAATTTCTAATAAGATAGTTACGTCAGGTTTTTTCAGTTTAACCTTCGATGACTCAACATGTTTTTTTAAACCACTACCAACATATTGTTCAACTTCTAATGAACTAAAATCATGTGTTCCTTTACGTTTTACTCTAACGCAGAAAGTTTTGTTCTCAATAGTTTTTTGGTGTGCTACTAAAGTTTTTTCAAAAATGCTATGAACATCAGTGTATAACACTTGTTGGACTTCAAGAAAATGAGCAACACCAGGAACACACTTTAAGGTTTCAATTACTGCCAAACGATTTTTAGGACAGTTATTTTTAGTATTAACCTCTATATTATCCCAGTTTGCCTGAGTGGTAATTTGCTCATCAACACGTCGTAAAACATTTTTAATGCTGGATTCTAAAATTTTAGTAAAGCGCTTACGAACCGGACGACTCTTTACAGCAATTTCAGATTGGAGTTTTACGATGAATTTCATGAACAAGCGACCCTAAATATCAAACTAGACTAAAGGCCATAATCGGCCGACAAAAATGATGGCGCGAATTATACACGAAATTGAAATGAAGAGTAAGTTGAAAAGAAGAGTAAGTTGAAAAATGTACGCTAAGCAATAAACGGGGGTTTATCACTTAACTCCATCACGACAGTTGAATTTCTCAGCTTAATTTATTATTTAATAATAGAAACAGGTTCGGTTTCCTTAGCTTTACCTTGGTTAATTGAAATCTCAACACGTCGGTTTCTTCTACGATTTAGCGCGTTAGTATTAGGCACTACCGGTCTTGTATCGGCATGACCAACAACCAGTAAACGCGACTGGTCAAACTCAGGGACTTTAATTAATTCATGAGCAATAGCGACAGCTCGTTTACTTGATAAATCCCAATTTGAAGAAAATAACTCTGAACTAATACCGCGATCATCTGTGTGTGCAGAAACCATAATTTCACCCGGAACCGTGTTGAGTAGTTCACCTATTTCTCTAATGATAGGGCGAAACTGTGGTTGTAAAAAAGCAGAACCCGAAGGAAAAGAACCATTTTCACGAATACGAATAATTACTTGTTGTCCGAGAGATTCAAGCTCTATGGCACCATCTTGAATTTGTTGTTCTAATTGATCAGCAATTTTTTTAACTAATTCATTTACTTGCTCTTGCGAAGCCTGCTCTAATTCGTCTTGAGCCTTTTGCATTGCCTGGGCTGACATTTCATCTGCAGTACTTTGTGATTGTCCACCACGTTCTGTACCTCGTTGTTCTTGTCGACCACCTGCAGAGGTTTCATCACCTGCTTGGAACTCCAACATCTGTTGTGTCATTTCCATGGTTTGTTGCTGGATTACCTGAATAGGTGTTGGCTCTGGTTTACCTGGGCGGAACTCTTGCGCGATAATACTGGTGCCTTTGGGAATATCTTTTACTTCAATCTTATTTTGAACACCAAAGGCGAATTTCATTGAACCCGCGATTTGTTTAAATTTCAAAACATCCATTTCAGAAAAAGATAAAAGTAAAACGAAAAAGCACATTAATAGTGCCATTAAGTCAGCAAAAGTACCCATCCAAGCCGGGAGTCCGGGAGGTGGACATTTACATTTTTCAGCCATAAATTACTCCCGTTATTCTTCTTCTGTGGTATTTACAACACGCTTACCTTCAGCAAGATAGTTTTTAAGCAACCCCTCGATAACACGTGGATTTTGACCATCTTGAATACCTAAAATAGCATCTAGAATGAGTTCTTGATTCATTTTCTCTTCAGCTAACCTAAGCTTTAATTTTGAAGCAATAGGACTAGCAATAACGTTAGCAAGGAACGCACCATAAAGCGTTGTTAATAGAGCAACAGCCATGGCCGGACCAATAGATTTTGGATCATCCATATTTGATAGCATCGCCACCAAACCAATTAAAGTCCCTATCATGCCCATTGCAGGCGCAACATCAGCAAGCGCCATCATCATGCCAACGCCAGTTTCATGTCGCTCTGAGGTTAATTGAATATCTTTTTGTAAAGTACCTCTAACTACATCAGCGTCGTGACCATCGACCAACATATCCACACCTTTTTGCATAAAACCATTGGTGATCTCGGCTTCTTCTAATGCCAAGAAACCACCTTTTCGGGCCGCATCTGCCATCTCAACTGATTTTTCAATAAGGTCGTCAGGTTGTTCCATTTTGAACATAAAAGCTTTAACTATAATTTTCCCAATTCCAAAAAACTGACTGAGATTATATTGAGATAACACAACAAATATTGAACCACCAAAAACAATAATAACTGACTGAACGTCAATAAACATACCGATATCACCAGACAACATCATTGCCATAATGAGTAAACCTATTGCGCCTACTACACCTAATATTGTTGCTATATCCACAAAAAAGTCTCCACAAAAAAATGATACGGATAGTCGTATTATTTGATAATACATTAAGGTATTACGATACGCGAATACTTATATTCTTATCCACGCTCGTGATTTACCCGTAACCATCCAAAGCGCAGAGTTAAAACGGCATATGAACGGGTTACGGCTCTATAAGTTTATTATCGTCTATATTGTCAATAACTTAAGTAATTAGTCCCTATTTTTAAGGTTAACTTGACTGAACAAAATAATTGTTCTGTATCTTTAACAACGTATAGTCCAGAAACAGTTAATACTGCCAACTAAATTCGCTATATTTATGCTAAGCCAATTTATATTTATCTAGTTATCGTTAAGCGCAACGCGTTAATGATAAATATAAGCGCTATTCTAGTCGTAAAATGACCCACAATAGAAAGTATATGATAGTCATTAAGGGGCAAAAGCATTTGAAGTTTATTGATTAATTAAGGCGTTTGGTATAAATTTGCGCATAGATATTTAATCACTGAACCCTCGATGATGGCTAAGAAAAAAATAGAAAACTTAAGCTTTGAAGAATCACTCTTAGAACTTGAAACTATTGTTCAGAATTTAGAACAAGGAGCGTTGAGTTTAGAAGATTCAATGACCCTTTTTGAGCGCGGCTTAAATCTCAGCCAAGCCAGTCAAGAAAAGTTAAAAAATGCTGAACAAAAGATTCAAATCTTACTGACAAAAAATGGTAAAGCTCAACTTGAAGATTTTGAAAACGAAGTTGACTCAGAAAGTTTGGGTAGTAATTAGTGACCCAATTATATCAACTCGACGTTTATCAAACGCGCATTAATGAATACCTTGCCAACAAATTAGCCGCTTATGAAATAAATGATCAAAAATTGCTATCGGCAATGCAATATGGCTTATTAATTGGTGGTAAACGCATGCGTCCTTATTTAAGTTATATTACCGGTGATGCACTGGGACTTAACTTATCTGACGTTGACGGTATTGCGGCAGCATTAGAATGTATTCATGCTTTTTCATTAATTCATGATGACTTACCTGCGATGGATGATGATGATTTACGTCGTGGGCAACCAACTTGTCATAAAGCGTTTGATGAAGCGACTGCTATTTTAGCGGGTGATAGTTTACAGACGCTTGCCTTTGATATTTTAGTTAATCATAACTTTAGCGCCGCGGTTGAATCAAAACGTATTAGCTTAATCCGTCAATTAGTCAATGCTTCAGGTTACCAAGGCATGTGCGGTGGACAAGCACTTGATATTTCTGCGACCGATAAAGTGATCACTTTAGTTGAACTAGAAAAACTACATTCACTAAAAACAGGTGCGTTGTTAAAAGCCTCTGTGACCATGGTTACAGAGTTAAGTAACGATATTTCTGCCGATGAAAAGCACCAACTCGCCGTTTATGCTGATCATATTGGTTTAGCCTATCAAGTGCGCGATGATATAATTGATATTATTTCTAGTGTGGAAGAGCTAGGAAAACCAGCAGGTTCAGACGTTTCCTCTAATAAAAGTACCTACCCTGCGCTATTAGGTTTACAGGGCGCTCAGCAAAAAGCTGACAACTTATATCAACAAGCACTTCAAGCTTTAGCAACTTTACCCTACAATACAGATAACTTAGCTCAATTTGCGACGTTTATTATCAAACGCGCTCATTGATCTTGATCTTGCAATTTAAAGAATAAACAAAATAAATATGACTATAAATCTTGCTGACTACCCTTTATTGGCCAATATAAATTCTCCTGACGATCTGCGCATGTTAGATAAGAGCCAGCTAATTCAGGCCAGTACAGAACTGCGTAGTTACTTATTAAGTTCTGTAAGTAAAAGTAGTGGCCATTTTGCTTCTGGATTAGGCACAATAGAATTAACGGTCGCATTACATTATGTTTATAAAACGCCCTTTGATCACTTGATATGGGATGTTGGCCATCAAGCTTATCCACATAAAATTCTAACAGGTCGACGCGATCAACTGCATACTATTCGTCAAAAAGATGGTTTGCACCCTTTCCCGTGGCGTGAAGAAAGTGAATATGATGTATTAAGTGTTGGTCACTCAAGCACATCTATCTCTGCGGCACTCGGTATGGCCGTTGCTGCAGAACAAGAAGCCAAAAATCGTAAAGTTGTTGCTGTTATTGGTGATGGCGCAATGACAGCAGGTATGGCTTTTGAAGCGTTAAATCATGCTGGTGATATTAAAAGCGATATGCTGGTTATTTTAAATGACAATGAAATGTCAATTTCAGAAAATGTTGGTGCATTAAATAATCACTTTGCTAGATTGTTATCTGGCAGTATATATACAGGGATACGCGAAGGCGGTAAGCGCATACTTAAGGGTATTCCACCTATTAAAGAATTAGCAAGTCGTGCCGAAGAACATTTAAAAGGCATGGTTGTACCCAGTACCTTTTTTGAAGAGTTAGGCTTTAATTACATTGGCCCTATCGACGGTCATGATGTCAATGGTTTGGTTGATACCATTACTAATATGCGTAACTTAAAAGGACCTCAAATCCTTCATATTGCCACTAAAAAAGGCAAAGGTTATCACGCAGCAGAGCAAGACCCAATAAAATATCATGCTGTCCCTAAATTTGATCCCGCACAAACGAGTTTGCCAAAGAGTAAGCCAAGTTTACCCACTTATTCAAAAATATTTGGCGATTGGCTCTGCAGAACAGCAGAAAATAATGATTCACTAATAGCCATTACACCTGCCATGGGTGAAGGCTCCGGCATGGTTGAATTTAGTCAGCGCTTTCCTAATCAGTACTTTGATGTCGCGATTGCAGAACAACACGCGGTAACTTTTGCTGCGGGTCTCGCAATTGGCGGTAAAAAACCGGTAGTCGCTATTTATTCAAGCTTTTTACAGCGTGGTTACGATCAATTCATTCATGATGTGGCGATCCAAAACTTACCCGTTTTGTTCGCAATTGACCGAGCCGGCATTGTTGGCGCAGACGGGCCAACTCATCAAGGCTCATTTGATTTAAGCTTTATGCGTTGTGTTCCAAATATTGTTATTATGGCACCATCGGATGAACGAGAATGTCAATTGATGCTTAGCACGGGGTTTAAGCATAATGGTCCTGCGGCTGTTCGTTATCCAAGAGGGTCAGGCAACGGTGCGCCTTTACCTGACATCGGCGAAACAATTGAAATAGGTAAAGCAAAAACTATTTTAGAAACAACCACTGACAGTGCTGAGCCAAAGGTTGCCATTTTAAACTTTGGTAGTACCTTTGATGAAGCAAAGATAGCGGCTCAACAATTAAATACGACGCTCATTGATATGCGTTTTATAAAACCGCTTGATGAAACACTTATTGACCACATTGTAAAAAGCCATAGTGTTATTGTGACCGTTGAAGATAATGCAATTGCGGGTGGCGCAGGTTCAGCAGTCAATGAATATATATTAAGCCAAGGTGTTGCGATTAAAATATTAAATATTGGCTTACCTGATACCTTTATTAAGCATGGCACCCAACAAGAGATTCATCAGGAACTTGGCTTAGATAGCAAAGGTATTATTGATAAAATAACCTATTTTGTTGAACGCTAAACATTGTTAAAACTCCAACCCAAAGTCACTAATAATAGTTAAATATTAGTGACTTAATCTTTATCTCCCCTATCTTTTACTCTAATTACCCTCTTATTTTTACCACTAATTATTGTTTTTTTCTTTAAAAATTTGTCTTTATCTGCTTAAATAATATACGCGATATATTTCTCATACATGAATAAGGATTATTTAATAGAATTCAATCGAAGTATTATTTCTCTTGCGCTAATTTCAGCCCTCACCGCTTGTGGTGGCTCAAGTAGCTCTAGCACTAAAACCCCCACAATAGCACCACCACCTGCTCCGGTACTCATACAAACCGTTATCAAAGGTAAAGCGATAAAAGGCACAATAGCAAACGCTGTGGTTACTGTTTATAAATACGTTGACAGAAAAGCAGTTAAACTTGAAGATGCCGAGTTAGCTGCGTCTTCAATTATTACTGAAGATGATGGTAGCTATACCATTACCCTTTTAGATTATGACGGCGCTATCAAAGTAGAGTTATCGGTTGGTGAAAATACCACGATGATATGTCATGCTCCTGCAGGTTGTGGTGAATTAGCCCACGGCGCCACAATAGCACTAGCTACTGTTGATCCAACCTTAGTATTATCAGCGATTTCAACCGTAGGGAGTGATAATGCAGGGACCGCAAATGTAAATATTTCAGCTCTCACCCATTTAGCCGCAGCACTTATAGAAGCCGATGAAAGCGGAGTTAGTGAAACGACAATACAAGCGCACTCTTCTATTATTGCCAATGCTTTTAATATTATGAGCAGTTTAAAGGCACTTGAGCCAACGGCTGTTGAAAATGCAACCAGTGTTGCAGGTGAGGATAATGTTAATGAGTTACGCTACGGCTTGATCAATGCTGGCATCATGTCTGTTTTGTTTGCCGGTCAAGAAAATACTACGGGTGTTTTATCGGATAGATTAGCCGATGTTATTGAAGATATAGTCGAACACAATGGCGCATTATTGGTACACCAAGATGATAACGATGAAGGTTTTGAACTGTCTTTAGTTGAAGTTCTTGATAGTGCTGGCGATGTTGCCGCTGCTGCAGCTCAAGCGATAGCTGCAGATAAGATATTATCAACCCAAGATAACAGTGAAATACTGAGCGAGCTTGACCAGTAAGAAATTACCTTAGAAAACTAATCAGAATATGAAGAGGCTAATGAAGATGAAGATGGCCGCATTGAGCCTGAAACGGAAATACTAACAACAGGTGATGCTATTGCTAAAGCAAAAGCTATGGTTGCTGATGTGCGTCTCTTTAGTCATTTATTTGAAGTGGGTAAAGAAGCCAATACCGGTATAACCACCGAAGGCGACAAGTACATCGAGCTCATTGATAGTGCTGGTTTAATGGTCGAGGCTGAAGCAGCGAGCTTTTTATTACTAGCAGACGTTACCGACGCCTTATCAGAAATGGGTATAAGGTATGAAGCAGGCACCATTACGGAGGGAACCTTCCCAATAGGCCCATTTTTGAGTATTGATGGTGCGGTAGGTTCTATAACGCTTGATGAAGAAACGGCTAATGGCGGCATATTATTTAAAATCAGTGCCACTTCAGGTAGTGAAAAAATCAGCTTGAATGCTTCAGCCTTTTTTGCTGAAGACGGCTTAAGCATTGTTTTAAACCTTGATGGTTCAATTGAATCAGCGGGTGCCATGCTATCGTTGACTCAAGATAGCTTCGCAAAAGTTAACCTTGATAGTGCGATTAGTCGAACCTCACTTGAAGATGATACCTACGCAGGAGAAATAACCTCTGGGGAGTTATCGCTTGAAGTTATCTTAGAACAAAAAGCAAGTGATACGGTAATAGACCCCGTCGCTTTTACCGGTATGATAAAGACAAAGCTTGTACCCGTTACGGTTCATACTTTAGATGAAAAAACTATTTGGGCCAGAGACGAAAACGGAGATCTATATACAAACGAAGATGGCTCTCTTGTTAGAGACGACAATGGTAATATCATCAGAGAACTTGACCGATATGGCAAAAGCACTGATATACAAATTCTTCCTGAAATGTTGACTTTAAGTGGTGGCTTTAGCTCACAAGAAGGTAACTTAATTAAAGCAACTATTACTGTTAACATCCAAGACTTAGAAAGCTATGAAGCACCTGAGTTTAAATATATTGGTGCGCCTATTGCAGATATACTTTCTGTTGTTGTTTCAGGTGACAAAACACAGTAAACGCTTCATCTTCAGAGATAATTACTGATGGGTTTTCGCTAACTTATACTTTTCTACCTGGTGCTATTTCAGGTGAATGGTCTTCAACAACAACCGTTACACTAGACGATGAAGTTAACGTAAATAATTCATTACCTACCAAACAAAAGTTAACAAAATCATTAAGTCAGACTGGCAGTATGGCAGTATGGCAACCTACACTTATACATCTGATTACGACAATGGTGCTTATTTAGAAGCTGTAGTTCCTACTGATGAAAATAATGATGGTATTCCTGACTTTTATACTTATTACTACTGGGATGGTACATCAATAAATGATAACGGCGAATTAATTAATTATAATGATGAAGTTGTCATTTTAAGTCCTGACACCTCATTTTTCACACGTACCAATGAAGATCTTGATGAATTACTTGAAGAATCAAGAATTCATGCCAATTCAGTGAAAGATGCCGCTACAGCATATGCATGGGAAAGAGAAAATTGGCATAGAGAATACCAATTCAAATTATCCTCTGGAGCAAGAGTCTAAATTTTTCCTCATGAAAATGAAGAGGAAATTGCTGCTATAGCTGCCGGCACTTCAAGAGAACTTTCAGGGAATATTACTTCGAGTTTGCCAATTGAAGATGTATTTACAATAACGGTGAGTGATGACAGCAACACAGTTACTGTAAAAGACGATACTTATACTCGAGTCTACGGTGTTGATTATACGAAAACGGCTAACTTTACCTTTACTCGCCATGTAACAAGTAATATGGGAGGCCAGGTTACAGATATAAGAACTTTTTCAACGAATGATGTAGATTTAGATGTAGAAGAAGTCTTAATAAACCGACACGCTTCTTTTGGTATAGATGATGAGTTTTATCTATTAGTTCGAATCACTCCTATTGATGAAAATAATGATGGTTTAGCTGATTACTTTACGCAATCATACACATATAGCGATTACATGAATGAAGAAGGCGTATTAGTTGATGAAGATGGCATCGCTTTAATAGAGAATCCTTTTTATGCATTTGATACTTGGGAGAGTGCTGAGCTTCATTGGCAGATACCTTTTAATCCTTTTTCAACAACAAATGCTTTAGAAGCTTATAAGCAGTTTATAGTGAATGGAAGAGGATCTTACTTAACAACATATATCGACGGTGTAGGTTCAGTGGAAGCAGAACTATCTGCCGAAGATATTGCTTCAATAGTTATAGGGAGTAGAACCTTTTCTGGTGTTAACACGCATCCAGATAGTGATGAATCATTAGAAAACGAAGATGTTTTCTTAGATTTAAGTGCTGCGCTCTCATTGGAAGCAACTTTAGGTCATTACCAAGTAAACTTAATGCTATCAGGTCAACGTACCGCTTTTGATGACGGTAAGTTCGATCTTGAAATGAGTTACAAATTGCCTGGCGATCAGAATATGCGTAAGTTTGTTGCCCATATGAAGACTGATGAAGAAGGCGCTTTTAGTGTAAATAACAGCGAAGGTGTATTACTAATAATGAATGATGTGGAAGATTCAACATCCGATGTTATTGGTAGTATTGTAGTAAGTTCTTCAGCAACTAAAATTGCAGATATAGAAGATCGTGATGGTGTTATTTGGTTTATATTTACCGATGAAACAACCGAAACATTGTAACCTCCATTATTAGCTAAACAAAGAGTAGAGATAAAATACCAGTCATGTGTGTGACTGGTATTTTTTTACTTATAAGTTAAGTTGTTTTATTAAACTTAACCTTTGTTTAGCTACAATAAATATCATGGAAAACGCCGCTAGAACTTAAGGGAATTAATGAACGTTAATTATTTATTTTTATTACTATTGATATTTTTATCTACTTTTTCTCAAGCTTCAACAAAAATTGAAGTATTTACCACAAGCCAATCATTTAGTAATATTTTACCCGTTAAGCAACTGACAACTGGCAACAATCACCAGAAAAAAATGCTAGTGACGGTTTTACACAAAATGAAGTGGGTACGAGCAGTTATTGGCAACACTTGTCATTGAGTGTTGCACAACGCTATGATTATTTTGTTTATTCAAATCGCGATACAGCAAAAGTATTCTATTTAGACAGAAACGATTTAGCACTCGACACACAAGAAAAATATCATATCGCATTAAAGTTATTCCATCAGCGTAGTAATGGTTTACGTATCGGCTATAAATATGAATTTGAAAACTTTAGTAGTGAAATACGTGTCGGTTATTGGGACTTAAATGTCACGAGGGAGTCTAACTTAACGGGTACCCTTGCAAGTGACCTTAATGGCAATATATCTGCCATTGCACAATTAGATGAGTTTTATACTGCCAATAATTTTTTAAAACGCCGCAATAGTAACGATTGGGATGCCGATGGCACAGGTATAACGATTGATATTCATTTACGTTGGCAGCTAAGCCAATACTTCTCTATTAACGCTGATTTAAAAGATATCTATAACCATTTTACCGTAGACGAATCTGGCTTTAGTGCGGGTAACATAGATACCGATGGTACTTTTATTAATAGTGTTGGCGGCGTCGCCTACTTACCTGTTTATCGTGGTAAAGAAACGACCAGTAAACATCAGTTTGAGTTACCTGAACACTTAAGCTTTATCGGTTTATATCATCACAGCGAGCAAATAAGTTATCTAGCACGTTATAAAAGACAAGGTGAGCAAAATTTTTATTATTTAGGATTCGATATCGCACACGAAAATTCATCAACACGGATTTCATTTGATATTGAAAATACCGCCCCAGAAATCCAATATAAAAATGACCGGTTTTCAGTTATCTTTGCGATTGACAGTCTTAAAATAGAACAGGCAATGTTACTAAATTTAGGCTTTAATCTCTACTATCGCTTCTAAAACTAGCCAGTGGCTAAAGCCATATAACTTTTAGCTTACTTTGAAAAAACAGATCAAGAGGTCCAATATAAAAGTGACTGGTTTTCAGTTACCTTTGCGATTGACAGTCTTAAAATAGAACAAGCAATGTTGCTAAATTTAGGCTTTAATCTCTACTATCGCTTCTAAAACTAGCCGGTGACTGAAGTGATGTCAATTTTTGCTTGCATTGCACGGTAGAACCAACTAATTTAATGACAAAGCTATTAATTTTTAATTTATATGAGAATTTTCGTTTGGATTATTAGCTGTCTTTTCATTGTTCCCCTTAATAGTAGTTTTGCTGCTGTCGCTGAAAAAGACATCTTTGATCTCAGCATAAAGGAGCTAATGCAAGTACGTATTAGTTTAGCCACAAAAACTGAAGAAACTGTCCTAACAGTACCTTCAACAATCACGGTCTTTGAACGCACTGATATTGAATCATTAGGGGTCAAAAATGCCTATGATGTGATGAATTTTGTTCCTGGCTTTCAAATGACTCGTGGTGATTGGGTAGGAGCGGTCCCAAAAGAACATGCCCGAGGCGTTTATTTAGATAATGGTTATATTCTTGTTATGGTCAATGGCGAGCGACTTAATGAAGTTTCCTTTGGTAAAGCTTCCGTTTACACCCCCCATATTCCCATTGGTATTATTGAACGTATTGAAGTTATTCGAGGTCCTGGTTCAGCGCTTTATGGCAGCAATGCTTTTTTAGGTGTTTTAAATATAATTACTCAACAGTCATTTAAGCAGCTTAAGGTAAGTATAGGTGAAAAAGGTTATCAGCAACTTTCTTCTAGTTGGCAAAAAAACTTATCTAAAGACTTACGTTTACACAGTAATATTTCGATAGAGAAGTCTAATGGCCATCAATATACCTCACCATTGAATCGCCAAGTTAAAGACCCCTATAGTAATACCTATTTAGAACTCGGTGCACACTATAAAAATAATAAACTTAACATCCGCTATAGCGAAAATGAACTCGATGAATTTATTAATCTTGGTGGCTATTCTGTAGATAATATCCACACCAGTGAAAGCTTTTCAATATCGGGTAAAAGTAAGATATGGCACAATGACAAGCATCAGCTAGAGATTAAGGCGTCTTATAGCCTCTTTGAAATCAAGTCTGCTGGGATGGCCTTAGCAAAAGAGTCTGGCCTTATCGAAAATGATTTTTTGGTGGGGCCCTTTTGGCAGACCCAATCAAGCGATGTAAACCTAGATCACAGTTGGATAGTTAATCCACGTATTCATCTCAATTCGGGGGTTGAATATCGCCGCGCTGATCAATTTCAATCGGGTAACGCCGTCACTTACTATGATTATCAGCAAGAGCGGATTATCGTTAGTGATGAAAATTATCTCGACAAAATTGTCGCTATCGCTGTGATGCCTGAAACAAAAGCGTTAAATCAAGCCCAAGAAATGCATGGAATTTACAGTCAACTCAAGTGGCAAGTCGCCAATAATATTAGTTTATTTTTAGGGGCTAGGTATGACAAGGTGATAGATATTGATCATAAACTGTCACCGCGTGCCGCAGCAGTTTGGCAAGCCAATAAACACCATAGCTTAAAATTACAATATGGTGAGTCATTTCGTACACCGGTGAATAACGAACTTTATTCAAATGACAGTGTAACTAACGGCAACCCTAATTTATCCTCAGAGTTTGTCAAAACAACAGAGCTCGTTTGGATATATCAACGTAAAGATTTTTCCAGTGAACTGGTCTTTTTTCATAATGATTTACGAGACTTTATAAATAAGGTTCCTGACGATGGCGACGCACAATTTACTTTTGCTAACCATGTTGATATGGAAATCAGTGGCTTGGAAAGCAGTGCCAGTGTTGAATTAACGCGAAAATTACGTTTGTCACTCAACTACACCCATCTCTTTGATGATCCCATTAATGAGAGTTTTAAACACTTTGGTAGTGCCAATTTAAGCTATAAATTAGGACAATGGAAATTTAATGTTAATGGTATTTGGCGAGATGAAGTAATACTACCTCCAATTAATGATGTGCGTTTTATACAAAAACAGTATTTTTTAATTTCAGGTAAAGTCACTTATGAGCTTGATAAAAAACAGCAACTTTCATTCATTGCGCAAAATTTACTGGATAAAGATTATGTTGTCTTCGACCCAAGAGTATTTAACGGTGAAGTACCTGGAAAAGGCAGAGAAATATCAGTGAGTTATCGTTATCAATTTTAACGTAATCACAAGCTTAAATGTTCATCTATAAAAAATATTTCTATAGATGAACAAACTTGGACTAAGGTTAATTATTCCGCTATATATTCAACAACTTCAAGACCAAATCCTGATAACGAATGATACTTAGTTTGTGAACTTAACAAGCGCATTTTACTGACACCTAAGTTAGAAAGGATTTGTGAGCCTACGCCAACATTACGAGAGCCAACATGACGCTTTATTTCATTAACAACTTCACCCGCATCAATTTTCGCATATTTTTCAACTTGAGAAATTAACTCCGCAGTAGATTCATGCTTACCTAAAAGTACTAAAACACCACCTTCTTTGGCAATTTTTTCTAAAGCATGTGCCATTGGCCATTGAGCAACACTCTCACGTTGGCTAAATAATAAATCTCTAAAGGTATTTTCTAGATGAACACGAACTAATGTTGGTTCGTCAGCTTTAATCTCACCTTTAGTTAGGGCAAAGTGCGCCTGTCCATCAATGGTGTCTTTAAATACCGTTAAATCGAACTCTCCAAAGGCTGTTGGTAACTTACATTGAGAGACACGCTCAATAGTGGTCTCATTAGCATTTCTGTATTCAATTAAGTCGGCAATAGTGCCCATTTTTAAATCATGCTTTTCAGCAATAATTTCTAAGTCTGGTCGGCGCGCCATAGTACCGTCTTCATTGAGTATTTCAACAATAACGGCGGCAGGCTCTAAACCGGCTAAACGCGCTAAATCAGTTCCGGCTTCTGTATGGCCTGCGCGATTTAATACACCTCCATCTTTGGCTATTAATGGAAAAATATGCCCCGGCTGAACAATACTTAAATGATTGGCATCTTTGGCAACAGCAGCTAAAACAGTCGTTGCACGATCGCCAGCAGAAATTCCGGTAGTCACTCCTTGAGCGGCCTCAATTGACACAGTAAAATTTGTGCTAAATTGAGCGTCATTTTTTTCAACCATCAAAGGTAACTTGAGCTGCTGGCACTTTTCAACAGTCATCGGCATACAAATTAAACCACGACCGTGAGTCGCCATAAAATTAATGGCTTCAGGTGTTACTTTTTCAGCAGCCATAATGAAGTCACCTTCATTTTCTCTGTCTTCATCGTCCATCAAAATGACCATTTTACCTTGAGCAATATCGTCAATAATTTCTTGTGGGGTATTTAAATTCATGATCATCTCTTTTATTTAATTTTTTTTCATAATTTTGAGGAATACAATAGTGCGCTTGAACACAAACGCCACCTTGTTTGTTTACTTCATAAAACCATTACGTGCTAATAGTTCATGAGTCACACCTGAACTATGGTGCTCGGCCGTGCTAGCGGCTTTTTTTGTTAATAGCCTTTCGATATAACGGGCAATTAAGTCAACTTCTAAATTTACTTTAGTGCCCGCTTTATATTGAGCAATAATGGTTTGCGCGTTAGTGTGAGGAACGATCGTTAAACGAAATTTATCATCGGTGACACTGTTAACCGTTAAGCTCGTGCCGTCAATCGTAATAGAGCCTTTTTCGGCTATATATGGCGCTAAATCATTTGGCATTTCAAGCCAGTATTCTAGGCTATTTCCATTATGTTCAATCGAGGTTATAACAACCACAGCATCGATATGACCAGACACCATATGTCCGCCAAAACGAGTGGTGGGTAACATAGCTTTTTCTAAATTAACAGCCTGCCCAGTTTGATAGTCAACAAAGCCAGTACGCTGTAAGGTTTCATTAGAAACATCAGCACTATAAGTTGATGAGTCGAAAGCGACAACGGTTAAACAAATGCCATTGGTCGCTATTGAATCACCTAATTTAACATCACTCATATCTAATAAACCGGTGGAAATAACAATTCTTGCACCCTGTCCAGTAATGTTTATCGCTTGAATGCTACCAACTGCTTCAATTATTCCTGTGAACATAATCACTCTTTAAGTCATTTTTAGGTCAAGTAAAACTCGACACCATACTAAAATTTTACGATAAAAGTTTAGCAGTAATACGGATATCTTTGCCGATCATACGTAAATCAATTATATTTAGTTCTTTTGCTTGGCTCAAGCTTTCAATACTTGTCATATTCACTAAGCTTTTACTGTCTGCACCCATTAATTTAGGGGCTTGGTATAAAATCAATTCATCAACTAAATTTTGTTCAATAAAAGCACCCGCTAATCGAGCGCCTGACTCAATGAGTACATCATTCAAATTTAGTTTAGCTAAATATTGAAGTAATGCAGGTAAGTCAATCTGCTGTTCATTAGCTAATGTATTGACGACAGGTAAAGCCACCTGCTTTACAAAATGAGGCCACTGATGAATGTTTTCAATGGTACGACGAATTAATATTATTGGGCTGGGCTCATTAAATAAAGCTAAGTTAGGCGTTAAGCGATTTTTTGTATCTATAATCACTCTTATTGGTTGCCTGACGTCTTCCTCTTGATAACTATCTTTTAATTCCCCTAGCTCAGACCAACGTACCGTCATTTTTGCATTATCGGTTAATATACTGTCAGCACCACTAATAATCGCACAACTTTGCGCACGTAAACGCTGAACATCTTGTCGAGCTTGAGGGGAAGTAATCCATTTACTTTCACCGTTTTTCATCGCGGTTTTTCCATCTAAACTCGCCGCTAATTTACAACGGACGTAGGGGAAACCTGTGGTCATTTGTTTGATAAAACCAACATTTAAATCTTCAGCCACTTCTCTTAACAAGCCATGCTGCGAAGATATTCCCGCTTGTGCTAACATTTTCAAACCATTACCAGCCACTTTAGGATTTGGATCAACCATCGCCGCTATGACATGTTTAATACCGGCAAGAATAAGTCCTTTGGCACAGGGTGGCGTTAATCCGTAATGACTACAAGGCTCAAGTGTTACATAAGCGGTTGCACCTTGCGCATTTTTACCCGCCATTGCTAACGCGTTAACTTCAGCATGGCCTTCACCTGCTTTTTGATGAAAACCTTCTCCGACAATTTCACCACCTTTTACCAAAACACAACCAACGCGCGGATTAGGAGAAGTGGTAAAATGTCCTTGTTTGGCAAGCATTATAGCCCGTTGCATAAAACGGTAATCTTCGGCTGAGAATTCTTTCATCTATTTTTCATTACCTAAGCGCGCAATTTCTTCACTAAATTCGCGAATATCTTCAAAAGAGCGATAAACCGAGGCAAAACGCACATAAGCGACTTTATCTAATTCTTTTAATTGTTCCATAATGATATTACCAAGCAACTCACTCGATACTTCTCGCTCACCCGTGGCACGTAGCTTTGATTTGACTTTATTAATGGATAGTTCGACTTGTTCGACACTTACCGGACGTTTTTCGAGAGCTCGCACTAAACCATTACGCATTTTATCTTCATTGAAAGGCTCACGTGAACCATCATTTTTAATAATACGTGGCATAACTAACTCAGCAGTTTCAAAAGTAGTGTAGCGCTCATGACAGGCTAGACATTCGCGGCGACGGCGAACTTGATGACCGTCAGAGACCAAACGAGAGTCAATGACTTTCGTATCTAAGGCTCGACAAAAAGGACAATACATGGAAAGCTCCAAAAAAGGTGATACCGATTCCAAGAAGTATATTTTTATCTTAATGGACTCGGTACTTTCGACACATAGCTCTGTTTAATTGACAGAAACAATAATGGCCGCTAATGCGGCCATTTTAGTCTAATTAAGCTATTGTTACATTAACTTATTTATAGCTATTCCCATTAGACTATAAGTGCCACAGCTATATCGCTTAAGACACTAAAGTCGTTCGCTTAATTTACGCGTATACAGGGAAGCGTGAACAAAGTTCTTTAACACTGGCTTTAACATCAGTAACTGTCTGTTCATTGTTGATATCGTCTAAAATATCACAAATCCAACCGGTTAATGCTTGTGTTTCAACAATACCAAAACCACGACGCGTAATAGCCGGAGTTCCTAAACGTAAACCGGAAGTTACAAACGGAGAACGTGGATCGTTAGGTACTGAGTTTTTGTTTACCGTGATATGGGCACGGCCTAATGCAGCATCAGCATCTTTACCTGTGATATCTTTATCAATTAAGTCAAGTAACAACAAGTGGTTTTCAGTGCCGTTAGAAACAACTTTATAACCGCGTTCCTGAAGAACAGCAACCATAGCTTTAGCATTGTCTAAAACATTCTGTTGATAAACTTTAAACTCAGGTTCTAATGCTTCTTTAAATGCAACGGCTTTAGCAGCAATAATGTGCATTAATGGGCCACCTTGGCCACCAGGGAAAACAGCAGAGTTTAATTTTTTATAGATAGCTTCGTCATCACAACCCGAAATAATTAAACCGCCACGAGGGCCCGCTAATGTTTTATGAGTGGTTGTAGTAACCACATGCGCATGTGGTACTGGATTTGGATATAAACCGGCGGCAATTAAACCAGCAACATGAGCCATATCAACTAAAAAGTATGCGCCAACGCCGTCTGCGATTTTACGCATACGTGCCCAATCAACAACACCAGAGAAAGCAGAGAAGCCACCAATGATCATTTCTGGTTTATGTTCTTGTGCTAAACGTTCCATTTCTTCGTAATCAATATCACCTGTTTCTGGGTGAAGACCGTATTGAAATGCTTCGTAAGACTTGCCAGAAAAACTAACATGAGAACCATGCGTTAAATGTCCACCGTGCGCTAAGCTCATTCCTAACACTTTACCACCTGGAGTAACAAGCGCTTGAAAGACTGCAGCATTAGCTTGAGAACCGGCATGAGGTTGCACGTTCGCGTAAGTTGCGCCAAATAATTCTTTTGCACGGTCTATGGCTAATTGCTCAGCGATATCTACGAATTCACAACCACCGTAGTAACGTTTGCCTGGGTAACCTTCAGCATACTTATTCGTTAATTGAGAACCTTGTGCTTCAAGAACACGCGGGCTACAGTAATTTTCTGAAGCAATAAGTTCGATGTGCTCTTCTTGGCGAACTTTCTCATTGCTCATCGCTTGATAAAGTTCCGGGTCAAAATCAGCAATATTCATATCACGTGTAAACATGGTTTTTCCTCAATTATTCAGCCTTAGCTGTTACAGACAATTGTCTAATGGATAGCAAAATTTATGCGGCGTATATTGCCTGAAATCAGCTCGGTTGTACACGGATAAAGGTACAAGCTTTAGCTCATTTAGTAATCTAATATGCCAAGAGTGTTGCTGTTATTATCGATAAAAACTTTTACAGCTTTGATCAACGTTAACAGTCAATAGAATATAACGAAGAAAAAAAGCAATAACAAGAAATTTAAAACAGAAATAGAGTAGAAAAACAAAATATAATATACCTTACTAAGGAATAACCAATATTTATTTTATTAAAATATCATTTAGTTGTTTTAGCTCTGCTTGCCTTTTTATATAAAAATACTGACTGACAAGCCAAATACTCACCAGAAATATATTCAAAATAGCCAGACCAACAATCGGTGATTTTTCTGATTGCTCGGTGACAGCAAAAACATACCAATTGGCAAAGGGCCCAATAATGAGACAAGAGAACTTTATTAACTGAATGTAGCTAATAGACGACTGACAACCGACAATGGCATGTTCAATTGCTTTATCTGGACTGCCACAATTTATTTTCCATGCGGATAAACGGACTTTAATGGCAAATATTACAAAAATAATAGAAAGAATACCGCCACCACCTAAGTAAATAATGGTTGCTTGATCTTTCGAGCCACTGAGCCACATATAGCTAGCAGCAAACAACATAGCCAGCGTAGCCATAATATCTATGGCTAATAAAGATTTAGCCCACACAGTTCTTTGCTTTGTTTGCTTAAGTAAACGGTTGATATCGGTTTTAATAATAGGTTGGCTTTGCCAGTCTTGGCTCATCTGCGCCCATTGCTCATCAATTACCGAACTATCAAGTGGTTTAGTCGCTTTATTCTTGGGCAAAGTTGCAACATCAAGTATCGCCTCAGCTTGACTTTGCGTAGATAAAATCACTTTACTTTTTTTATGTAACAGGGAATCTTCTTCGTTCATACCGCCTCCATTAACTTACTCAAAGCGATTTTTGCGCGTTGTAAACGCACACCAACAAGATTAACAGATATCACTAAAATATCGGCAATTTCTTGATAACTCATGCCTTCGAGCGCTAAGGTGATCACTTGCTGTTGTTCAAGTTTAAGTTGCCTAATAGATTGAGCTAAACGTTGTTGTCTACGTTGTTTTTCTAAGCTTTGAGGAGGTGTTGGTTGAATTTTATCTTGCTCTGTCTCTTGGCTAATATCATCAATACTTTGCTCTACCTTGACACTTTTTACTGCTTTGGCAACATGCGTCGCTAAAACATTATGAGCAATACGAGCAACAAAAGTTTTTACCGTACAATCATTTCTAAAGCTAGGTAGTGACCGCCAAAGATTGAGGGCTATTTCTTGAAAAAGCTCATCTTGAATTGACGGTTTTGCTTCAAATCCGGTAATGATATGACGGAGTAATTTTTCATACTCTGTCATCCATTGGGTGAATGTTTGCTGATAATTTGCAGTACGTTTCAAAGAATAACTCAATATATGTTGATACGCCGTTTGAAAGCGGTCTTGTTGCTGTAATGTTAATTCTATCGAGTTATTCATCTTAATACCAACTCAGCGTATTGTCATAAAGATTAACTTAATGACATCACCACTTTTTCTGATTTTAATTTTTGTGCGAGTGCCAGCACTAATGCCACGGTCATCGCCACTGTAATTGCGGTGGTACTTGCAAGCACAGTCCAATCGACAGGTAAGCCCTTGAAGACATCTTCCATCAACATTGATTGTCCTGAAATAGGTAACCAATTCACCCACTCAGGCTTATCATCAATCATCATAATGGCAAACGGTACCATAGCAGGTAGCATAATTAACATAGAGACGGTTGACTGTGCTTCTTTAAAACTTTTCGCTTGAAACGAAAAGAATAATTGTAAAGCTGTTGCAAAAAAACATAGTGGGATAAGTAGTAGTAATAAGGCCGCAATACTAAAGGCATTTAAACTAAAGGTTGCCCCTATTTTAGTAAGATCAATAAAGCCAACAGAAACAGTAGTTAATACCAACATAATAACAATAGACAATACTGAAATAGAACTGGCACAAGTCATTTTTGCCAACACTATTTTGAGGGTACTAACAGGCTGACATAGTAGCATCTCTAAAACATTACGCTCACGCTCCCCCGCACTCGAGTCAATGGCGATTGATAGCCCCGAAACAAAAGCGCCCATCAATAAATAGATACCTAAAAACATCGAGACCATCACTGCATTGCTGGTTGGAAGTGCTGTATCTTGCTCTTGTAGAACAATAGGTTGTAATAAATTAATATCAACTCCCCTGACCAGTAAACGCTTATAACCGATATCAAGTGAGTATTCTCGTACCACTTCTTTGACTCTTCGGATCGGTGCACTAGAGGCTTTCTTACCAAAATCTGCACGTAAAACAACGTCTATAGCCTGACCTGCTAACATTTTTTCAGCGAAGTCTTTTGGTATATCTACTTCAATATTACGTTCTTGCCATGCGTACTTTTCTTCTTCAGGTACATCGGCAAATTGTAAAATATTATTGACGGCAAACTTCTCGATCAATTTGGGTGCAAATTCAGCGCCGGTAAATTGCACATAAATAGGCGGGTTATCCACGATTTCTTTGATCATGGTTTTCGATATTACCATAATCATTATTGGCGCGAATAAGCCCATACTTAACGCGACCATCAAGGCACGTTTATCACGAAAGGCTTCTCTTAATTCTTTAATTAATAATGCTTTAAACTGGATCATGCGGCAACTCCTTCATCTGAGCCAATTAATTTAACAAAGGCATCTTCTAATAATTTTTTACCCGCTAAATCACATAACTCTTGTGGTGTGCCTTGTGCGGCTAATTTACCATTAGAAACAATAATTACCCGATCACATAAAGCCGCAACTTCTTGCATGACATGTGATGAAAATAAAATACAATGACCTTTCTCTTTAAATTTGGCTAAGTGATTGCGCAAAACCCGTGTACTCATTACATCGAGTCCGCGAGTAGGTTCATCAAGAACAAAGTTTTTCGGCTGATGCACTAAAGCCTGAGCTAAAGTGACTTTCATCCGTTGCCCTTGCGAGAAGCCAACTGTTTTACGATGCGCTAATTCTTCCATTTCTAAATCTTTAAATATTTGCGCTATTGCCGCTTTTTTCTTCGCTCCTTGCATACCATGAAGACTGGCAAAATAGTCCACTTGTTCATAGGCAGTTAAACGCTCGTACAAACCAAATTTGTCCGGGAAGATTCCTAATCGTTGCCTAACAGCTAAAGGGTCTTCTAAAACATTAATACCATCGACTAATACAGAACCTTCATCAGCTTTTAGCAAACCATAGAGAGTACGTAAACAAGTCGTCTTACCCGCACCATTTGGACCTAGAATACCGGTGATCTCACCATTTTTAGCAGTAAACGACAAACCATCTAGGGCTTTTACCGTATTTTTTTTATCGATAAAGCTTTTATGTAAATTGTTAACTTCAATCATAATAATTATATCCTTATAGGTTACCGTTTAAATGCGTCATAAATGTTTCACTTTTTAACTCAGCTAAACACGATTCATCTAAATCATTCGGATCGAGTGTTGTTAGAAACTCATTAACAATTTCAATACCGCAAGGCGTTGAAGCAACAATATGTGCACTGTTTTTAGAAACAATGTGGTGATTATTAGGTAAGGTTTTCGCAGATTCATCACCGTTACTCGGCGGTGTTACTGGGTCTAAATTTCCTGATAAAATAAGAGTTGGGATATTAGCCGTAACACTTTGATAGAAATCATCGCTAACCGAATACTTAGGCCATAACGGACAGGCTTGCAGCCAAGCACTATGGCTATCGTTGCCACCAAAAGTATTGTTGGCATCGCCAGCAAACATTTCAGTAGTAATTTTAGGAAAGTCTTCATTACAGACAATATTTAACGTTAACCCCACATACATACCCATTCCCCCTTCTGACATGGCAATTAAACCAATCATGGGTTGATAGTTACCTAAAAAAGCTTGATGTATAACCAAGGGCACTAAAGTACGGGTTTGCATAGAGTATAATTGCATGCGTAAATTACTAATAAACTTGCTACGACTTAACACGAAGTCAGTCTTTGTACCTAAACGGGGATGCGCTATTTTAAGATTTACCGGTGCTTGTTCTAGTTGAGCAATAACCGCTGTAAAGTCATCCTTTAATGAAGGGTAAGCGCTGTTACAACTTTCATCTTGCTGGCAGTTTTCGAGTAATAAATTAAATGAACGCGCGGAACTTTGACCAAAAGTACCAATAGGCACTTCAATGGGACCAACACTATCTAGTACGACACTGTTAAGTGCATCAGGAAAAAGGCGCATATAAACCAAAGCCGCACGTGTACCGTAAGAGCCACCATAAATATTAATTTTTTCATGGCCGAGTGCAACGCGTACCGCATCAAAATCACGAATAGCATTTTCTGAATTATATTGACTTAAGTCGCCTTTGAATTGTGCGATACAGTCTTTGATTTCTTGTGGAGAAAAGTCTTCAGGAATAATTTCATAAGCGTTTATTACTTCATTTTCATCACACGATAAAGGATGTGATTTCCCCGTACCTCGTTGATCCACTAAAATAATGTCATGCGACTTTTTAATTTCACCAAAAGTACTAAATATATGCGCAGCTAGTTCAACTGATGCTTGACCTGGTCCACCCGCTAAGAACATTAAAGGTTTTTTATTTTGACTACTATCAATAGCAGGCAGCACCGCAAAATTAATGGTTATTTTTTCACCTTTGGGTAAACTATAATTTTCTGGTACTTGTAATGTGCCACACTGAACTTGCGACTTAATGCCCTTTAGGTGACAGTTTTCCAAGCTTAAAACTTCTTTATTATTATTTTGTGTATTATTGTCTTCAGCTAAAAGTAGTGAGCTAAAACTCAGTAAACTTAATGCTAAAAGACTTTGCCATTTTATCTTCATTATTTTATTCCTTTTAAAATATCGAACATATAGTCTCAGCCTTGGACTTTTTATTACAGTTTATTTTAATAAAGCGGCATTTATTTTTAAATGATTGTTTATAAATGACATTTAGCAGTATTATTTTAAGCAAGGGTCAGTAATTTTGTCCAATACACCGTTATCCTGATACTTAAATAAATTCAGCATGACGATAAGTCCGCAAGACTAACAGTGATCATTCATCGTTGATTGCCATCCATGGCAACACAACATTCCGTACATCCTGACCATAAAAAAACCGAATAACATTTAATGCTATTCGGTTTTTACTTCTAGAGAAAACTGTTTTTAATCGTGATTAGAACTGGTTAGAGGTGTTATTCTCGCCACCTGCTTTAAGTGCGTTCTCACCAGCAAAGTATTCTTTGTGATCATCACCCATGTCAGAGCCTGACATGTTTTGATGTTTAACACAGGCAATACCTTGACGAATTTCTTTACGTTGTACACCTTCAACATAACCAAGCATCGCCGCGTCGCCAAAGTATTCTTTAGCTAGGTTATCTACAGACAATGCTGTTGTATGGTAAGTAGGAAGCGTGATTAAGTGATGGAAGATACCAGCTTTACGTGAAGTCTCAGCTTGGAAGCTACGGATTTTGTCATCTGCTGATGCAGCTAACTCAGTCGTATCGTAATCAACATTCATTAAATCAGCACGTACATAGTTAGATACATCTTCACCCGTAGCAACCATAGCGTCAAACGCTTGCTGGCGGAAATTTAATGTCCAGTTGAACGATGGGCTGTTGTTGTAAACAAGTTTAGCATTTGGAATTTCTTTACGAACTTCATCCATCATGGCAGTGATATCGGCAACGTTAGGTGTCGCTGTTTCTATCCATAACAAATCAGCACCCGCTTTAATTGCTTCGATGCTATCAAAGACACAACGCTCTTCACCAGTACCTTGACGGAATTGGTATAAACCAGAAGGTAAACGTTTAGGACGAACAAGTTTACCGTCACGGTTAAAGCATACATCGCCTTCAGCCATGTCAGCTACGTCAATCTCTTCAACATCTAAGAAAGAGTTATAGATATCACCTTGATCGCCTGGCGTTTTAACAACCGCGATTTCTTTAGTCAGACCAGCACCTTCAGAGTCAGTACGTGAAACGATAATACCGTTGTCGATACCTAGTTCAAGGAATGCATGACGTAAAGCACGAATTTTTGAATGAAAATCTGCATGAGGAACCGTTACTTTACCATCTTGATGGCCACATTGCTTTTCATCAGCAACCTGGTTTTCGATTTGAAGAGCACAAGCGCCTGCTTCAATCATTTGCTTAGCCATAAGGTAAGTTGCTTCTGCATTACCAAAACCAGCATCGATGTCAGCAATAATTGGCACAACGTGAGTAACATGGTTATCAATTTTATCTTGAATAGCGGCTTTATCGGCGGCACTTGCTGCGTCTAGGTCGCGAAAAAGACCACCAAGTTCTCGTGCATCGGCTTGACGAAGAAAAGTATAAAGTTCTTTAACTAAAGCAGCGACAGATGTTTTTTCGTGCATTGATTGGTCAGGAAGAGGACCTAATTCTGAACGAAGCGCTGCAACCATCCAACCTGAAAGGTATAAGTAACGACGGTCTGTTTTACCACCAAAATGTTTCTTAATAGAAATCATTTTTTGTTGGCCAACAAAACCGTGCCAGCAACCTAAAGACTGAGTATACTTAGAGCTATCAGCATCGTAAGCATCCATATCGCGACGCATGATGTCGGCAGTATACTGAGCGATGTCTAGACCAGTTTTGAATTTATTCTGTGCTCTCATACGAGCTATTGACTCAGGATTAATCGTATCCCAAGAGGTACCTGCATTTGCTTTAATCGCTTTAACCGCTTCTATTGCATTTTGATAATTAGACATAGCACTCTCCAAGAGTCTGGTAATATTTTTAAAAGGTTTTATTCGCTTCAACACTTAAAATAAAAAGTAAAAATTAAAGCAAACACACCGAACAAGACAAAGTCTAGAACATCCTGAGAGTATTCTTAAAATATATAATATCAATCACTACCATTCACAAGATAAATACCAAATTCACAAATAATAATTGTACTTATTTTTCAATAGGTAATAAGCATAATCCTCAATATTACCGCTTTAAAAGGTGATTAATATTTTTATTAGTCACTGAAAACTTCTTGATTTATTTTTCCGTACATGACATATACATTAGTTATATTATTTCTTTTGGTCATAAAAACTATGAATATTGCTAAAATCGATTTAAATCTACTTATTTACCTTGACGTTTTATTAAGAGAAAAAAATGTTACTCGTTCAGCAAGCCAGCTTAATATTACCCAACCGGCAATGAGTAACGGTTTAAAAAGACTAAGAAACTTATTTAATGATCCGATATTAGTAAGAACATCTGATGGCATGGTACCCACCGAACGCTCGCGCGCCTTAGCACCAGTGATCAGAAAAATCTTATTAGAACTTGAAGAAGCGTTGCAGGGTGAAGAAGAGTTTAATGAAAAGCACAGCCAACGTGTTTTCCGCATTATGGCAAGTGATTACGCGGCATCAACGTTACTGCCAAGTTTATTAAGAAAAATAAATGAAATTGCCCCGAATGTGACCATTGATATTATGACGCCAAGTGACGTAACTTTTCACGATGTTGAAGCTGGAAAAATTGATATGGCGATTAACCGCTTTGATGAATTACCACAGTCATTTCATCAGAAAACTATCTGGCGTGATTCATTCTCATGTTTGTTAAGTGCTAACAGCCCTTATGTAGCTGAATTCAATTTAGATACTTATCTGTCGTCAAAGCATGTTTGGGTGTCAAAAACTGGCTTTGGGGTTGGGGTGGGTATGGATCCCAAAGACGTACAAAAATTGGGTTGGGTAGATGAAGCGTTAGCGCGTATAGACAAGCAAAGAGATATAAAGGTTTTTACCCGTAATTATCATGTTGCCATGCAACTCGCTCATGAAGATGGTTTAATCGCTACTTTACCAACAAAAGCGGCTTTATTACACAAAGACGATAAAAAATATACCATTGTTGATCCCCCTTTTGACATTCCTGATATAGAATTAAAAATGATTTGGAGCCCGTTATTACATCATGATGCTAGCCATATTTGGTTTAGACAACTGGTTATTGAAGCGGCAGCACAAGGGTAATATTACGCCATGTTTAGTCATATAATCTACAGTATATTCTCGGTGGGCATTTGTTTGTTAGCAGGAAAAATGATTGAGACTTTCCTGCCGATCTTACCTGCTAGTTTATATGGCATGATGATGTTCACTATGCTATTGCATTTTAAGATACTTAATGCCAAGCGTATTCAACCTTGTATTGAGTGGGCGTTGGCTAATATGGCAGTTTGTTTTGTCCCTGCGGGTGTTGGTATCATTAATCATTTTGAATTAATTAAAGCGCATGGCTTCACCTTAATTGCCATTATCTTTTTTACGACCTTTTTATTACTCACTTTTGTTGGACTTGTGTATCAGCGACAACTTAATCGACAACAATTAGCCGCAACTAACGAGCAAAAAAAGTGATAAGCCAACCTCTTTTATCAATGATAAGCGCTGCCTTATTTTTTATACTGCTTACGCTGGCGGTTTATCATGCCTATGCCAAGTTACAACAAAAATTAAAAAAAGCCTGGTTAAATCCAATGCTGTTATCGATTCTAACGCTGATCCCATTTTTGCTAATATTTAATATTCCTTTTGAACAGTACTACCAAGCCACCGCCTCATTAA
Source organism: Colwellia sp. MB3u-55 (assembly GCF_014076785.1). NCBI lineage: Bacteria > Pseudomonadati > Pseudomonadota > Gammaproteobacteria > Alteromonadales > Colwelliaceae > Colwellia > Colwellia sp. MB3u-55. Next base: position 57,134 of record NZ_JACGUS010000112.1, read on the forward strand.
ATAAACTCTTAGAGCCTGCTGTTGTGGCTTTGGGTTTCCCGTTATACCAGCATCTTCAAACAATTAAACAACAATGGCGACATATAATGGTACTCTTATTGGTAGGGGTATTTATCGCTATATCGATAAGTTTTATCATCACTTTATTGACCATTAATCAATACGATATTGCCGTATCACTTTCTTTGAAATCAGTAACAACACCGATTGGCATAGCATTAACGGAACAACTCAATGGCAGTAATTCCATCACTGCATTTGCGATAATTTTAGCCGGATTGTTTGGCGCTTTATTAGGTCCTCCTTGGCTATCTTTAATTAAGGTTACCTCACCCAAAGCACAAGGCTTAGCTATTGGCGCGGCTAGCCATGCATTGGGAACCGCAACGATTAGCAAAGTCAGTTATGAGCATGCCGCCTACAGTTCTTTGGCTTTGATTATTTCAGCGGTTATCACTGCCATCTTTAGTCCAATGATTATTAATACTTTGGTACTTTTTTTACGCTAACGGCCCACAACGATTTCACTATATAGACTGATAACGATGAGTATTCTGCAACAGCTTTACCATAATATTTCTAATGAAAAATGCTTAACGCGCTTTATTAAAAGTTATATTCACAGAAAAAACAAATCAAACAACTTACATTCATAGTACTTATAATAGCTATTATTAATAACAATAATTAGTTATTGAACTGATATTAATAAAATCAAAAACTAAATAGTCTATAATTATCATTTAGATATAATAAAAATCACTTATAAAAATACAAAAATAACAACTAATTTCTTTAGGAAATTTTTTTTCAGCTCTTGCATGAAAAAATAATACCTCCTACATTGCACTTAGATAATGTTATTAATTATGTTTAATGCTCTTTTAGAAAGAGGGTTAAATACATTTATGATAAAAATATTTACGCCATAGTTAAATATTCAAATAGAAGTTGCGTAAATGATTGCACAAGAGGAAACATGATGAACCCGTACATAAAGATCCAAAATATCCAAGTAGCGCAATGTTTACATCAATTTATTGAACAGGATGTACTTCCTCATAGCCTAATTTCACCAACTGACTTTTGGCAAAACTTCTCAACAATCATTGAAAAATTAACACCTATTAATAAAGCCTTGTTAGCAACACGTGATGATTTACAAACGAAAATAGATAGCTGGCACCAGAATAACTTTGCCGATAACTTCGATTTCTCATCATACAAAAAATTTCTAAAAGACATCAATTACCTGGTACCTGAGGTTGAAGACTTTGCCATAACAACCGAAAATGTAGATGCTGAGTTAGCAACGATGGCGGGCCCACAACTCGTGGTACCAATAATGAACGCTAGGTTTGCCATTAACGCTGTCAATGCTCGTTGGGGAAGCTTGTATGATGCCCTTTATGGTAGCGACGTTATTTCTGCAGAAAATGGGGCTGAAAACGCTGGTGGCTATAACGCTGTTCGTGGTCAAAAAGTTATTGAATTTGCCCGACAATTTTTAGATAAAAGTATTCCATTAACTGCTGGCAGCCACGTCCAAGCGAAGCACTACAACGTATCTGATGCTTTTTTAACGGTTACACTTGAAAGTGGCGAAACCGTTAAACTTGCAAACGGCGATGCTTTTAAAGGTTATCAAGGCACAGTAGATGCCCCGACCGCGCTATTATTTGAACATAATGGTTTACACTTTGAAATTAACTTTGATAATAATAATGTTATTGCAAAAAGCGATAATGCAGGCATTTCTGACATCACACTTGAGTCGGCTTTAACGACCATTATGGATTGTGAAGACTCTGTCGCAGCGGTTGATGCCGATGATAAAGTGGTCGCTTATAAAAACTGGTTGGGGTTAATGCAAGGTAACTTAACCACTGACTTAGTCAAAAATGGTAAAACTATTCAGCGCACTATGGCGGTTGACAGACAGTATCATCAAACTGATGGCGCGAACTTAACGCTAAAAGGCCGTAGTTTAATGTTTGTCCGTAATGTTGGGCATTTAATGACGAACAATGCCATATTATTAGCTGATGGCTCGGAAGTGCCAGAAGGTATTATTGATGCCATGGTAACCTCACTAATCGCTAGCCTTAATTTACAACAAACTGCCGATGCCAAGTCATTTTGTAATAGTGCAGAAAAATCAATTTATATTGTTAAGCCAAAAATGCATGGCCCAGAAGAGGTCGCTTTTGCTAATACATTATTTGAACAAGTCGAAGATGCTTTAGCATTAACAAGAAACACCATAAAAATGGGTATAATGGATGAAGAGCGTCGTACAAGCGTTAATTTAAAGGCTTGTATCGCTCAAGCTAAGTCTCGTGTTGTTTTTATTAACACTGGCTTTTTAGACCGTACCGGTGATGAAATTCATACATCAATGGCGGCAGGTATTATGGCTAAAAAAGCAGATATCAAATTAACACCCTGGATAAGCGCTTATGAAGACAATAACGTTGATGTTGGTTTAGCCTGTGGCTTTAGTGGCAGAGCACAAATTGGTAAGGGCATGTGGCCCATTCCTGATCAAATGTTGAATATGTTAGCCACTAAAATTAATCACGTACAAGCAGGGGCAAATACAGCTTGGGTACCTTCTCCTACAGCAGCAACCCTGCACGCCTTACATTATCACAGAGAGAATGTTTTCGCGCTTCAGAAAAAGTTAATGCTACGTACTCCGGCTAACTTAGATGATATCTTAACAATCCCACTCGCAAAAGATACCAACTGGAGTGAACAGGAGATCTCTGATGAACTCGATAATAACGCTCAGGGTATTTTAGGCTACGTTGTGCGATGGATTGATCAAGGTGTCGGTTGTTCAAAAGTGCCTGATATTAATGATGTCGGTTTAATGGAAGATAGAGCAACTTTACGTATCTCCAGTCAACATATGGCCAATTGGATGAAACATGAGGTTTGTAGTGAACAACAAGTGTTAGCCAGTTTGAAAAAAATGGCTAAAACTGTTGATAGCCAAAATAAAAATGATGCTAACTATCAACCAATGGCAAGTAACTTTGAAAAGAGTATCGCATTTAAAGCGGCTTGTGATTTAGTATTTTTAGGCACAACACAAGTTAATGGTTATACCGAACCTTTATTACATAGTTACCGACTAAAAGTGAAGCAACTCAGTTAATCTCGTGTAATACCCCCTCTAAAAAAGAAATATTAATCTTAATATTTCTTTTTTTATTTAAGCGCAATGAAACTTTCCTCCACAATTGCCTGTCTATCTAACTGATACGCTTTTAATGATGATTTCACTTGGTTAAGTCATACTAAAAACCCATCAAACTCAAATTTTTAGCCATTGAACTTATATCGTTGGCTATATATTTCTTAACAATTTATAGTTAGGGTGTAAACATTATAGTTACAATTTCAATCAAATAAGATAGTACAAGTAACATTGTTTTCAATACAAAAGTTTTGTAGTCAATACTATGTGAATTTATAAGACGAGGATCGCAACATGAAATCACAAATTAGAACGGTAGCGTTAAGTGCCATATTCAGCATCATTGGATTGTGCTGTACACTTTCAACTGCTTCAGCAGAATCAAGTCACGCACAAATGAAAAAAGAGCTAAAGACTATTACTTATATGTTTGTTTTTCCTAAAGTGGTAGATGAAGGTGGCGCAAAAGAAAAACCCTTGTTAAAGCCAGATAATAACTTAAAAGAACTTAACACGGGTACAACAACCACTAAAAATGGATATTTTGAATTAGCCATTATTTTTAATGATAAATTACAGCAGTTAATTTCCGCCTTATTTGTTGATGATATCAATAACACTCATGACATCCCCTTAAAGCAGTTATCTAAGATAGACTAAAATCAAACAACGACTTTAATCATAAGGGCCTAAAGATTATTTTAGGCCCTTAATAAAAAAAAGCCTCAGGGGCTTTTTTTAACAAATAAATAAGGTTTATGCTTCAAGTTCACCTTGTTTATCTTTTATCGGTACCCTGACCTCAAAACTACAGCCTACTTTTGTATCTAGGCATTTTATAGTGCCTTTTAATTTTGCGTCCACTAAATTATAAACAATATTCATACCTAGACCTGAACCACCTTGGCCACGTTTGGTTGTAACAAAAGGGTCGAAAATTCGATTAACAACACTGCTATCTAGTCCTTTACCATTATCACTATAGGTCAGTGTTAAAAAGCCATTATCCTCAACAAACTTTATTGAGATTTCACCACTTTCTCTTTCATCAAAACCATGAATATGCGAATTGGTTAAAAAATTTGTCAGAATTTGATTCCATGCGCTTGGATAAGTGAGCAAATTAAGTTTTTCATCGACGTCTATATTAATGACATATTTTTTACGTTTAAACAGGGTTTTTACCGTGTTAACAACATCATTAACGTGTCTGAATAAATTAATTTTCAACTCTGGGTCGGTATGTTGCTCAACAGCAACTGATTTAAAGCCTCTGATTAATTCAACCGCTTTGTTTAAACTCCTTTCAATAATATTCTGATATTCAATCAACAGACTCAAGGTTTTAGTTAAATGTGATTTGGTCAGATTCTCAGTCTCTACCGAATGGCTTAACTCCAAGACCTTCTCTTTTAATGCCGTTATCGATGTAACACATATACCCAATGGTGTATTAACTTCGTGTGCAACTCCCGCAACTAATTGCCCTAAAGAGGCCATTTTCTCTGATTGTACTAGTTGATCTTTTGCTAACGTTAAGTCATCTAAAGATTGTTGTAATTGGTTGTTGCTCGAGGCCAATTTAGCCGTTCTGTCATACACTTTGACTTCAAGTTCGCCGTTAAGGTTAATTAACGCATTCTCAGCATCTTCGAGCTTTAAGATATCGTTTTTTAAAGTGGTACGCATGTTATTAATCGTTTCGGCAAGCTCATCGAGTTCGTCTTTGACTTTTGGACGAGAGCTTAATACCAAGGGCGTATCTATTTTATCAGCTGCAACTTGTTGCGAGTAGTAAGTAATATGATAAATATGGCGAGTGATAAGCCAATGAACGATGAATATAATAAAAAACGCCACGATAAAAATCTTGATCACTTCGGCTGTTAAAATAAAGCCTGCTTGCTGCCGCAATCGTTGATAAATATCTTTATAGCTCGCGGTCACAATAAGCACACCAATATCATTTTCGCTATAAAATATTGGGTACTCAACCACCTTATCAGCTGAGATATTTTCGTCACCAAACTGATAAGTTTTGCCAAAACCTGTGACAATCTTCACATGACTAATATCAGGTAAATTTACAATACCTTGAATTTGCTGTTGTAATAACGGCTCGTTAAAATCCCACAAGCTAGTTGATATAGATTGAAGATAACTTGTTTCAACATTGCTAAATCTTTGATCTAATGTCGTTAGACTTTCATTGTAGTTAACATACAATTGCAGAAAAGTTGAGCTGATAGACAATACCGAACTACATAGCAATATGTAAATAAGTACTCTACGGCTTAACTTACTATTAAAGGATCCAGATTTTTCCATTTATCACACCATCAATAAAAGCAGTAAAATAGATACGACTATTTGTGTTACTTAAAAAAATTTTTATAACATTATTTAAATATTGATCTTGTTTAATGTCAATAAAAATAACTATGTAAACCTATCAATAAGCATTAAAAAAACACCTCTAACAGCAAAGTTTGACTTAGATGTATTAACATACCCAACGAAAAATTTCGCTGCGATTATATCTTCTAGTACCTTTACTAGCGCGTTACAAATAGTAATATCTACCGCCTTATGTTCTACAAAATAAGATTTATTAGACATCGAAAATTAATCAGTATTAATACACTCAACAAGAAGAGCCTTAGCTTTTAACTGCATCGCTAAATAGCCAGTTTCATGTAGTCGACAAAAATGTGCGCGCACTAAGCACAGTTTATCAATTTCTCGCATCTTGGGTCTATAGGCTCCAACCATATCTAAATGTTGATCTTTTTATAATCATTGCCCAAAAAATAATGCTTGTGTATTTAGCGTAGCACAAGAAATAATATCCGCCTTATGGATATAGTTTTTTAAATTTTCAATAGCTTCACAATAAATATAAAAAACACACCAAAAGTAATAGCATCTCTTTGTGCAGTCGATAATAAGCCATAAATACTGATTTAAGGTTAATTATTTTAATACAAACAACAAATACAAATTTTTAAATAGGTAATTGTTCATGCAGGTAATTATCAGGGATTAGTGTAATGAATTTACTACTGGTATCGTTAATAGTTTTGTTTGTCGACTTACTGGTGGTTTTTTAATATCAAGATATCAACGCAGTGGCGCAGTAATATTTTGGTTAATGTGCTTTGTAAACGCATTAACATTAGAGACAGTAAAACCTAGTTTACTGTCTCTGCAGAGGATGCTCGATAATTTTTAAAGGATTAATTAACCAATAAAATAAATCATCACATGAGCAGTCGTTATTAAACATCATCGACTAAGACTTAACTGAGGACTTTACGCTAACGTTTTATATTTAGGTATCCGTCTCTTTATTGCACTGGTTAAGATAACGATTAATGCTGGAAATGCAGCATAGAGCATGGTTATTAATATTGACTGACTAAAGAGTATCGCTAAAATAATAAAACCTAAACTTGGTAACATTAGCCAAAATGTATGTTCACTTGCACAGACATTGAACAAGCTGCGCATAATAAAAATAATAGCGCCCGTTAACAAAAATGCGGTAAAAGCGGTTACAACTCCGGCATGATAATTAAGTATAAAATCGGGATAAGAATGAAACACTTCAGAGATAGGAGCAGAAACCCCAAAACTGATTAACCAAAAAAACGTGCCTGCAATTAGGCAGCCGAAGTTAAACGACCACAACTTTTTATTAAGAGATATCACTAACGTTCCTTATTATTATTATTATTTTTATTTTTAATTTTATTTTTATT
>NZ_JACGUS010000113.1:0-84841 GCF_014076785.1 Colwellia sp. MB3u-55
CGGCGTCGGAGTCGGCGTCGGCGTCGGTGTCGGCGTCGGCGTCGGAGTTACTCCCCAATCGGTAATCCCTTCAGCATTACCTACCGCTTTATTCATCGCATTTAGTGTACGCTCTGCTTCGGTACCACCATCACCATCGATTTCCCAAGAGAAAATCCCACCTAACCCTTGTGCTTGCAAGTATACGCCTTTTGCTTCAATTGAACGTGGCGTATCTAATGTTATTAACGTACTACTTACTTCATCCCAAATAAATGATGCTTCGGCTTGGTTATCCCAAACATACTTAGCATTTGTATTTGCTGCCAAGAATTTCAACGCACCACGATAATCCATGATACCTGCTTCCCATGCCCATGCAGCTTCGTCAACTGAAGTTCCTTCACCACCTTCAGCAACTAAGGGGTTATTATCTGAGCTGTCTACGTGATTACCTACAGCACCAATTGGGCTGCCATTAACCATTTGAACATCAGTCCAACCACGTCCGTACATTGCTGCACCTACAACTAATTTATGGGCTGGTACACCTTGCTCTAACAACAAACGGGTTGCATTAGCTGTTGTATATTCTGGCATACCTGCTGGAGCATAAGAGTCACGTCCTAAGTTGCCTGCTTTAGTTTTATCTGTAACCGTTGTTGGACCAAACTCACCTGTACCGTCACATTTATCAGCAGAGATATGTGCACCACAGTAAAGACCTGTTTGATGGCCAGTTTCACTACCCCATGCACCATAAAAGTCATATGACATCATAAAGATGTTATCCATATACTCTGCCGCAGCGGCATAATCAACATCTTGAATTTTATCCCAACCTACGCCAATAGCAGAGGTTAATTCATATTTACGGCCTGTTTCAACAGCAAGTTCGTCTAGCATTACACGAAGTTCTTGCATTAACGCGACATAAGCTGGACCGTCATTAATTGGGTCGCCTAATGAAGCTTGTGCACCGCCGCCACCAGGGAATTCCCAGTCGATATCGATACCATCAAAGAATTTCCATGTTTTTAAAAATTCTTTAGAAGAAGCAACAAACGTATCGCGATTTGCTTTATCCGTAAAACCGTAAAACGGGTCCGACAGTGTCCAACCACCAATTGATGGAACGATTTTAAGGTGTGGGTTACCTTGCTTAAGCGCCATTAAATGACCGAAATTACCCATACCAACTTCGCCATAACCAACAGCAGTTCCGTCCAATTTCATGGCTTTAACAGCACCATTTTGACGCCAAAAAGCCGCACCCATATCATGAATCACCAATTCGTAATCTTCACTTTGAGCACAATCAGCTTGAAGTACACTCCAACCAGACGCATTACCATCTTTAAGAGATTTGTTTTCACCACACATTGGAATAAAGCCGTATATAATGTGTGTTAAATTATTAGCAGGTACGTTTTCAACAAAATATTTACGACCATAAATACCCCACTCAACAAAATAAGTACCAACGATTTGGTCTTGAGATTGTGCATAGTTAGTATTTGCCGAGTCAACTTGTTCGCCAAGCGGCATTAAATGTGAGCCATCAGTATCTGAAACAATAGCCTTATCTGCATCACTTTCAACACAACCATCATCATTACACAAACGCACAACGATCTCTTTTAGACCACCACTAGTAATTGGAACAATCGCACTACCGCCTGCACCAGTGCCTGAAACGGCAACGTCTCCATTTACAAGTACTTGCCATGATGTCGCTGAATCACCGCTCCAAGCTGGAGACCAGGTAACAGGTAAGTCAACAACATCAACACGTGTAACAAGTGATTCATATGCTCCAGCTTCGCCAGAAACCGTAACAAAGCCTTTACCGTTGTAGTTGGCATATTGTTCTGTAAGTGTTGGTTTTCCTGGTGCTTCTGCTAATACTTGGGTAGAAGCTAAAGCGGCGGTTACTGCGCATGCTGTTAATAATTTTTTCATACTTACCTCTGTGTGGTGGCCAGTTAGCTGGCTTTAATTAGGGTTATTTATTTTTATAATTTTATACCTTCGCCAATACTAAAGCCTTCCCTAACAAAGTCTTTTAACGATGCTAGTTGCCAAAATCCATTTTTTATAAACTCTATAAATCATTGGTTTAACACTCACAAAAAGACAGCGCTGTCTTTTATTTGACAGCGCTGTCTTTTATTTGACAGCGCTGTCAAAAGATTGTTCAAAAATAATACACTCAAATTAATGACTTGGCTACATCTTTTAACAAAACAGTACAAAACTCAATAATAAACGGTACTTTTTTGTTGTACTGAATAACTGCTAAAATGCTGATTTACATGATAATAACAACAACGAACTCAAGTTTTGCTAACTTAAAGAAATAGCTGACAAAGGTTGTCAAAAGACAAGGTAATAGCATTGGAGTGGTAACTTATACCCTTTATAAACTTCTAAATGATTAGTATCCTAAAGGGATAAAGAAAGCATAAATTTTAAGACGCTTTGTGCCACAGAATTTAATACCTAAAATAATATTAACCTAATGTCCGCTTTGGTATTTTTTAATCAAATTAGAATTTTTGACTTTATAGATTTCTGATGAAATTTAGAACAATTTTATTATCTAACGCTAGGTTGATTTTTATCGGTTCAAATGTAGCTAGATAAGCCAAGGCTAATGTCTTCTTTCGTATCTTTGCTGCCTTAAATTAAAGTGATTTTAGCCCCCAATTTATGACCGCTTATTGACCCTCAGCTGTCCTAATAGTAATGATATCTTAGGTGTATAGTGGCAGGAATTGCCCTTTTCAATATCTAGAAACCGTTTGCTAATAGCTTAGAAAGGTACGTTTTCGTTTGCTTGCACCTAAAGCCCAAAATATTCAAAGAAAGCAGTGTGAATCTAGATTATTAACTCACTCCAATCTGATCCCCTAAGATCATTATACCTGTCGGTCATTTTCTGATGTGACTGGCCACATAATAAACGTGTATCAACTCCTTGCTCACGATAAAGACGTTCAGACAATGATCTGATTTCATGGAAGGTAGCGCGTTCCGTTTCATGTAATCTTGGCATCATCTCTGGCACGCTTAAATGAACGAAAAATAGTATCTGGATGTAAAGGATCACCAACATTATTTTGTGCTCTAGCTGTATTGTGATGAAGCGCGAATAATGAACCTTGGTCAATCAATGCCATTTCAACTACGTCAGTAATTGAAAGCCCAAGTTTTTCTAATTTTAGCTCCATAGGTATTTTTAATAGCTTTCCTGTTTTTAATTGAAATACATGTAAATGGTTATTTTGAATGAATGAGTAGGGTGCATGCTTTACTAGCCCTACAAATGAACCATAGTCTGTTTTAGGGTCTATAAAGTGATTTGGGTTGTTGCGGTAAGCCTTATACTTATCATCCCAATCAAGCCCTTTGTTACGTCGTATTAAAGCAAGATCTGTTCTACGTTGATCAGTTACGAGTGCCAATAAATATGAGCATTTATGAGGCAAGTAAGACTGACTAACAATGATCGAATTAAACTGTTCTAAAGAAAGTCTAGATTTAGTCACCTTGGCTGTTGGATTTTTAACAATAGATGCTGGATTACTGCTACCGTCAACTTCACCCGCTTGAGCTGCTTCGATAAAAACATCAATGTAAACACTACGAACAGCCTGCGCCATCCTTGATTTACCCTGAATAACATAAGTGTCTAAAAATTCTTTAAGTATTTTTGTTGTAACCTTAGCAAGTTCTAATTCTCCATGAACAGAGTTAATCTTACTAATAATATTTTTACGCGTTTGCCATGTTGATGGTTTTAGCAAACCTTTATTAATTTTTTCTAGTTGAATATCTGTGTATTGTTGAAGCCATCTTGATACCTTTATACCGCGATTAAGATCAGGTGGAGTAACTATTTCTAAAATTTGTTGAACTGCAATTTTTGGTAATATGATTGAATTTAACTGGGAACTCAAAGCCCCTGAAATTGAGAAAAAATACGGGGTACCTTGATGTTACAGCTCAGTTTAGTCGTGATGTTTTTGATAATCTGGAAAGCCGTAGATAACTAACGTTTGCGTGTCGGCTTATATTGGGTGGAACAATAACCACGGCTAACATCGGGACTGCGTAGCTTAAGATGCTTAGTTTTTCGGCCTGTCACTCTAGCGCGCCAATTATTGAATGTTTTGCGCTTAATGCTGCTGCGCATGATTTCGATTACCTGAGGCTCGGATACTCCAAATAATTGCTCTATAGCTTCGAATGGTGTGCGGTCTTCCCACGCCATTTCGATGATACGCGATATTTCTTCTTCGCTAAATTGAGTTATTTTTTGTTTAAGATTTATTTTCATACTATCTTTACTTGTTTACATGAGGTTAGGATCAATTACTACTATAAATAGTATAACGGTGCTGCGTTGCAATTACTTGGCTATTTGTATTTTATAAAACATCAAAAGGCAAATCAGTCAATTTTTAAGCGTTTCTCATTCACCATATTCAACAATTCACCTGCTGCAATGGCATCTGACATTGCTCTGTGATGTCGTTGCATATCAATACTGAAATGCTTAGTAAGATTAGCTAATGAATACGACGGCAGCCCTTTGTAGTGTTTACGCATTTCCCTAACGGTACACAATTTTGGTCGTCGAAAGCGACGTTCCAATCGATTAAACTCCTCTTTTATAAAGCCGTAATCAAAATTAACATTGTGAGCAACAAATACACATCCTTTGGTAAATATATCAATATCATCAGCGACCTCAGCAAATAATGGAGCTTTTGCCACCATGTCGTTATCAATACCGGTTAATGAAGTAATATTTTGGGGAATACGCCGCTGAGGATTAATCAATGATTGCCACTGATCGACGACTTCACCCCCAATCATTTTAATAATACCCACCTCAGTAATACGGTGATGTTGGGCTCTACCACCCGTCGTTTCAATATCGATAACGGCATAAGGTTGCATCGGATCGATAGTCCAATTGACATTAGTAATGCGCACATCAAAACCTACACTTTGCAACTTTTGAATGCTTAGCAGCTGATTTCGACGTAATTGGTCACCCTCTGACTTTACTTCTTCAAAGCGAAGCTTCTCATGTTCAATAAGCATTAAATCAGGATAACCATCACTTAGGTTTTTCCAGTCTTGAGTCATCGCTTTTAACAACGACAATAGGGCGTCTAGTTTACTGTGATTAATAAGCACAATAAGGCGTTCTAATATGTTCTTGCGCCACTTGAACACAATGTTACCTTGGCCATAATATTTTACCGCAGCTGAGGACAGTTGTTGAATTAATTTAGCTTTTGTATTTGTACTCGATAAGCGTCTTTCAATTTGTTCTGAAGCAAGCTCATAAAATTGGTTAGTTTTAAGGGATGCGGGCAAACGATCGAACTCGTTGGTTAATCCTAAGCCATCTAGTTCATATATTTCATGCCAGAAATAAAGCCCAAATAAAGCCCGCCATATTTCATTTTCGGTTCGCATTGCTGCACAGCCTCGGCTTTCATAATAGGCCACGACACCGCGTTCAACTGCACCTTTGTGCATTTCGTCAATGAGAATATTTTGGCTATTATTACGCAACATATCGGTTAAAATGCTGGTTCGTTTTTTATGATATTTTCGCGCTAAAAAGTCTTCTGCAAAGGCCAAAAGGTCTTCAGACAGTGGCACTTCAATTATACATTCGAGTTCTGCTTCAACCTCGTCTTTTAGGCCTAGTTTATATCCTTCCCTTACCCATTTTTCTTGCGCAGTGTCAGTATTTATCGTTTTCAATACCAAGCAAGCCTTATTTGCATCTTCTTTTAATAATTCGCAAGCCAGCAAAAATTGGAGTTTTTCATTCAGGTCTTTGGCTCTCGCTCCTATAGGGCTTGGCAAATCATTAAGGTGTTTGAGAATGGCGTCACGCTTGAGTAAGGGTAATTGCGCGTGTATTTCATCTAGTAGTAAATGTATTTCAAAAGCCGACTTAGCACTTCCAATGTCGGCGAATCTGGCCATCACTTGAGCCTGCTCCTTACGCGTTCGCATGACGCCTAAGTCGCGCATAGAAAACTGATTCAATTTAGATTGAAAATTACCAAAGTAAACATAAAGAAAATAGCTAATGTGTGCTTCAAAATTGCCTTGCCAATAGGCACTTGCAACCTTAGTTTTGCAAATTAGATTAGGCTTCGTGCCACTTAAAACAACATCAACCAGTATGGCTTTGGCCTGTGACTTTTTATATACCAATGTCTGGGTGTCACTTGCATAGGACGTGTTAATTTCATCTATAATTTGGATGATTTCATCTTTGGTAAGATGCTCGATAAAGGCAGGAATATTTTTAGATTCAAGAGTCGTAAACCAATATTCTTTCTTTAAGTAATTCAAATTGCCGGATATATTTTCAATCTCTTCATAAGCATAAGATGTTGCTTTGACAAAAATAGACTTACGATTAATAAAACGAACAACAAGGCACTGTTGCGGCTTTGTCAGTGCGTTGAAACGTTGAATAAATTGCGCGTCATCGCTATCTAATAAAGCGTCACATGGGCCTGTCACAAATTTAAGGAATTCATGAAAATGGCTTAAATAGTAATAAGTGGGTAAAGCTCGCAATTTTATGTCCTGGGGTTATGTGCTGTGAGGGTTTGCTTGGTTAGCGCTCTTGTTAAAATAAGCATACTAAAGAACTGTCTGCTTATACAGTGTTTTATTGTGTTTTAGTGCTTTAACTACTTATACGCTCCAAGCTGCAGAGATTAAGCACCCTAAAAAACACTTTAAAAGAAACAAAGACAGTTGGTTAGGTTGTGCTTCGCTTCACATTTTAACCAACTATTTTTTTCCACTTAATGTGGCGTTATGCTACTAAGAAAAGTTTAGTGTTTAAAATTATAGTATTAGTATCAAGTCTATTTCTTGCTTCGTGCGCAACTGTTGCAAATTCAAATAGCCCTATCAACATTTATGGTGTTACACACTCCCTCCACAAAATGGAGATTGGGAGGTTATAGCTGCTTCCGGCTATTAATCATCTCTTGGGAGTAAAGAACTTAATAAAAATGATTCGCATGTTGTAAACGTTTCTATATTTAAACTGCCAAGTTTAGATATAGATAAAAACTCTCAGAATATATTGTTAGTTCAAGTGATCCTCCCCCAATAAAACGGACACCAAAATCTAACTAAAGATGAGGTGTCTTATGCCCAAGTACAATAATCTAAGACGAACCTGGAAGTATTCAAACGACTTTAAAGTTAACGCTATTCAATTAAGTTATGTTGTTGGTGTCTCAATTAAATCAGTCGCCGAAAAACTCGACATACACCCATTTATGCTGTCACGATGGCGAAAAGAATATCGTGGACACGTTTATCAAAAAGTATTGAAACGACATGCGATAACTCATAGCTTGAGCCGAGCGGGAAAATGTACTGATAATGCGCATATGGAGTCATTTTTCCATTCAATGAAGATGGAAGTTATTCGTGGTAATGTATTTGATAGTGATAAAAAACTGCGCGGAATACTTGGCAGTTACATTAACAAATACTACAATGTTTCAGTATGCATTCAGGGATAAGTTATTGCTCGCCAATAGAATATAAAGCCCTGGCAGCGTAAAAAAATGTGTCCGCTTTATTGGGGGAAGATCACTTTTAACCTGAACTTCTTTTCACATTTTAACCAAAAATTAATGCCTCTTAACGTGGCGTTATGCTTTAATTAAAATTATATCGGCACTTGTCTTATGTATCTTGAAAACGGCAATAACTAGACCATGATCTAGACGGGTGAATATGCATGTAAAAAGTGGCCAGTACTGGATATTTGACGGGATGATTCTTATTTATTGTATGTAAAGAAGGTTCTTTTTCGTCTACCTGCACATTATTAGTACTTTTTTGATAAAAATATAAGACACAACGAAGACTCATTAGGGCTTATATTACTTAAACGATCTAGGGGTGGATCTGTTTCACAAATATAAATAAATAAACACCATAAATTATCTGTCGGTTAATTTAAGCTGTATGAGATTAACAAGGCTTAATTCACGACATTACTCGATAAAGTAAACCTCTCGCTAAAATATTAACTCATCCAACTTGTTGTGTGATAAAGAATGGATTGAAACAACATTACTATTTTGTAAACTGATTATAAAATTTTCGAACAGCGATAGGGTACGCTTGTCTTTTTCTGAAAACGTCTGTGTTAGTAATAATTCTTCTATTTCTCTATCTAACAGGCAAGATGTTTCAAACTCTCTTTGAAGTAAATGAAACAACGCTTTTAAAATATCTTTTTGCCAATTATCAAGATAACTTGTCTCCAGTCTTGTTGGATACTTAAATAAGTCGATAACATCTAACTCTATGTTCTCATTAGGCTCAACAGGACACAGTAATAATCGATATTTAAGCAGCTCCTGCAAATTGAGTTGCGATAAATGCTGTTTAATTAATCCACATTTATTCATCAATAAAAATCCCCCACAATCTTCTCTTATAAAAGTAATGCTATTTAAATGTTAGCTCTATTAAATAACAGTTAACATGTTACATCAAACTGGTAGTGAAACTTCAGCTTTCGTGATTCACCACTAAAAGCTAATATTACTCAAGTGACGACTAGCAATGCTAAAGACATGTTTAACGCCATTTCAACAGGTTTAATAAGTGCCCGGTTTGGGTCTTGAGTAAATTGAGCGATACCTAAACCATAATGCGCTATTAAATTTATCTGACTCAAGACAAAAATTCCCTTTACTGATAACGACAGCGACGAAAGGGGACAGTGAAAAGTCCCGAGCGGTTACCAATATGACAAAGCTATAAACGTAAAACCTTGACGCGGATGAACAGCAAAAAAATAAAGAAATTCCTGAGAGTGCATGTGTTAATATTGACGGCGAATGTCACCATACCATCGACCCAAAATCAGTACTCCTTTGATATAACCAACTAAAATAAAGTCTGCTGTAACCAGAGAGAAGTATAGTTCAGGTGAGGATCGTACCGTTGTGCTTGTGTTTGTATATTAAACTTTCGATCTCTAGGGTCATTGCCTACACCTGCAATGTACAACCAATTGCCATAATTACTATGCACATCATAATCGACTAATAAAGATTCAAAATAAGCGGCACCGATTCGCCAATCCAAAGTTAATTCTTTAGCAAAAAAAGACGCTACGTTTTGTCGGCCACGATTACTCATAAAACCTGTTTTATTGAGTTCAAGCATATTGGCATTAATAAAAGCTTCTCTTGTCTCTCCTGAAATCCATTGTTGTATGCGTTTTTTATCAGTCGACCATTCATAATCTTTATCTAGAATACCACCAATTTTAAACAGGTTATCACCATGTTTAATCGAAATATATTTAAAAAAGTCTCGCCAAATTAATTCAAATATCAGCCAGTAGGTGCTTTCGTTTTTTTCTACGTCTTGTTCATATTTCATTAATTCAAAATAGATGGTACGCGGTGAAATACTACCATTAGCTAACCAAGCAGATAATTTAGAACTATAATCTATACCGACAAGCCCGTTTCTGGTTGTTTTATAGCGAGAGATATTTTTAGTGTTCCAAAAATAATCTTGAACACGAGCAAGCCCTTGCTGCTCTCCACCCTTAAAAGGAAAAGCGCTTCGAGAGTCAATGGCAAAATCCTCAAAGCCTAGGTCCTGCAGCGTAGGAATACAATTAACATCGGTACCAGAGTCAGTTTTAGAAATAATACTA
The DNA here is from genome assembly GCF_014076785.1 of Colwellia sp. MB3u-55. Taxonomy (NCBI): domain Bacteria; kingdom Pseudomonadati; phylum Pseudomonadota; class Gammaproteobacteria; order Alteromonadales; family Colwelliaceae; genus Colwellia; species Colwellia sp. MB3u-55. The sequence continues at coordinate 9,740 of NZ_JACGUS010000113.1, forward strand.
GGAGTAGTATCAAAAAGAAGGTTGGTCGGTGACAATAAACCTAATAATGCTAAAGGTCTAACCGTTGCAGATTTCTCACACAGTTTCCTAAATTGAGTGAAGACCTTAGGAATACCTTGCCATGTAAACGGAATGTCATCGGGATGAAAAAGGAATTGATCGTAAGATTCAACCAAATTTAACTTCAAATCGCTTATCTTATCCTTAACACTAACAGCAACAGTTAACTCTTCTGGGGTCCATTCGCTTTGACTATAAACATTGTCAACTGCGAATTCATGAACCAGACCAGGAAGGATTGCTTCGGGCTTTTGATGATAGATAAATAGTGTGATATTAAGCTTTGCTAAATTTGTTTTTAATTCGGTTACTGTCTCAAGCAAAAATTTTGCACGATATTTTTCTGTTTTCTTAAAACCATATTGACCGACCGAAAAAGAACGTGGATCAAAACAATATAATGCAATGACCCTGTCATTTTCTAACGTAGCTTTAGACAAAGAATAATTATCAGCAACGCGTAAGTCATTTCTAAACCATACAAGACCTGTCTTTATCATGATATTTGTGTACTCATCCAATGACTCTAATCGTCTATTAAAGTTTTTATCGATAACTATTTTATGTTTAATGATGAAACGATAAGCCGCTCCAACGAGCTGTCGAGTGGCTGAATGGCTGAACTAAAATGCTGAATAGATTTATGGTCTTTACTGATCAAATATTTATTAAAGTTCCAGCTTGGCTCTTCTCCTGTCCGCTCTACCAGCATTTTGTAAAAGGCATTTTTAGAGGCTCCTTTTACTGAACTAGGAGCGAGCATTGTAAAATTCACACCAAAGTTTACAAAACAAACATTGGCTGTTTCAGATTCTGAATCATGTTCCTGTCTAAAGTCATTAGACGAAAAACCAACAATTTCTAGATCTTGGTCTTTATATTTTTGATACAAAACTTCTAAATCTTTAAATTGTGGAGTAAAACCACATTGACTGGCGGTGTTGACTACTAACAAAACTTTATCATCAAATTTATCACAAAAATTCACCATTTTTTTGGAATGTAATTTTTTACTTTCAAATTCTAATGAAGGGTCACAGCTGGCATAAGCTGATACTGGGAAAATAAATAAACTAACAATCGTTAGTAATAATTTAGCGTTACGTTGCATTATGGTCTCTCTCAAATTTTAGGATTATTAAGGCTATACAGCTGATCAATAGACAGCAACATTGTTCTACTACGCTAAATTAGCTAAATTGGATCACCACAGGTGATAAAAATTGTTTGAAGAAGTTAACGTACAGTGCCCTAAAATTAAGCTAAATCAGTGCGAACATTAATACTTACAGTGTGTCAGCTTTCCTTAATTGTGAAGCAGTGATACGGGTTAGGTCTTTATCTTTGTAATTTTTATGAATAGAAATCCGATAATTATAGAAAGAAAGGGCTGATAGTTATTCTAAAACACATTATTTATTAGTACACGGTATTGTAGCTGCTAGCAAAGAAGTAAGATTTTCCGGAGGAGCAAAAAGCGGGGTGGACCATTAACCAAGTCGATTTGTTTGAATTTATGAATATTGATTTTTGTTTAATTACAGAGGTAAAATTGTCATTTTAACTCTTTAAGCCAACCAATAAATTAGACTAGTAATTCGTATTGTCACTTCGAATAAAAGCAAAATAGTGTAAAAAACATGCTGAGCAGCATTGGTATGTAACAGCAAATAACACCATCTTTTGCTGTTTTAAAAGAATAATGACGACAGCACATAAATATGCGTAATTGCTTTATAAAACTGACAGAGTTTAGTGACTAATTGAGTAGATAAGCACCACTGTGTTGGCTATTACTTGTATTATTTATAAATTAGAAGCTTAATTTATATTTAAAAAATGGGATAGGGCTCAGCTTAACAGCTATGCCGAACTGTGGCTCATCCAATTGCCATACAAATTTCTGATAAACAAGGGGGTAATGTAATATTGGGACACATTTAAAGAAGATAGGTGTTACGACTTTTGTGTACAGTGAGGCCTATAAAACTGTTTAATGTCAATTATATTACGAAGTAGTAATTGACAGAGTCCAAGGGTAATATTGTTAGCACTCTCATTGGGTTGTCTTTTAAAGAAACTGATAATAACCTCCTATAGTACTTCCGTGGTTATGGCAACACAAAATATTGCGGCAATTGGTAAGCATTGGGATTTTTCAAGTGAAACTGTTTTAAGCGATTGCTATGGTTTTTCAATTCATTAAAAATGATTACGGTCTTGATGAGATTAAGTGTAAATCTGCGGTTAAAGATTCTAAATATAGTGCCGTAAACTTGATATTCAAATAACGCATGCCTTTACAAAGGTGCTTATCAATCGATCTAAAATAGCTGGCTGTTTCCGTTCCTCAATATTCTAGTCTCTGAGCGGGGGCATTAGGTGAATTTAGGTTTTGGTCTAAATATTATGAATAAAATTGAAATTAGATATTGTTCTAAATGTCGTTGGTTATTGCGTTCAACATGGATGGCACACGAAATTCTATCAACGTTTGAACAAGAAGTTGATGAGTTATCATTACTACCAGGATCAGGTGGTTTTTTTGAAATAATGGCTAATGGCAATGTTATTTGGTCACGTAAAGATATGGGCCGTTTTCCAGAAATCACTAAACTTAAACAGTGTGTTAGGGATGCTATTGCACCCAATAAAGATTTAGGTTGTATGGACCGTAAAAAAATAAAGTTTGATATTTACCCAACCATTTATTAAACCAGGACCGAGCCCAGTGGGCCGTTCGCTTCGCTCCATTTTAACCCAATTTTCTTAGCCTGTTATTTGGGCGTTGACTTCTATACTACATTGCGAGTTTTACATGAAAAGAGTACTAATGAGCGCATGCCTGTTAGGGAATAAAGTACGTTACGATGGTCAGTCTTTATTTATTTCCAGCATTATTCTTGAAGAATGGATAGATGAAGGCAGAGTGGTCTCCATTTGCCCAGAGATAAGTTCTGGAATGAGCATTCCCAGAGCACCAGCGGAAATAAATGATGGTGATGGGTACGATGTACTTTTAGGTGTAATTGCGGTGGTAGAAGATAATGGCAATATTGTCACTGAAAATTTTCTACGTGGTGAAAATAACGCATTAGCTTTGTGTCGAGCAAATGAAATTGAGGTTGCAGTACTCGCTGAGTTTAGTCCTTCATGTGGAAGTTCTTCGGTATGTAGTGGCAATTTTTTGGGAACAAAAATCAATGGAGCTGGAGTCACTGCTGCATTATTAACAAGTAATGGTATTAAAGTTTTTAGTCAACACCAGTTAAACGAAGCTAATAAGGCAATTAAACAGGACTAAAAATAGTTGGCCGTGCTCGTCCCTCGCTAATTTTGGCAAATAATCTTTAGTCTATTAATTGGCCGTTAGTTTACTGCATTCAGTTAAGGGTTTTAGCGTTGATATTTAAGAATAAATTACTCTTGAATATAATTGTAATCACATTGATATTTATTAGTTCAGGTATAGCTTATGAACAATTCTCACGAGTAAGCACTTTACAAAAGTACAAACCTAAAGGCTCTTTAGTAGATATTGGCTTACGCATGCTTCACCTTGATTGTCGTGGTAGTGGCCCCCCTATTGTCATACTTGAATCAGGGCTAGATACTTTGGGTTCTTCAAGTTGGTGTGTTGTCCAAGACAGGTTAGCTAAATTAACACGAACGTGCGCACATGATCGCGCGGGTATCATGTGGAGTCACCCCAGACCTTATAAAAGTAATCTCATGGAAGCTATCGCAAATGACCTAAATAAAGCTATTGTTTTAACGGATGAGAAACCATCTTATATTTTAGTTAGTCACTCATTTGGCGGTCCATATATAACAAAGTTTACAGAGCTTTATGGTGATAAAGTTGCAGGTATTGTGTTTGTAGATTCACCTCACCCAGAACAAATGGATTTAGTTCGAGAAATTGAAATGCCATTAATTTCATCTATAACAAATAAAGCCTCTCAAGTACTTAGCCACTTCATGAATATTATGGGTCTTACTCGCCTCATAAACATGCAGGACAAGCGCCGCTTTCAAAATCAACCAGATTATAATTCAGATATGATAAAAGCCTTTGCTCCATTATCTGGAGACACTTTAAGTCATTAGATTTCAAATTACTCCAAAGGGTTACAGCAAGTAGATTTGTTTCGCGATTTTGGTCAAGACCAATGTTTGTTTTAGGGAATATTGTTAACTACGTAGCTATGCCACTACAGCATATCGTGATTTTTGTCAGTACACAGAGTCTCTTAAGTTAGGCAGTGAAGCCCATGTGTTAGCTCCTTCTGAATATAGACCTTGTACCTTGATTGGAGCTTCAAATATATTACTTGGAAATGTTAGCGAAGGATACGAGTGGTATCAAAAGGCTATAGTTACTCTTGGTTAACTAATAAACATTGATTATTTATATGATTCCGAGATTCGAGTAATGCCAAAATATTTAACTTAAGACGAAAGTACTGTTCTCCCATTTATTGCCTGTTCTCTTATCAAATGCCTGTTTTTCACCCAAAACAACATTACACTAGATGACCTAGAGTAATCTCGTGTAATGTATTGTATGTTTTATGATCTTTTTACTTTTTTGGGTTGTTCTTGTTCTTGTTCTGTTCTGTTCACTTTTCCCGGTCTGTTCCCTGATAGTAACTTCATTATAAATTTAAAACCTATAAGGTAAAAAACTATTAAAGCGTGGACGTCGAATTTTCTAATTGAGTATTTATAGATATGAGAATATCTATGATAATTAATTTACTAGTAATTTTTTGAGGTATTATTCAGATTCGATGATAGGTATCGTAATGATTTATTATAATTTTAATTTTTAACTTGGATTAGTTAAGTAAAATATCCTACAAATACCCTAAAACGAACTATATCTTTACCTAAAATAAATGTAACCTATTGATACCTATAAAGTTGGTGTTTGACCTATAAAATACAGTTAGATGTACAACTGAGTTTATTAAGTGTTTGATTATAATAAAGGAATTAATTTTGGAAGACTTAAGTAACATTAAATCTGTATTGTTTGTGTGCATGGGCAATATCTGTCGTTCGCCAAGTGCTGAGGCGGTCTTCCGTCATAAAGTTAAAGAAAAGGGTATTTCTTTAACGATAGATTCTGCGGGTACAACGGGTTCTCATGCGCGTGAAAAGCCCGATCATCGTGCACAAAAGATAGGGATTGAGCGTGGCTACTCATTTGACAAAATTAAAGCGCGTAAAGTTATTGTTGAAGATTTTACCAAATTTGATTTAGTCTTAGCGATGGACGAGAAAAATGTCAACGAGCTAAAAAAGTTAGCACCAGAGCATTTACATGAAAAAATTCAATTGTTTTTAAAATATGCCTATAATTTTGAAGAACTAGAAGTACCTGACCCATATTATGGTGGGGCTAGGGGATTTAAGTTTGTCTTAGATTTAGTTGAAGATGCTAGCGACGGCTTATTAAAAAAGCTGGCTTAATCATCAATGATTGAATGTTAGGTTTAAGGATCTAAAACTAAAGCAATAAAAAAGCCCTGTGAATATTATTCACAGGGCTTTTAGCTTTATAGGGTCTTAATTATCTAGCACGGAAAATAATACGGCCTTTAGATAAATCATACGGTGTCAATTCAACCGTTACTTTATCACCCGTTAATATGCGAATGTAGTTCTTACGCATTTTTCCTGAAATATGTGCCGTAACAACATGACCATTTTCTAGTTCAACGCGGAACATAGTATTTGGTAAGGTATCAAGAACCGTACCTTGCATTTCAATATTTTCTTCTTTCGCCATTGGGCGCTAAACCTCTAAAGTTGTGCATAAACAAAAATCTGGGCAGATGATGCCGAAAACAGGCCGGAATGTAAAGCTATAGTGTTATTTATTTACTGTTTGCCATCTGTTTTCTATCAATACTTGATGTGGGTAATAACGATCCTTGTAGTTCATCTTTTTGCAGTCATCAATTTGGTAACCCAGATACAGAAAGTTCTTCTGCCTATCTTTTGCTAAATACACTTGCTGTAAAATAGAAAACACGCCTAAACCATATTTATTGTAATCCGGATGATAAAAGGTATATACGGCTGATAGAGCATCTTTTAGTACATCGGTTACTGCAACACTAATAAGTTGATTATCATGCCATATTTCAAGGTAGAGCTGCTCTGTGACGTTACAACTGATAAAACTATTGTATTGATCGTTAGTCGCTGGGAACATTGAGCCATCGGAATGTAAAGTGTTGATGTAATTTTCGTAAAGCGGGTAATAAATAGCTTTTTTTTCAGTTGAGATGTTAATAGTAAATAGGTTGTTTTTCTTTATATTTCGTTTTTGACTTTTAGATAACAAAAATTCCTTAACTAAGACCCGCAGAGATTTGCATGCAGAGCAAAGTTCACAATGAGGTCGGTATATCTGATCACCACTGCGTCTAAAGCCTTGTGACATTAACCAGCCATAATGTTCACTGTTATGTAAACGTTCATCGGTTGCAATCAGTAAACGTTCTTCTTGGTCGGGCAAGTAGTTACAAGGAAACGAACCGGTAATGCCTAACTGAAAATTTGTGCTCATACTAAGGCTCTTCTGTCAGTTGGCGAGGTAGCCAAAAATCCGTTGGTAATGAAACCGTTAATGCTTGTGCTTTCAATGTCATAAACTGCGAGCGTGAAACCTCAATACAGCCCATGTCTTCTAAAAAAGGGTTGAGCATTTGGCAGTCAATTAATGGAATGTTTTGGCCTTTTAATAAAGTATTTAAATAAACTAATGCGATTTTAGAACCATTGCTTTTTCGATAAAACATCGATTCTCCAGAAAAGCTGCCATTAATTGCCACGCCATATAAACCGCCAGCCAATTCACCATCCATCCACACTTCTATCGAATGTGCGACACCATTGTCATGCAGTTGTTGATAAGCCGCTAACATATCATCAACTATCCAAGTATCTTCCTTACGAAAGGGAGCGTCGGCACAATAATGAATAACACGGTCAAAGGCTTGATTTAAGGTTACGGTGAAGTTCTGTTGTTTTAATACTTTTCGCAAGGTGCGATTAATATGTAATTGGTCGGTTAGGATAATACCACGCGGATCTGGGCTCCACCACATAATGGCTTCGCCAGCACTGTACCAAGGAAAGACACCACTTCGATAGGCCGACTTTAATCGCGCTACAGATAAATCACCACCAAAAGCAAGTAGACCATTAGGTTCAATCAACGCCTGTTTTAAGGGAGGAAATGCCAGATCATCGACATCGAGTAATGTGACAATCTGGTTTTTAATGACTAAGAGCCTTTAGCGTCTAAGTAACGTTCTGCATCAAGGGCTGCCATACAACCAGCTCCAGCAGAGGTAATTGCTTGACGATAAATATGGTCAGCTACATCACCTGCGGCAAAAACACCTTCAACACTGGTCTGTGTTGCATTACCGTGAGTGCCACTTTGTATCGTTAAGTAGCCGTCTTTCATCGCTAATTGGTCGTTGAAAATATCAGTGTTTGGCTTATGACCAATCGCAATAAAACAACCCATAACGTCAATATCTTTAGTGGTGTCAGATTGCGTTTCTTTTAAGCGTACGCCAGTAACACCCATTTTATCGCCTAACACTTCATCTAAGGTTTGATTTAAGTGTAAGGTAATATTGCCGTTTTTAACTTTTTCGTATAAACGGTCAGTTAAAATCTTTTCAGAACGAAAAGTTTCACGACGGTGCACTAAGTGAACTTCAGAGGCAATGTTTGATAAATATAACGCTTCTTCAACAGCGGTATTACCACCGCCAACAACAGCAACTTTTTGGTTGCGGTAAAAGAAACCGTCACAAGTAGCACAGGCTGAAACGCCTTTACCCATAAATGCTTCTTCTGACGGTAAACCTAAGTATTGTGCAGAAGCACCCGTACAAATGATAAGTGCATCACAAGTATAGCTCATGCTATCGCCTTTTAAGGTAAAAGGGCGTTTCGAAAAGTCAACTTCATTGATATGGTCAAAGATAATCTCGGTATCAAACTTTTCTGCATGCTTTTGCATACGATCCATTAATGCTGGACCCGTAAGGTCATCGGCATCACCAGGCCAGTTTTCAACTTCAGTGGTCGTGGTTAATTGACCCCCTTGCTGCATACCAGTGATCATCACTGGTTTTAAATTTGCGCGTGCGGCATAAACTGCAGCAGTGTAACCAGCTGGACCTGATCCTAAAATGAGTAACGGGCAATGTCTTGCTTCGCTCATGAATGACTCCAAAGATTGATAAAAAGTGAAATTATAAGGTATTAGTTGGGAGTTTATGCAAAGAACTCAAGAGGGTAAATTAATTTTTTGATAAAAATTTCTATGAGTGCAATGTTAAATGTACAGTGATGGCATATAAACCCTTATACACCAACACTTATCGCTATTTTACGCCAAGCTCTTTTAATCTTTCTAATAAATAGCTTTTTTGAGTATGTCGTTCAGATAAGACGACTTCGTCTCGTGGATGAAGAAACAATGGCAATGATATTCTAGACTTTTTACTGGCCTTACCTGAAGGATTAATAACCCGATGGCTGGTAGATGGGAAATATCCACCTGAGGCTTCTTGCAACATATCACCAATATTAATAATTAAACTGCCAAAATCACTGGGAACGTCAATCCAAGACCCGTCTTGCTTTTGTACTTGCAGACCGGGTTCATTTGCTGCCGGTAATATGGTTAATAAATTAATATCTTCGTGTGCAGCGGCTCTCACTGCGCCTGGTTCTTCGTCTCCACTTAGTGGTGGATAATGTAAAATACGTAATAGAGTATTTGGCGTATCTTTGATCATATTCGCCAGTTGTTCTGAATATTTTTCTGAGACGTCGACCGGACTATATTTTTCGACCCAATCAAGTAATTCTGCAGCAAGTTCAGAGGCTTTCTGGTAATAGGTAAGTATTTCATCTTTAAGTTGATCGGGGATCCTGCCCCAAGGATAAACATGAAAATATTCTTTTATATCTTTATTTGCATGCCCTTTAGCCGTCTCAGATATCTCGGTTGAAAAGTAGCCATCTTGTTTTTTTGGATCAAAACTTAAGTAATGCTTTTCTTCACTGCTAAAAAATTCATACCAATTTTTATAAATAGATTCAACAAGCTGTTGCTCAATAGGGTGGTTAATTAACACACCAAAACCTGTTTCTCTTAAGCTTTGAACAAATAATTTTCCAGCATTTTTATCTTGATAGTCGACAACCTGAATTTCCATGATTGATTCCCTAACTCTTATTTTAGTGATATTTATTGAAATATAACACAAGCTAACCATATGGTCAGGTTTAAGATTCATCGTAAAATAAACCTCTATTAGAAATATAACAGAGGTTTATTGTTTTTATGAAAAACTCACAAAGTATTATTTTCAGTCGTTATAAAGTGGCTATAGCCACTTCAGGTGGTATGTAGTCGTAGCCTAAAACTTCAGCAACCGGTTGGTAAGTGATTTTTCCGCCTAATACGTTTAAACCATTCATTAAGTGTACGTTGTCAAGCATGGCTTGTTTTGCACCCTTGTTAGCAAGCATTACCGCAAATGGCATGGTTGCATTAGTTAATGCCATTGTTGATGTACGTGCTACGCCACCCGGCATGTTAGCTACACAGTAATGTACTACGTCGTCAACAACATACGTTGGGTCTTGATGAGTTGTTGCTTTTGACGTTTCAAAACAACCGCCTTGGTCAATCGCCACATCAACAACAACAGCACCTTTTTTCATCATTTTGATGTGGGCTCTTGTTACTAATTTAGGTGCAGCTGCACCAGGAATTAAGACCGCGCCTATGACTAAGTCAGCTTCAACAATCAATTGGTCCATTGCATCAGCAGTAGAGTAAACTGTTTTTAAACGGCCATCAAATTCAGTATCTAATTGACGTAGACGGGGTAATGAACGATCTAATATTGTTACATCAGCGCCCATACCTATTGCCATACGAGCAGCTTGAGTCCCAACAACACCACCACCTATAATTAATACTTTCGCAGGAGCAACACCAGGTACACCACCTAATAAAGCACCTAAACCGCCTTGTGCTTTTTCAAGGGCATGAGCACCTGCTTGAATAGACATGCGGCCAGCAACTTCAGACATTGGCGCTAATAAAGGTAAACCACCTTGAGCAGAGGTTACCGTTTCGTAAGCAATACAGGTTGCGCCAGAAGCAACTAATAATTCAGTTTGCTTAGCATCAGGTGCTAAATGTAGGTAAGTAAAAAGTATTTGACCTGGACGTAGCATTTTACACTCGTCAGGTTGTGGCTCTTTTACTTTTATTATCATGTCAGCGGTTGCAAAAATTTCTGCTGCCGTGTTTATAATTTTAGCACCGGCTGCTATATATTGCTCGTTTTCAAAACCAATAGATTCGCCGCCGTTATTTTCAACAATCACTTCATGTCCATTAACCGTTAGCTCATTAACGCCTGCTGGAGTTAAGCCTATACGGTACTCATGGTTTTTAATTTCTTTAGGAACACCAATAATCATAATCGTCTCACCTGTTAAATGTTTTTATATTATTTGCGGCTATTATAATGCGTTATTCTCGAATTAACCTATCGTAATATTTTATATATCGATATATAATCCTGTTACAGTTAGAAAATGTAGTGTTTTATATAATGTCGTCTTCTCAAAATAAAAGTATTGATCGCATCGATCGTAATATTCTCGTTGAGTTACAAAAGAATGCTCGTATATCTAATATAGAGTTGTCTAAGAGGGTAGGGCTAAGTCCAACACCTTGTTTAGAAAGGGTTAAGCGATTAGAAAAAGAGAAGTATATCAAAGGCTACCAAGCGATATTAAATCCACAAAAGCTTGAAGCTGCGTTACTTGTGTTAGTGGAAATAACCTTAACTAAAACCAGTCCTGATGTTTTTGATGATTTTTCTAGAGCGGTCCATGAACTTGATGTTATACAAGAGTGTCATTTAGTCTCTGGGAACTTTGACTTTTTACTTAAAACCCGCGTAGCAGACATGGTCGCCTATCGAGAATTACTAGGCGATACTTTACTTCGTTTGCCCTCCGTAAGCGAAAGTAGAAGTTATGTTGTGATGGAAGAGGTTAAATCGACTAATTTTCTACCGATTAAACGTTAATCGCATCATTGAGCTCAAGTAAGTGATTTAAACATTTAACTCCTTACAATAGTTTGTTATTTTACTGTATATAAACATACCCGTATTACTGCAACTTGAGTGGTATGGCTATAAAATAGTTATTAACTCGGTTTATTATATTGTCTACAGAATCTCCTACTCAAAGTAAATTAAATGGTGTGCAACGATTACTAGAAGCTGGTTTGTTGGTTTCTTTTCTTTTTGCCATGTTTATTATGTTAGCGCTATTCAGCTTTAACCCCGCTGATCCTGGTTGGTCTCAAAGTGGTTATCAAACACCTATTCGTAATTTAGGCGGCGCTGTTGGCGCTTATATTTCTGACTTATTGTTAAACCTATTTGGTTTTATTTCTTATAGTCTGCCCTTTGTTACCGCAGTAACAGGGTGGTTATTGTTTCAAAAATATCATCGCTTAATTCAATTAGATTACTTAACCTTAGGGTTAAAGTGTATTGGCTTTATTCTTTTTTATATTGGTATAACATCAATCGCCAGTATGAATTTTGATGATGTCTTTTACTTTTCAGCCGGTGGTATTATTGGTGACGCGTTAAGTCAAACGGTGCTGCCATATTTTTCTTTTGTCGGTAGTACTTTATTATTCTTGACCTTTCTCCTCTCTGGTTTTGTGCTACTAACCGGTTTCTCATTGATCGCCTTTATTGATAAAACCGGTGCTTATACAATATTATTCGCCCAATATTTATTAACGATACCTGAAAAACTACAAGCCTACTTCACTGCCTTGAAGACTGAAAAAGTAAAGAAACATGTATTGGTTAGTACTGTTGAGAAAAAAGAACAGCCAGTGGCTTTACCTGAGCTTACTGAAAAACAACCGGCAAGTTTTCAAGTAGATGAAAATCTAGTAGATGAAAACGAAGAGCTACATCATGCTTTTGATGTGATAAATGAACAAAGACATGAAGACATTATTGCACCGAGTAAAAAAGATCTTTCTTTTGATCTCGAAGAGGACATTGAGCACTTTGTCGCAATAGATGACCTTATCGGTGAACCACTCGCTTTTAATGTTCAAGAACATGTTAGCGATGATGAAATAACGGCTGCCTTTGAGAAAGTTGAACCCATCAATGTTGAAGAGCCCATAAAGGTCGCGGTAAAAAGAGATAGTGCAACTTATCAAGGACTACCTGGACTTGATTTATTAGATCGCCCCAACCGGACTGAAAATCCTATTGACGAGAAAGAGCTTGAATTAGTCAGTCGACTAGTTGAGGAAAAGCTCTTAGAGTTTGGTGTGAAAGCTGAGGTCGTTGGTGTTTATCCCGGACCTGTTATTACCCGCTTCGAATTAAATTTAGCGCCAGGCGTTAAAGCCAGTAAAGTGAGCGGTTTGTCGCAAGATATTGCCCGTTCCTTATCCGCTAAAAGTGTTCGTGTCGTTGAAGTTATTGAAGGTAAATCTGTTATTGGTGTTGAGTTACCTAATAAATATAGAGAAACGGTGTATTTTACTGATGTCATTTCTGCTCCGGCATTTGCTGCATCAAGATCCCATTTAGCCATGGCGATTGGTAGTGATATTTCAGGTAAACCCGTGATAGCCGATCTAGCTAAGATGCCACATTTATTAGTGGCAGGAACAACAGGCTCAGGGAAGTCAGTTGCGGTTAATACCATGATTGTTAGTATATTGTATAAATCCACACCTGAAGATGTGCGGATGATAATGATCGACCCCAAACAAGTTGAACTCTCTGTTTATAACGGTATCCCACATTTGTTAGCTGAAGTGGTAACCGACATGAAAGAAGCGGCCAACGCGCTGCGCTGGTGTGTCGGTGAAATGGAACGCCGCTATAAACTTATGTCATCTCTAGGAGTACGTAACCTTAAAGGCTACAATGAGAAAGTGCTCAATGCTATTGAAGCTGGAGAGCCGTTAATCGATCCTACTTGGCAACCTAATGATGCTTTTACGCAAACGCCACCTTTGTTAGAAAAGTTGCCTGCGATTGTTATTCTCGTTGACGAATTTGCCGATATGATGATGGTTGCAGGCAAAAAAGTCGAAGAACTTATTGCGCGTATTGCTCAAAAAGCACGAGCGGCGGGTATGCACTTAATTTTAGCGACTCAACGTCCTTCAGCGGATGTAATTACGGGGTTAATTAAAGCTAATATTCCAACCCGTATGGCACTGCGAGTACAATCAAGAATGGAGTCACGTATCATTCTTGACCAACAAGGTGCTGAACAACTATTAGGCATGGGAGATATGTTTTATTTACCGCCTGGCGAGGCTGTTTCTGTGCGTGTTCACGGCGCTTTTGTTAACGATGACGAAGTACATGCTGTTGTTGCCGATTGGAAATCTCGTGGAGAACCTAATTATGTTGAAGAAATATTGTCAGGTGATGCTGATAATGAAATTTTGTTACCCGGTGAGCAAGCCGAAGCCGATGAAGCGGTTGAACTGGATACCTTGTATGACGAAGCGGTTGAATTTGTCACTAAAGGTCGACGTGTCTCCATATCAAGTGTGCAACGTAAATTTAGAATTGGTTATAACCGTGCAGCACGCATTGTTGAAGATATGGAAAACCAAAGTGTGGTAAGTTCACCAGGCCATAACGGTGCCCGTGAAGTATTAGCACCACCACCTGTAAGAGATTTGTAGGTGTTATTTTTCCTGACTTATTTTGTCAAGTTATAAGGATTACTGAATGAATTTTTCCCTAAAAAAAACAGCACTTTTATCATTTTTTTCTGTAGTTGTATTAAGCAGCGCAAGTACCTCCGTTTTTGCTTTACCGTTCAATGAACCGACCAATTTTATAGAAAAGCCAAGCAACGATGCTTTAATTATTAAAAGTAATTTAATGCAAAAATTAGCAAAGCTTGAATATTTTACTGCAAATTTTAACCAGCAAGTTCTGGATGGCGAAGGTAATGAGTTACAAAACGCTATGGGTACTTTGGCGGTTAAAAAGCCTAACTTAGTACACTGGCAAACGGCAGAACCAGATGAGTCATTAATCGTTTCAGATGGTGACACCTTATGGTTTTTTGACCCATTTGTAGAGCAGGTTAGTGCTTATCTTTTAGAAAAAGCGTTATTCAACACTCCTATTTTATTATTAACAAGCAGCGATCCGACACTATGGCAACATTATAGCGTTAGCTCAACCGATGAAAACAATTACCTCATTCATGCTAATGATAATAATGCCCAAGTGAAGACGTTAGAATTACGTTTTAAGAAAAATAGTAATATGCTTAATAGTTTTACTATTCTAGATGCAACAGGGCAATTAAGTCTGTTTAAACTTTCACAGTTTGATCAAGTAACTGTTCCAGAAAGTGCACTATTTACCTTTAAAATACCCGAAGGTGTTGAGTTAGATGATCAACGCTAACGACGACGCTAATGGCTCTTTACCTTTAGATTTCGCTGATGAAGTAATCATTGAAACTGACAATGAAGATGATCAGTTTCAACCATTAGCGGCCAAACTTCGCCCTAAAACATTAGCCGATTATCAAGGTCAACAACATATCTTATCGCCAGGTATGCCGTTAACGATCGCGATTGAGCAGGGGAAGTGTCATTCTGTTATCTTTTGGGGGCCGCCGGGTACAGGTAAAACCACCCTAGCAGAAATTATCGCTAGTCATGCAAATGCCGAGGTTGAACGTTTATCGGCGGTAACCTCAGGTATTAAAGATATACGTCAAGCGATAGATAATGCTAAGCAACGTTTGCTGCGCCATAAAAAACGCACGGTATTATTTGTTGACGAAGTTCACCGTTTTAATAAAGGACAGCAAGATGCTTTTTTGCCTTTTATTGAAGATGGCACCATTATTTTTATTGGCGCGACCACTGAAAACCCCGCTTTTGAACTTAATCAAGCGGTTTTATCACGTGCACGTGTTTATACTTTAAAAAAATTAACGCGTGAAGACTTATCTATTATTTTAACGCGTGCTTGTGAAAATCAGCAAAACAGCAAAAACATCAAGATATCTATTGCCGATAATGCCCAGCAGCAATTATTAACCTTGGCTAATGGCGATGCACGACGTCTATTGAATGTCTTTGAAAACTGCGTTGATATTCTGTCAGGATCCAATATTACCATTACCTTAGAAACTGTTGTGCAAGTAGCAGGCAATAAAATTGCTTTATACGATAAAGGTGGTGATGCCTTTTATGATTTGATCAGTGCTTTTCATAAATCTGTGCGCGGTAGCTCACCTGATGCTGCACTTTATTGGTACGCGAGAATATTAGCTGGAGGCGGAGATGCACTTTACGTCGCCCGTCGGTTGTTAGCGATCGCCAGTGAAGACATTGGCAATGCAGACCCTAGAGCAATGCAACTCGCTATTAATGCTTGGGATACTTTTCAGCGTGTCGGACCTAGTGAAGGCGAGCGAGCGATAGCTCAAGCAACTGTATACATGGCTTTAGCACCGAAAAGTAATGCCGTATATATGGCTTTCAACCAGGCCAAAGAGCTTGCTAAAAATACTGCAGAGCTCGACGTACCCTTTCATTTAAAAAATGCCACCAGTAGTATCACTAAAGAACTCGGTCATGGCAGCGAGTATAGGTACGCTCATAATGAAGATAATGGTTTTGCTGCAGGAGAAAATTATTTTCCTGAATCCTTACAACATACCTTACTTTATCAACCAACAGACCGTGGCTTGGAAAAACAGTTAAAAGATAAACAAAATTTTCTCAATGAATTAAATAACCAAAGTAATAATAAACGTTATGACTAATACCATTAGTACCTTTTCATTATATCTATTTGTAGCACTTGGCGGAGCGTGTGGGGCAAGTCTACGCTTTTATTTTTCGCAATTAATATTGAATTGGCTCGGAAAAGGTTTCCCTTTTGCGACATTGGCGGTTAATATTTCCGGCTCATTAATCATGGGCACCTTATATGGTCTTATTGAAAATGGTGTAATGGAAGTAAGTGTCTACCGAACCCTAATAGGTATCGGGTTTCTAGGCGCTTTCACCACATTTTCAACCTTTTCATTGGATACACTTTTGTTAATGCAACAAGGTGAATTCCTAAAAGGCATGATAAATATATTACTTAATGTCAGCTTATGTATTTTTGCTGCTGGTATTGGGCTTTACTTAGTAACTTATGCGACTAAGTAAGCAGAGCTAAAATAAATAAACAACCACTTAACTTGTAGATGTGAATAAAATGCTTGATCCAAAATTATTTAGAAATGATATCGAAGCCACTGCGGCACAATTAGCGAAACGTGGCTTTTCTTTAGATACTGCGTTATTAATCGATTTAGAAGAGCAACGAAAAGCTTTTCAGATCAAAACTCAAGAATTACAAAATCAACGCAATACCCGTTCAAAATCTATTGGCCAAGCTAAAGCGCGTGGAGAAGATATTCAGCCATTATTAGCTGAAGTGAGTCAATTAGGTGCTGATCTCGATGCTGCAAAAATTGAACAAGATGATGTGCTTGCTAAAATTGATGATATTCTATCAGCGGTGCCAAACTTAATCGATCATTCAGTCCCTGAGGGGGCAAATGAAGATGACAATGTCGAAATTAAGCGCTGGGGAACACCTCGCGTTTTTGATTTTGAAGTTAAAGATCATGTTGATGTTGGTGCTGGTATTGGCAACGGTTTAGATTTTGAAAGTGGTGCAAAACTTGCTGGCACACGTTTTGCGGTTTTGCGTGGTCAAATTGCTAAAATGCACCGTGCGCTTGCACAGTTAATGCTTGATGTTCATACCGAAGAGCATGGGTATCAAGAAATGTACGTGCCTTATTTAGTTAATCAAGATTCACTTTACGGCACAGGACAATTACCTAAATTTGGTGAAGATTTATTTCACACGGATTTAAGTAATAAAAAATTCTCTTTGATCCCTACGGCAGAAGTCCCTTTAACGAATTTATTAAGAAATGAAATTGTAGAAGAAGCCGAATTACCTATTAAGATGTGTGCGCATACGCCATGTTTTAGAAGTGAAGCCGGTTCAGGTGGTCGTGATATTCGCGGTCTAATTCGACAGCATCAGTTTGATAAAGTTGAAATGGTGCAGATTGTTAAGCCTGAAGATTCATTTACTGCGTTAGAAGCCTTAACAGGTCATGCTGAAAAAATTCTTGAAAGATTAGAATTACCTTACCGTACCGTTATTTTATGTACGGGTGATATTGGTTTTAGTGCGACTAAAACATTTGATATCGAAGTATGGTTGCCTGCACAAAATACTTACCGTGAAATCTCTTCATGTTCTAACATGGGTGACTTTCAAGCTCGCCGCATGCAAGCACGCTTTAGAAGCAGTGAAACGAAGAGACCTGAATTATTGCACACCTTAAATGGCTCTGGCTTAGCGGTTGGTCGTACATTAGTCGCTATTTTAGAAAATTACCAACAAGCTGATGGTAGTGTGAAAATTCCAACAGCATTGCAACCTTATATGAATGGTTTAACACAAATAGGCTAACACTACTTGGTAACCCCTCTTTATTGACAGCAATAAGAATCCAATGCCTAGGTATTGGATTTTTTTTGTTTTAATTTGAATTTTTAATCTGGTGATCGGGTCTATAAATAGAACTATTTCGTTATTATATTATTTATAAAGGTGAGTTGTGTTGAAGAGTTTATTTATTCAAGCTGTGGTGTTTTTAGCTATCTTTCAAGCACTGACAATGTTAAGAGAATCAGACATGCTATCATCGGGAGAACAGATAACGCCACAAACTGTTTTGTTAGAAACGCTCGATGATAAAACCATTGAACTTGCCAATTTTAACAAAACTACTATTATTTATTTTTTTGCTCCTTGGTGTCAAATATGTCATGTCAGTATCGGTAATCTTCAGGAGATATATGAAAAGAATCAACAGATAAATGTTATCGCCATTGCATTAGATTATGTCGATAAAAAAGAGGTCTTTGAATTTTCTAGCCAGCATCAGTTAACTTTCCCTATTGCCTTAGGCACAGAGCAAATTAAGCACCAATTCAAGATAGAAGGTTATCCAAGTTATTATGTCATTGATGATAAAAATACCGTTATTGCAAAATCAATGGGCTATTCTTCTGAAATTGGGCTGTTTCTTAGGACACTTTAACGCATATTACTTCTGATCTTTTCATTGTTTGTGTACACTGTGGCTATTCATAATAAAAATAGCAGATCCTGTCATGCAAATTACCTCTAACTTTGATAGTGGAAATATCCGCGTTATTGATGCAAGCCAAGCCGATAATATTCAACTTGAAATTGTTAAAGACAACCAATCTGATTTTTATCAGTGGTTTCATTTTAAACTTAATAATACCGAACGTTGTGAACATACCCTTCATTTAATGAATGCTGGAACTTCTGCTTACACAGAAGGATGGACAGATTATCAAGCAGTGGCATCCTATGACCGTGAACACTGGTTTCGTGTACCAACTGAATTTGACGGAGAAAAACTGAGTATTACTTTAACCCCAGAATATGATTCAGTTTATTTTGCTTATTTTGCTCCTTATAGCTACGAACGTCATCAAGACTTGCTGCATCAAGCGCAATTAGATATTGATTGTCAGTTGCAAGTTTTAGGACAAACCCTCGATGGACGCGATGTTTCAGTATTAAAAGTTGGAGAAGAAGGTCCCAACAAGAAAGTTATTTGGGTTACTGCTCGTCAACATCCTGGCGAAAGTATGGCTGAATGGTTTATGGAAGGTTTTATTGACCGTTTGCTCGATGAAGACGATGGCGTTGCTCGCTCACTCTTAGACAGTTCGGTGTTTTATTTAGTGCCTAATATGAATCCTGATGGTTCAGTTCGAGGACATTTAAGAACAAATGCTATCGGTACTAATTTAAATCGTGAGTGGTTAGAACCTTCAATGGCACGTAGTCCAGAAGTATTCTTGGTGCGTGAGAAAATGTTAGCTACCGGTGTTGACATGTTTCTTGATATTCATGGCGATGAAGCTCTACCGTTTAACTTTGTCGCTGGCTGTGAAGGTGTACCCGCATATGACGCTAAACATAAAGCCTTAGAAGAAAAATTCAAAGCAATTCTTTTAGCGGTAACTCCTGAGTTTCAAGATGACAAAGGTTATGATAAAGATGAGCCTGGTCAAGCTAACTTAACTGTGGGTGCTAATTGGGTTGGTAATAACTTCAAATGTTTGTCTTATACTGTAGAAATGCCTTTTAAAGATAATGACTTATTACCAGACCGCAGTGTCGGTTGGTCAGACACGCGTAGTAGCTTATTTGGTCGTGACTTTTTAACGGCTATTTATCATGTTGTTGATGATTTACGCTAAACCTATCTAAAATCAATAATTGAAGGTCGATGTTCGTTTAAGTGCTATATCAAGTTGTGCTTAAATGATTAGCGGGCCTCAAATGTCGAACAACAAATTAAATAATAATAATAATAAATCTGGAGTGTCATGTGGAAGCGATTGTAAATACCATTAACGGCTATATTTGGAGCCCGTACTTAATCTATCTCTGTTTAGGAACGGGGGTCTTTTTCTCTGTCTTAACGCGATTTGCGCAAGTACGTCATTTCAGAGAAATGTTTCGCCTATTACTTTCGGGTAAAAGCTCAGAAAAGGGTATCTCATCTTTTCAAGCCTTAGCGGTGTCTTTATCTGGACGAGTTGGTACTGGTAATATTGCAGGGGTTGCTGCTGCTATTGGTTTTGGTGGACCTGGCGCGGTATTTTGGATGTGGGTAGTTGCCTTTTTAGGTGCAGCAACGGCTTATATCGAATCAACCAATGCCCAAATCTATAAAGAAGAAGAGGACGGTCAGTACCGTGGTGGCCCAGCTTACTACATTGAAAAAGCCTTAGGTCAGAAATGGTATGCTTGGATATTTGCTTTATCAACTATTCTCGCTTGTGGTGTTTTACTACCGGTTGTGCAATCAAACGGCATCGGTGATGCTATGGTCAATGTGTTTGGCGCCGGTGGTTCAGTTAGCTCTTTTATGGGCGACTTACCTTTAACTAAAGTATATACCGCGGTATTTATTGTTTTATTACTTGGTTTTATCATTTTTGGTGGTGTTAAGCGTATTGCGAACTTTACCCAAATTGTGGTGCCTTTTATGGCACTTGCTTACATTATTATTGCCTGTACTATCATAGCATTGCATATTGATCAGCTACCCGGTGTCTTTATGCTAATTATTACCGATGCTTTTACGCCAATGGCGGGCTTTGGGGCTGCAATTGGTTGGGGTGTTAAACGCGGAGTTTATTCAAATGAAGCCGGACAAGGTACTGGACCCCATGCTGCTGCTGCTGCAGAAGTTGAACATCCAGCGCAACAAGGATTAGTGCAAGCTTTCTCAGTTTATATTGACACCTTATTTGTTTGTTCTGCAACTGCGTTTATGATCTTAATCACACAGTCGTATAATGTTATGCCTGAAGGCGCGACTAGTTTTGTTGTTAGTAACTTAGCAAGTGACGTTGTTATTAGCGGTCCTGCTTTTACGCAAATTGCGGTCGATAGTGTTTTAACCGGTTTCGGTAAACCCTTTATTGCTATTGCATTGTTTTTCTTTGCTTTTACAACAGTACTAGCTTATTACTTTATCGCAGAAAACAATGTTTCTTATATTAATAAAACAATTAAAATGCCGGTACTTAGATTCTTCCTTAAAGTGGTGCTAATGTCAGCTGTCTTTTATGGGACTGTTGCAGAACCAAGTGCTGCTTGGAGTCTTGGTGATATAGGTGTTGGGTTAATGGCATGGTTGAATATCTTTGCACTTATCGCCATTTTCTTTATGGCTAAACCCGCGATTAAAGCACTAAAAGATTACGAACGTCAGCAGAAATTAGGGGTGACAAAATTTACCTTTGACCCTAAAAATCTAGGTATTGAAAAAGCAAAGTTCTGGGAAGATCGTTTTAATAAAAACAAGTGATTTTATTTATAATTGATTTACTTTTATTAATTTGCAATAAAAGTGAAATTACTTTAAAAAACGTCCAATAGGACGTTTTTTTTTGCTTAAATTTAGGTAGAATATTAACACTAATTATTTTATGGAGCGTTATCTTCCTATGGCTGTAATTAATTGCCCAAACTGTAAGAAAAAGATATCTGACAAAGCGAAGTCTTGCTCTCATTGTGAAATCGATTTGACCAAAGTTGATGCCAGTCAAATAGCATCAATGAAAAAATTAAGCAAAATAGATCAATCTCAAAAACTGATGAATCACTCATTTATCGCTATGTTGCTTTTTTGTGGTGGTTTTCTGTTTTTGTATTGGCAAGACGCACAGCAGGGCACATGGCAATATTTTATCAGTATTGGTGCGGCAGTGGTTGGCTTTATTTGGTATATTGCAACCCGCATTCGTTTGCTGATGCTTAAATACCGAAATTAACATTAACTTTTCTCGTAAGAATTAAGAAACAAAGGCTGTAAATATAACAATGGATATTATTTCATTAGTAGACGATATGTCAGAAGAAATGTACTTGCGCTTAAAGTGTGCCGCTGAAACGGGCAAATGGCCAGAGGGAACTATAGTTGATACAGCACAAAAAACATCAGCGCTACAAATTACCATGGCTTATCAATCAAGACATTTAAACTCAGATCAAATCTTAAGTGTTGGCGCAGATGGACTTATCGTAGATAAAACTAAACGCCAGTTGAAAAGCGAGTTCGCTGATCTTAAAAACAACCCAGACAATAATATTGCAAGGTTTTCCGATTTATGATTTTTTCTAAATTTTTCAAAGCAAAATGGCAAAGTAAAGAACACAATGTTCGGTTAACGGCAATCAGTGAAGATTTATTACTTAGCAATCCTGATGACTTAGTTATATTAACAAACCTTGCACAAACAGACCCTAACGAATTAGTGCGCCGCGCCGCTCTTATTAAAATGGCTGACTTTACTGTCTGGCATAAAAACAGTATCGACAACGACAATAAAAAAGTCCGCGAATATTGTCTTAAGCAAGTAGAAAAAATTCTGCTTGGTCAGCATGAAATAACGATCAGTAATCAAGAAAAATTAGTCTTATTGAAAAGTAATAATAAGTTACCGTCCTTGGAACTATGGTTACAAAATGAAGCACAAGCTGATGTTGTTATCGCTTTATTTGAAAAAATTAATAAACCATCGTTAACCCATTCAATATTTACCCATAAGCAAGATGAAGTCGTACAAGCTTATTTACTCGAACAAGAATTGCCTCTCGATGTGTTAGATAAATTACTTAAAAAATCATGTAATGAAAAAATAAAAACTAATATTGAGCAACAGTTACAGCATTTACATCAGTTGGCAGAGCAACCTGACAAAATTAAAAAAGGTGTGCAGTTAGTTTTAGCAAAGTTACTCGCTTTGAAAGAAGTAAATGATTATCTGCAACTCAAAGAAAAACAAGCTGAATTAGAAACGCAGTGGAAAAACTATTATCAAGACTTCTCTTGTCTCTCTTCGCCAGAAGCTGAAAACTTTACAGATAAGTATAAAATAATTAATAGCCAACTCATTAAGCATTTCTCTCCGTTACATGAAGCCCATCAACAAGAAATCATTGCTGAAAAATTAGTGGCAGACAAACGTTTGGCTAATGAGCATTTTAATAGTGCCCTTAATAAAATGAGTAAAAAACTTACCACAACAATTTTTGAAAGTGGTGACCTTGATGAAGCTGAGTATCAAGATAAACTTGAGCAATTACGTGGAGAAATAACCTCTTCAATCTTAAACAGTAAAGAACAACAGCACTTTATTGCTTTAGTAAAAGCCCAAGCAAAAAAACTGGCTCAATTGCCTGAGATTGCACAATCGGTGAGTGATGCAACCCATCTAATTTCAAAAATATCACAAGTCGCTTTACCTAAAGATATTGAAGAATTGAACCTGCGTAAACCTTTGTTCGATCAGTGGTTACAAGAATGGAAAACTGTTGAGCTAAAAGCAGCGGGGGTATTACCACAATCTATTGTTGACGCCTTTAAAGAAATAAAACAACAATGGCAGCAAGGCCTAAAATTGTTAATTAAAGAACAAGGCTTACTTTTATCACAATGCCAGAAAAAAATTGCTGACGTAAAGCGCTTAATAATAACAGGTAAGTACAATGCGGCTTTTGGTGTTTTCAAAAAAGCTAAAAAACATTTTGATGGTTTATCAGAAGAGCAAAAATTACGAGTTCAACGTGACTTTGATGATATAACAGATAAAATTGCCGAATTAAGTGATTTAGAGCAATCTATTGCTACGCCTAGAAAACAGCAGTTACTTGTGGATATTAAGTTACTCGTTGATCAGCCCATTGATAACCCCAATGAGCAAGCGGCAAAAGTTAAACAATTCCGTGTTACGTGGAATTCACTTGGACATGCTGAACAATCAATTGAAAAAGAGTTAAATTATCAATTCAACGCACTTTGCGAACAAGCTTTTGCCCCATGTCGGTTATTTTATGCAGAACAAGAAAAGTTACGTGAACTACATCTTGAATCTCGCCAACAACTTATTAGTAAAGCCGAAAGTTTTGCCAATGACTTTTCTGCAAAACTCAATGAAGGCATTGATAATGAAGCCATCGATTGGAAGTTTACAGATGCAACACTCAATAAATTAATACAGCAATGGCAAAACGCGGGGCAGGTTGATAAAACTAAATTCAACTTACTCAGTCAATCGTTTATGGCGAGCTTACAACCCGTTAAAGCTGAATTAAGAAATTATCATCAACGTAACAGTGATAGCAAAAACCTATTGATCGCTCAAGTTACTCAAGCATTGAATGACGATGATGTTTTCTCTGCGATTGAGAGTGTTAAAAAATTACAAACACAATGGCAATCCCTTGGTTACAGCGGTCAACGTGAAGAGAATCAGCTTTGGCAAAAATTTAGAAAAGTGAATGACCAGCTATTTGCAAAGCGTGATGAAGCAAAGTTACTTGAACAATCGAACCGTGAAAATCAACAAATTGAATTATCACAACAATTACAAAGCTATCAGCAACAACTAGTCGCAGATATATCAGAAACAGCGTTATTAAATTTACAAGTAAGTATTGAAGAATTACGAGTGAAAATTACCAGTCAACGTCCGGTAATAAGAAGTGCTGTGACTTTAGCTGAAAAATTACTTGCCCAAATATTTCAACGACTCATGCAAATGACAGAAAATAAAAAGGCCAAGACTTGGCAACTTGTTTTTGATTGCTTAGAAAGTTTAGCCACTAATAAACCTGAAACGGTAGCAGATTTTTCTGAAGCACTGGTAGATTTACCCAATGTTTGGCAGAAACGTTTACAAGAGTGTTATCAAAACAGCAAACTGATTGACAGAAGTAACAAAACCCTTGAACTTGAAATTTTAGCAAGTAAAGAGTCACCTGCAGAATTTAAAGCCGAGCGAATGCAAGTACAAGTACAATTATTACAAAATCAAATGTTGTCAGGGCAATCTATTGATTTAACTAAATCGCTTATTGAATGGTTAAAATTAGGGGCGTTGTCTGCAAATGATTTACCATTACTGGCCAGAGTTAAAGCTATTTACTGCTAGTTTTATGTGAGTCTAATGTCAGTTGAATGTGAGTTTATTTCATTAAATAGTCTTAACGATACCCCAAAGCCACTGATTATTTAGTGGCTTTTTCTTCTCAGGTGTTTACTAAATTTAGCCAGTTTTTTAAGGCGTGTTAAAGCAGGCTACCGTTATACTTAATGTGAATTTCATCCTATCTTCCAGTAACGCGTAACCGTATATTTAAAGGGTGTTCCTTCTAAACCGGCGAGCATAAGCACTGACGTTATTTTAAGTCGCTGTTTTTAAATATTTTTATTTTTATCTTTAGGCAAGGAGGTATTTGGAAATATATGAGAGATAAATGAGGCTGCCATGTTTATTAATCATAGCAACCAGAGCATAAAGGCTTAATGAGTAGTGAGTTCACCACGAAGATTTTCTTTTAAAAGACGACAAATTTCAGCTTGAGGCAATTCTTTACTGAGTAAATAATGTAGTTTAGTTAATGTTGCTTCTAATGTCATATCACCACCACCGACAACACCACATTTACTTAATGCGACGCCCGTTGCATAACCTTCCATATTCACAGTCCCTTTTATGCATTGACTACAATTTACCACCACAATTCCTTGATGATAAGCTTGCGTTAAACAAGCAAGTAGCTGTTCATCTTGTGGCGCATTACCCACGCCATAACTGCGAATAATTAACGCTTTTACCGGTTGCTTGATAATGTTGGCGACTAGTTCACTAGAAATCCCTGGATACAAATGAACAACACCTATCGGTTGTGGTGTTATTTGTGCGACCGAGAATGCTTGAGTAACAGCAACGTTGAGTTTACCTTCAAGGAGCTTAATATTAATTCCAGCTTCTAGAAGTGGCGACATGTTGGGGGAGTCAAAAGCGTTAAAGCCATCAGCGTAAGCTTTAATGCAACGGTTACCCCGGTATAATTTATTATTAAAATATAAGCCCACTTCATTAATGGGGTAGTTTGCCGCAATATAAAGTGAATTTAACAGATTTACTTGTCCGTCTGAGCGTAATTGGCTTAACGGAATTTGTGAGCCGGTTACAATGACAGGTTTGGATAAATTTTCAAACATAAACGAAAGCGCAGAGCTGGTATAAGCCATGGTATCTGTACCATGAAGAACAACAAAACCATCATAATTATCGTAATTAGCTTTTATATCATCGGCAATACGTTGCCAATCTTGCGGCGTCATATTCGATGAATCAATTAATGGTGAATATTCATTAATGGTGAAATCAGGCATCTCTTGTCGATGAAAATCAGGCGTACCATTAATTGACTCGGTTAAATGTCCTTTTACCGGAACACAACCTTGTCCGCTGTTTTTCATGCCGATGGTACCGCCAGTGTAGGCGATATAAATGCGTTTTTTCATGTTGTTACCTTAGAATTATTACTGTCTTTTCGTTTTGTCTGATAATCACGTGCGCTTGTTAAATAGTGTTCTCTATTCAC
Source organism: Colwellia sp. MB3u-55 (assembly GCF_014076785.1). Lineage (NCBI taxonomy): Bacteria > Pseudomonadati > Pseudomonadota > Gammaproteobacteria > Alteromonadales > Colwelliaceae > Colwellia > Colwellia sp. MB3u-55. The sequence continues at coordinate 36,013 of NZ_JACGUS010000113.1, forward strand.
TTCCATGTGAATCTAACAAAGCGATTAAGATCACTGCGAACTAATTAATTTCACAGGTCATACATAAGGAATAAACCCCTTGCGGATCATTAAGTATGTTGAGGTGAGACAGTTGTGCTTTTATTTCTAAAAATAATTTATCCGTATTACTTAGGGTTATTATTTCAGTTTCAGGAAAGAAAGTCTTCGCTTGACCTAATAACCCTTGCAGGAAAAGATCTTTTGGCGTTTGTTCTATTTCAATCAATAAGGTTTCAAACGTTGCTAACTCGGCTAATTCTGCTGCTGCATTAATAGCGGTCGTTAAGTTGCCTAATTCATCAACAAGCCCTAACTCTTTCGCTTTTGCCCCTGACCAGACACGTCCTTGGGCTATACTATCAACTTGCTCAAGGCTCATATTTCTATTTTCGGCGACAAGGCCAATGAAGTCTTGATAGCCTCTATTAATATTTAATTGAAATACTCTTGCCATGCCATCAGTTAGTGGGCGGGTTACACCAAATCCTGCTATATCAGTAGTACCAACGCCATCAGTGTAAACACCTAGTTTGCTTAATGAATTCTCAAAGGTCATGAAAAATCCATAAATACCAATTGAGCCGGTGATTGTTGCCGGAGAAGCGATTATTTTATCAGCAGGTGCCGATATCCAATAGCCTCCAGAGGCGGCATAAGTTCCCATTGAAGCAACAACAGGTTTTCCTGCTAACTTGATTAGTTCAATTTCTTGACGAATAATTTCAGAGGCATAAGCACTTCCACCTGGGCTATCGACACGAAGAACTACCGCTTTCACCTTATTGTTTAAACGTGCTTCTCTTAATAGTGATGCTGTACTATCCCCGCCAATGGTTCCTGGTTTTTGGTGACCATCTAAAATAGTCCCCTTAGCAACAATAACGGCGACCTTATCGGTATTTGGGTTAACCATTGGGTACATAGGTTTAGTAGCAGACAAATAATGTTTGAAACTAATATGATTGTAGCTATCACCGGCAGAATTTTTTCCAACAAGTTTAATCAAAGACAGCTTCATCTCTTGACGATTTTTTAATGCGTCAACCCAAAGATTATCTAAAGCATACTGCGCAATATTACCATCAGCTTGCTCAAGTTTTGCCACTAAAACATCAGCATTTTCATCAAAGTTATTAATCGAAAACTTTCGGTTGCTTGCGACATCACTTTTATATTGTGACCATAAGTCAGTTAACCATAATTTGTTGGCTTCTTTAGCTGCCGCTGACATATCGTCGCGCATGTAAGGTTCTACAGCAGATTTATAGGTACCGACTCGAAATATATGTTGGCTAATGGAAAGCTTATCTAATGCTGATTTAAAATAAAGTTGATAACGACCATAACCGTCAAGTAACAACCAACCACGAGGATTGAGCCATACTTCATCAGCAGAGCTTGCCAAGTAATATTGGTCTTGTGAATACTGATCGCCAACAGCAATTATTTTTTTACCAGCCGCTTTAAACGTCTCTAAAGCTTGGGCAATGTCTTGTAATTTACTTAACCCCGTGCTGTTAAGTCCTTGAAGCTGTAATACGATCATTTCTATACGGCTGTCATTTTTTGCTCTTTCAATGACATTCAATAAGTCGCTAAGTAAAACTTCTGGGTTTTTTTCTTTTTCTTCTAACGCTTCCGATATCAAAGCATCCATCGGGTCAATCGCATTCTTTTGTTCAACGATATCTCCGGTAAGATTTAACACTAAGGCTGTATTGTTAGGGACAACGGTCTTGTCATCATCGCTGCCAAGTGCCGCGATAAATATAAATAAAACCAGAAAAAAAACGACATTAATAATTATTTTTCTAAATGAATTTAATAAACTAAAAAATTTTAAAGTCACTCGTTTTAAAGCACTTTGCTTTACAGGAGCATTAGGTAACGATGTGGGTTCTGTCATAATATCCGGCACAGTTAGTATGTAATTGTAATTACTGGCTATGCTACTTAATTATTGATCACTTATGTAGTCTGATTAGTAAATAAATGTGTTATTAGCAAACTTTTTTCATTATATGTTACACCTTTACTTTTTGAGCCGGTCGGTTGACCCGTATTGATTATTATCTATGTTGTTTATTAAACAACATGTAGCGATCCGCGTGCACTTTGAAGGACAACGGGTATATAATCCTTAGTATTGAAACTACCCATGAGTCTTTATAATTAATGAATGCCAAAGAATTATTATTACAGCGACAATCTAATCCTAGGTTAATATCACCAGCCCCTGTTGCTAGCGATGTTGAATTTATATTGAACGCTGGAATGCGCGTTCCTGATCACGGTTGTTTATCACCCTGGTTTTTTACCCTTGTTAAAGAACAAGGTTTAGATAAGTTAAGCCAGATATTTGAAGATGTCGCTAAAGTTCAACAGTTTACTGAGGCTAAAATACAAAAAGCTAAAAAGATGCCATATCGTGCACCGTTAATTATCGTTGTTAGCACGCGGTATCAAGCGCACGACAAAGTGCCTAAGTTTGAACAAGCAATCGCAGCAGGTTGTTGTGCCCATGCTATGCAAATGGCTGCTTTTAGTTTAGGTTATGGCGCTGTGTGGCGAACAGGAGACTTTAGCTACGATTCTTCAGTGAAACGTGGCTTAGGAATAGGCCAAAACGATGATATTATTGGTTTTATTTACATAGGCACCGCCGAAAATGATCGTCCTATTAAACCCGCTAAAACCTTAGCATCTCATGTTTCATATTTGTAAAATAAAGGAGTCGCGATGAATATTGAAATTTTAGATGCGCCTGAGCAAGCATTAATTGATTTTTTAGATAAAAAAATTGTAGACTTCAATTGGGCTCACTGGGAAGTAAGCGAACGAAAGCCATTAGCTATTCAAATAAAGGACGAACTAGGTAACATTATTGCTGGTTCATCCGCACGCACCTTTGGTAATTGGCTTTTAATTAATACGCTGTGGGTCGACGAGTCACAGCGTGGTAAAAAAATGGGTGTTAAGATATTAGCACAACTTGAAACTGCAGCAGTGGCGAGGGGATGTACGTTAAGTATGCTTGATACTCTTAATTTTCAAGCAATGCCGTTTTATGAAAAGCAGGGTTATCAAACAAAATGGGTACAAGAAAATTATCCAAAAACAGGCTGTAAATATTTTATGGTAAAAGAACTTACTGAGTAAACCGGATATATCACCCATAAAAAAACCTCAATAATGAGGTTTTTTATGGGCTTATTATTCTTAGCCTAGAACGCAGCGTTGTTTGGCGTTCTTGGGAAAGGAATTACGTCACGAACGTTTTGCATACCGGTAGCATAAGCCACTAAACGTTCAAAACCTAAACCAAAACCTGAATGAGGAACAGTGCCGTAACGACGTAAGTCTCGATACCAACTGTAATCATCTTGGTTTAAATTCATTTCGGCTAAACGCGCATCAAGTACATCAAGACGTTCTTCACGTTGGCTACCACCAATAATTTCGCCAATGCCTGGTGCTAAGATATCCATAGCAGCAACAGTTTTGCCATCATCATTTAGGCGCATGTAAAATGATTTAATATCTTTAGGGTAATTTTGTAACACGACGGGGCCATTAAAATGTTCTTCGGCTAAGTAACGCTCGTGCTCTGAATTAAGATCAACACCCCAAGCTACTTTATTTTCAAATTTCTTGTCACAATTTTCTAATATTGTAATAGCGTCAGTGTAATCTAAACGGACAAAATCATTATTAATAACAGAATTCATACGGTCAATAACTGTTTTATCAATACGCTGTTGGAAGAAATTCATGTCATCACTACGTTCATCAAGCACAGCTTGGAAGACATATTTTAGCATTTCTTCTGCTAGGTCAGCAGCATCAGACAAATCAGCAAAAGCGATTTCTGGTTCAATCATCCAAAATTCTGCAAGGTGACGTGTTGTGTTAGAGTTTTCAGCACGAAAGGTCGGTCCAAAAGTATAAACCTTTGAAAGGGCACATGCATAAGTCTCAACGTTCAATTGACCTGAAACGGTTAAGAAAGTTTCTTTACCAAAAAAATCTTTAGCGTAATCAACATTACCTTTATCGGTGCGAGGTAAGTTTTCCATATCAAGCGTACTCACACGGAACATTTCGCCAGCGCCTTCACAATCTGAGCCAGTAATTAACGGCGTGCTGATCCAGAAGTAACCTTTACTGTGTAAAAAGCGATGAACCGCTTGAGCTAACGTATTACGAACACGAGCAACAGCTCCGCCCATATTAGTACGAGCACGCAGATGAGCTTGCTCTCGTAAAAATTCAATACTGTGACGTTTAGCTGCCATAGGATAGGTATCAGGATCATCAACCAATCCAAGTATCTCTACCTTAGTTGCCTGAATTTCAAAAGATTGGCCTTGGCCCGGAGACTCAACCAAAATACCGGTGACTTTTACAGAAGCACCCGTAGTCAATTTTAATATTTCTGATTGATAATTATCGAGATCACTGGGTGCGATAGCTTGAATCGCATCAAAACATGATCCATCATGAACCGCTAGGAATGAAATACCTGCTTTAGAATCACGGCGAGTGCGGATCCATCCGTGTACTGTAACTGCTTCACTTACTGGGTACTTACCAGCAAGTACATCAGTGATTGAGATAACTGACATTATCAACCTCTTTTCTTTATTAAATTATTGTCATAGATTTTGCCGGTGCACAGACCCAGAGTAGAATACTGAATTTATTTGCACTAACTTTAAGGTGTGATATGTTACCTTTACTGCGGTGTTTAACAAGTAAAAGTTGCTAATCCTGTCTATATAAAAACAAAAAACAGTAATATTGACTTTAGAGGGTTTGAATCAATGATATTGGGATTAAAAAACAGGCGACATTCAACAGGTTTTGGGTCCTGTTAAGCCGGACTTTGGCATTAAGCGGATGGATATTATTCATTTTTGCTATTGTTATGTCTTATTATGCCGCACCAGAGCAAGATTATGGTTTATTGCGCTTTAGAAATATTGAAATAAGAGAATTTTGGTTAACGCCATTAACGGGCTATTTATATATCGTGCTTTGGGTCAGTGCACTTTGTAGTTACCTTTGTTTGGTTGTCGATCATTATCGCACTAGAAGAGAACAAGACAGTAAGCATTTTAATATCGTCCTGCTAATTACCATAACGGTTGCTTGGGCCATCTACATATTAGTGAAACTTAACTTGGCGTAAGGTTATTAATAATTCTATGCCGTTTTACTTAGCAGCTAATCAGTGTCGATTAATCTTCAAAACACTGCTGTTCATCGAGTACCGTGCTTATTGCCTTAACAAGTTTCGCTAAAGCCCGTTCATCACTGATAAAAGGCGGCATAATATAAATAAGCTTACCAAACGGTCTGATCCAGACACCCAATTCAACAAATCTTTTTTGTATCTTTGCCATATTAACAGCAACCCTTGTTTCTACCACACCTATACCGCCTAAGACGCGGGCATTTTTTACTCTTGAATGTTGATTTAACACTAATAAGTGTCGCGTTAAATAATCTTCAATAAAACTCACTTGCTGTTGCCATTCTCCTGTTGCCAAAAGATCTAGACTTGCATTTGCTACCGCACAAGCCAGCGGATTAGCCATAAACGTTGGGCCGTGCATAAAACATCCGGCTTCTCCATCACTGATGGTCTTTGCGATTTCTTGCGTACACAATGTTGCTGCCAGGGTCATATAACCGCCGGTCAGGGTTTTTCCTAAACACATAATGTCAGGACTAATATCCGCCCAGTGACAAGCAAAAAATTTTCCTGTACGGCCTAAACCCGTAGCAATTTCATCAACAATAAATAACACCTGATATTGGGTACATAAGGCGCGACAGGCTTTTAAATACTCAGGATGATAAAAACGCATACCACCAGCTCCTTGGACAATAGGTTCAATAATAAAGGCGGCAATATCATTATGGTGTTGTGCAAATAGGGCTTTTAAAGGCGCTAACTCAGCGCTATCCCAAGGTTGATAAAAATCACACTGTGGCGCAGGTGCGAAAATGTTTTTCATTAATACACTTTCAAAAATTTGATGCATACCATTAACCGGATCGCATACCGACATCGCAGCAAAAGTATCACCATGATAACCATTTTTAACGGTCAATAATTTATGCTTTTCACTTTTACCCTGACTGTGCCAATACTGTAATGACATTTTTATGGCAACTTCTACCGATACAGAGCCAGAGTCTGATAAAAAAACTTTTTGCAGCGGCTCTGGTGTGATCTCAATGAGCTTTTTACACAAATTAATAGCGGGTTCATGCGTTAACCCCCCAAACATAACATGTGCCATCTTTTGTGTTTGATCAACAAGCGCCTGATTTAATTTTGGATGATTATAGCCGTGTAAAACAGACCACCAAGACGACATACCATCAACAAGTTCTTCACCCGTCGCTAACTTTATATAAACGCCCTTGGCCGATTCAACTAAGTAGGAAGGCAGAGGGTTTGACATCGATGTGTAAGGATGCCAAACATGTTTCTTATCAAAATCGATTAAATCTGTGTGTTTTTTATTCATATGTAAAGCTTGCTATGTTTTTTATGTTGACAATTAATGACTGGCGTATAGATTACCTGCTAATATTTAGCGATGCAATTTCACATTTACATTTTACAGTAAAGGTTTCACATGTCACAAACGAATATACCTCGTCATGATTGGTCAATAGCAGAAGTGGAAGCATTGTTTGCTCGACCTTTTAGTGACCTTATGTTTCAAGCTCAAACCGTTCATCGTGAACACTTTAATCCTAATGAAGTACAAGTTAGTACCTTATTGTCAATTAAAACAGGTGCTTGTCCTGAAGATTGTAAATATTGCTCGCAAAGTGCACGCTATAATACTGATGTTCAAAAAGAACGTTTGATGGAAGTTGAAAAAGTATTAGAAGCAGCAAAGGTAGCGAAAGACCAGGGGTCAACACGTTTTTGTATGGGGGCAGGTTGGAGAAATCCAAAAGCTCGTGATATGCCCTTTGTATTAGAAATGGTCAAAGGTGTTAAAGCACTTGGCTTAGAAACCTGTATGACATTAGGCATGATTAACGGAGGTCAAGCCGATGAATTACAAGAAGCCGGGTTAGATTATTATAACCACAACCTAGATACTTCTCCTGAACATTATAACTCTATTATTACCACACGCAGCTATCAAGACCGATTAGATACACTGCAAAATGTCCGTGATTCGGGAATGAAAGTTTGTAGTGGTGGTATTGTTGGTTTAGGTGAAAATGCTCAAGACAGAGCGTCATTCTTAGCACAATTGGCCAACTTACCTAAACATCCTGAAAGTGTTCCAATTAATATGCTGGTAAAAATTGCCGGAACACCACTTGCAGATGTTGACGATTTAGAAGCTTTTGATTTTGTTCGTTGTATAGCCGTTGCACGTATTATGATGCCTAAAAGCCATGTGCGTTTATCAGCTGGGCGCGATGCAATGAACGAGCAAATGCAAGCAATGTGTTTCTTAGCCGGTGCCAACTCAATATTCTACGGTTGTAAGTTGTTAACTACAGGCAACCCTGAAGCCAATAAAGATATGCAGTTATTTGCAAAATTGGGCATTAACACAGAAACAGTGGCCACCGATGATATTGAGACCGAGCAGAAAATAACGACGGCCGTTGTCAATCAGCAAAATAAAGAACTTTTTTACGACGCTGCGCTTTAACGTTTATTTACTGATCAAGAGCCAAGCTGAAATTTATGTCTTTTAACTTTATTGCTGAGCAAGTCGCTCAGCAAAAAGAAAAATCACAATATCGCCAACGCCAATGTATAAGCGAGCAAAATGGCCGAGAGGTGGTTGTTGCAGGAAAACGCTATTTAAATTTTTCTTCTAATGATTATCTCGGCTTAAATCACCATCCTTTAATAAATAAAGCCTGGCAAGAAGGTGTCGATAAATACGGCAGTTGCGCAAGCGCTTCGAGTTTAATTACCGGTTTTCATTATGCACACCAAGCCTTAGAAGATGAAGTTTGTCAGTGGTTAAATAAACCACGCTGCTTACTTTATAGTAGTGGTTTTACGGCTAATTCTGGTGTATTACAAGCCTTGGGTAAAAAAGACTGCCAATTTTTTTTAGACAAGTTAAGTCACGCTTCTTTAATTGATGGTGCTCTGGCTAGTGAAGCTTCAGTGAAGCGATATTTACACAATAATCATCAGCAACTTGAACAATATTTAGCGAAAAGTCCTGTTGACAATAAACTCATTATTTCTGAAGGTATCTTTAGCATGGATGGCGATCGTGCAGACGTTAGCCAGTTAATTATGATTGCTCAGCAGCAACAAGCTATGCTTTACATGGATGATGCACACAGTATTGGTATTATTGGTCAGGCCGGTCAGGGCAGTAGTAGCTTTGGTCAGGTCGATATAGTAATGGCAACTTTTGGTAAAGCTTTAGCCACTAGTGGTGCATTTATCGCTTGTGATGAAGATGTTTATGATTACTTAGTCAATTTTTCTCGTCATTATATTTATTCAACCGCGATTTCCCCCGCCGTTGCTTGGGCGACAAAAACCAGCATCAAGCTTGCTCAAAAAGAGTCTTGGCGCAGAGATAATATTTTTGAATTGAGCGCGCTTTTATCAACTAAGCTTAATAGTCAAATAACAATAATTCCGTCATCCTCTTCTATTCACGCTATTGTTATTGGCAGTGAAACAAGAACTCTAGAAATATGTCAACATTTGAAAAACAAAGGTATTTGGCTAACCGCGATACGCCCACCAACGGTTGCTAAAAACAGCTCAAGGTTACGCGTTACCATTACGGCCAACCATAAAGAATGCGATATCAATTACTTAGCTAATTGTATGAATGAGGTTTTACGTTAATGCCTGAAGTATTAAACAGAATTAAAATAGCTAAGTCATTTGGCTTAGCGAGTCAGTCGTATGATATTTCATCGCGACTACAACGCTATACGGGTAAGCACTTAATGTCTTTATTACCCAACCGTTCAGATCTTACCGTCGTTGACTTAGGCTCTGGTACCGGTTTTTTTACTGACATTCTTGCCAGTAAATTCCAGCAAACTATTGGCGTTGATATCTCTGCTAAAATGCTGGCTTTTGCTCAAGAAAACCGCAGTAAGGAAATTTGCTGGTTAGAAGCTGATGCGTATTACCTGCCTTTTCAAGCCAACTCCATTGATGTTATTTATTCTAATTTGGTTATTCAGTGGTGTGATCCACTCGATGATATTATAGAAGAAATTTTACGCGTACTCAAACCAGGAGGATTGTTTATATTTTCCACCTTACTCGATGGCACATTACATGAATTAAAATCATCTTGGGCACAAGTCGATGATGAACAGCACGTGATTGACTTTAAAACACATGCTGACCTAAAAGTTACTTTTGGTAAGTCCTCATGTAAATTACTTGAGCAAAAAACTCAAGACCTAGTGTTAGAATATCAAAATGTTATACATCTAGCGCGAGAACTGAAAGGGCTAGGCGCAAATCATGTCCCTAAACAGCAAGGTAAGGGTTTAGCGGGTAAAGATAAATGGCAAAAGATGACTAATAGCTATCAAGACTTTCAAGAGCCTAGTGGTATTTATCCGGCGACTTATAAGGTGTATTCTGCAATGATGGTGAAATTAAATGCTTAAAATATTTATTACTGCTACAGATACTGATGCTGGAAAAACCTATTTTGCGCAAATACTCACCGCAGCCTTAGTTAAAAAAGATTATCAAGTTGCTGTGTTTAAACCTATATCTGCAGGCTGTGAGCTTAAACATGCCGCACAAGGTGAAATTCTGGTTAATGAAGATGCACAATTATTGTTGCAGCAAGCAAACTGTGGACAAGGTATTAGTGAAATTAACCCTATTGCATTTGAACTGGCAATAGCGCCACACATCGCCGCTAATTTAATGAATGTTGACATTAAACTCGCTGATATAAATGTGGGTTACGAGCGTATTATTGCTCGGGCTTGCGATATTGTTATCACTGAAGGTGCAGGGGGTTGGCGATTACCTTTAGGTAAAGGTATATTTTTATCTGAGTTTGTACAGCAAACAAAACAGCAGGTAATATTGGTGGTGAATATGAAACTAGGGTGTTTAAATCATGCGGTTCTCACTTATGAAGCGATAGTAGCCGATGGTCTTGATTGTATTGGTTGGGTAGCAAACTGCGTTGAGCCAATGAATTATCTCGCTGAAAATATAGCAGAACTCAGAACACTTATTCCAGTTCCAATGATTGCTCAACTCGGTTTTGAAACAGATATCAATAAAGCCAGTTCAAACGTTAATTTATCGTCGATAACGGCGCGGCTTTAGCTGCTAGCTTTACTTTAAATTACAGATAGAACAAGCAATAAGTGAGTGCCTTAACTGATTTATTGCTTAGTTTGTTAATAGGTAATTATCAGGCTTTTATCGTTACGAAAAAAGTCTACCGATAAGAAACGCTGATCAATTTAAAGCACTTCCTTTAATAATCCTTACAACTAATCTTACAGCGTTCATCACCATGAACCTTGTTAAGTCTTACTCTTTCTTATTTTTCCCTAAACTTTTAAATAATAACTCAGGGAAACTCTTATTTATTTAACTCAGTGATACACGCACTTGCGATAAAGCCGGAACGTGTTTTATAAGTTGAAGACTTACTGACTCGGTTATCAATTTGTTTGATCAACAACTCCGGTAAGGTGACATTGATTTTATGACTTTTCCCTAGATAGGGTGTTATGTCGATATCAAGAATACACCAAATAACATTTGGGTAGGCTGTTAGATGATTTTCAATCGTTGTAGCGTGTGGAATGGCTTCACCATATTCGGCCAATATAGAAAGATGTGCAGCGATACTGTCATTAATATTGTTTAAAGAGACATCAATACTCTCACCATTACCTACACAACCGGGTAAGTCAGGAACGTATGTTTTGTAGTTTTCAACGCCAATTATTTTCTTTAATGCGATAGGGTATTTCATTGTTATTACCTCTTTAATTAATGCATTTAAGTGTAACCCCAGCAACCCCATATAGCAACAAATTAATAACCCCAACAACCCCCACCTAAACAGAATAGGAACCCCAATAACCCCGCAACCCCCAGTGTCAGCAACCCTGATAACCCTACTGTTGGTGTGAAGTGATTGGTCACTTATCACTAGAATCTTTATAAATAAGGAAAGTGATAACGAGTTAAATTATATCGTTATAGATAGGCAAGAATGCTTTAACGAAGCTAATAAAGGGGGTTTGGGGTTACTATGATTAAGTTGTTTGAAGGAGATTAACAAACAACAAAGGATTTTTAGCTATTCTTTCTAGCTGAATTATTCACATAAAGTAAGGTAGTAAAGGCATGGATAAACGTTTAATCAACAAAATATTTACTGATGAGATAAAGGGTTTTTATATCAGGGAGAGTAGTTTTTAAGCACAAAAAAACGGCTAATTTTCATTAGCCGTTGTTATATTATTAAAGTAGGACGTTACTTTTTACCGAGCAATAAAAATATTTGTTTAGCAATGTCGGTATTATCAACCTTGCCCTTTAAGACTTCACTGCTTTTACCTAGTGTATGTAAAGGAACATCAATTGCGGTGTGGCCACCTGATGTCCAGCCAGTGTTTGTTCTAATATCTATAATGTTTTTAATTGCACTTGCTATGATGTTATTCATGGTGGGTTCTTTAGTCTTTAGCTTTTCTTGTTCATCAAGTGATTTGTAAGTGGCGATTTCCTCAACTGCAAATATTTTCGCCGCTTCAATTTGTTCAACTTCATTATTTGTTACATCGAAGTTAAGTAATTGACTTAATCCCTGTTGTGTTACTGGGTTGTTAGCTAACTGTTTAGCAATTACGCTTGGCGAACTTTTCATTGTACGTAAAACTTCAGGGTGCCACTCATACTTGCCACGTGCACCAACGGTTAAACCACCCGTACTGTGATCAGCTGTTAATATAACTAACGTATCAGGGTTTTGTTTTACGTACTCTTCTAAGTACTCCATCGTTTTAGCTAAATCTGACATTTCAGCCATCGCTGTTGCTATATCATTAGAGTGGCCAGCCCAATCTATTTGACTAGCTTCAACGAGCATAAAATAACCTTTACTATTTTCTAGTTGTTTAATTGCAACTTTAGTCATGGCGGATAATCGATATGGGTCACTATCATCTTGGGCTGACGGTAAACCAGTATCATCAAAAAGACCAATAACAGGCATCTCTGGTTTAAGTGTGTTTAAGGCATTGTAGTTATCAATATACTGAAACCCTGACGCTTTAAATTCTTCAATTAAATTTCTGTCTTCACGTATAAAGTATTTCCAGCCTCCGCCAAAATAAACATCTGCTTTTATACCCTTATCTATATAGCTATCAGCAATGGCATTATAATTATTTCTGCTTTCATTATGTGTTAAATATCCAGCAGGGGTCGCATGATTTATTTGTGATGTGACGACAACACCTGTTTTTTTGCCTTGTTTTTTAGCAAATTCAAGTACAGTTTCAACGCTGTTTTTATTCACGTCTAAAGCAATTGCGCCGTTATAAGTTTTATAACCCGTAGCAAGTGCAGTAGCACCAGCAGCTGAATCAGTAACAAGACCAGAAACACTTGCCGGGTAAGTACTAACCGAGCCAACAAGTAAACGGTCAAATACTGTTTCTTCTACAATGTCAGTTGTTGGGTCATCATTAAAGTATCGGTAGGATGTTGTATAAGCGGGACCCATACCATCGGCTATCACCATAATGATGTTTTTTGGTGAAGGCATTTTCTTAGCAGTCTCTGTATTTACAAGCATTGCTGTTGAGTCATTATCAATCGTTTGACAGGCTGTTAATGCAAGTACGATGCTAACAGTAGATAGGAGTTTTTTCATTTTTATCTTCTTGTATAAGTGTTAATAATTAATAAGGGTTGGTGATAATTTTAGGTAACGCTTTAGTCTTCAATAACAGGTCAATCCATACCATACGGTGATCGGAAGATGCTGCTCTGTTTTTTATTAACCTAAAAGTCTCTTCGTTTTCTGTTGGCCAGTAAATTCCTGATTTTTCAATAATTAAGCCAGACTTTGATGGTAACGCGTAATCGGTTCTCATTCGCCAAGAGGCCGTATGATACTTTGCATGTGCGTTATTTTGACTGTGTCGTTTTCCCCCTTCACTTTGGGGCAATGCATCTTGAATTTTATCATTGTTTAGTAAGCTTGATATGGCCGAATTTAACGCATCACCCTCAACATTAGACGCATTAAGATCACCGAGAATAACAAAAGGTCCACAGGATGTTAAACCTCCTTTTTGACCCTTGTCATCGTAAATGTATGCTGATTTTTCCGGTGAGATGTAATCATCCCAAAAACGAATTTCATCATGATTACGTTTAGCATTTCTATTTTCTGGACCATCAAATATCGGTGGTGTAGGGTGGCTTGCTAAAATATGAACGACTTGGCCATTAACCTCAATCGGGATATCCCAATGAGATTTAGAAGATAAACGCATATTTTCCCAAGCTTCATCACTAAACCAAAATGTCGAGGTCTTAGGATCGAAAGGTTGTAGGGCGTTAGGCATATCTCGCCACTTAAAGTATTGAAAGGTACGAATATCGGCAATATTAATCGGGTATTTTGACAAGAGAACCATACCAAAGTGACCTGAAAAATGTCCGTAACCAAAACCATCACCCGGCAAAACACCTCGTTTACCGTCGCCATCTAGATCGTAGCCTGAATTGACACCCGTGTTAACGGGTCCTTGATAAAAATAAGGAAAATCAATTTCTTTTTGCCCATTTTGGCTTTTGTTCAAATAACGTTTAATAAAAGATTTTAGGGCGTGGTGGTGGTTATTGTCGCTATTATCTTGATTATCAAATTCATTCAGTAAAAGAATATCTGGGTTATTACGCTGAATAATTTCTGCAATATTTTTAATTTGTTGATGATCACTGTCTATGGCTATTTGCAGGGTGTTATTTGAAATATTAGTCGCCCCAGAATTTAGCGCAGATTGATAGTTTAAAGCCTCCATACTTACATTAAAGGTTGCTATTTTAAAAGGCTGTGCTTGTTTTTTGCTCATATAAGTTAGCGCTAATATTAAAGTAATAGGTTAAATGTCGATGATTATGTCAACGTTAGTGTAAACCGCAGCCACGTAAAATCATGTCAGTTAGAAAAGCGATAACATCTTCGACATCTTCATCTTCGTAATCAGCTCTATTCATAATCGTTAAAATTTGTGTTTCAAAATCGGCATAGTGTTGGGTTGCTGACCAAATAAGAAATATTAGATGAGTCGGGTTAACATCGCGCATTTCACCATTATCTATCCATTGCTGAAATAGTTGTGCTTTCTCTCTTACCCACTTTCTTTGATAGGTACGTGCAAAATCTTTCAAATGCTGTGCACCTTGAATAATCTCCATGGCATATATTTTTGAAGATTCAGGGTGCTTAAAAGACATTCTTACTTTTGCTTCAATAAATTTTTCAATAGCTGCTTTAGGACCATCTTCAGGATTTATATCACCAATACCTTCGTCCCACATTTGTAGGGTATGTTCTAGTACGGCATGGTATATATTTTCTTTATTCTTGAAATAATAAAGTATATTAGCCTTAGGTAGGCTTGCTCTATCGGCAATTGATTGCACCGTAGCGCCTTTATACCCTTGTAAAACAAATTCTGTACTAGCCGCTATTAAAATCTTGTGTTGGCTTAGTGCGCGAATATTCCCTGTTTTTTTTATTTCTTTTTTATTTTTCATTAAGTTGCTCAATATTTAAAATGCATAAATAAAACATTTTTAAGTTAAATTGTTATTATAATTTTACTTTTTTACTATCTGTTGACCAAATAGTTAACTTTTATGGTTTGTTATACTTATCTTTATTTTATCATTGATTTAAGTCACTAAATGCCATTTTCCAATGAAATTCTACTATAAATGTTTAGCCATTTATATGAAAGGGAACTTTAGTGCTTTAGTTGATGTTTTTAATTTCTCTGCATAGCTATTTGAGTTAAATAATCAGTGTTAATGGGCTTAAGGCTATGTATATATGGTTAATTGTTCATTATGGTTTGTTTTTTATCTTAATTGACTCATTTTACTTATAACTAAAAAGCCTTAAATCTACTTATAGATAACAATATCTTATATAAGGGATATCTTCGCTATCAATATAAATGATAGTCATAAATTTTTAGCGCATCTGATTGTTTATTATGGTTTTTTATTATAATTTCTTGATTGTTTTTTTTATCATCACTAACAGATACTATTTGAATTTCAAAAACTCTGAAAATATGTAATGAAAGTGTAATAAAAATCTGGTCTAATTTCATTCGAAATTAAAAACAGAGCAACTGGTTAGGTTTTATGGTTGCTAAAAAAAATAATTCGTAAACACTTAAAAAACGTAATCAAGGAATAACCGATGAACACTCCTCGTCTCTCACTCATAACAGGCGCCGTTGTATTAGCGCTTGGACTTTCTACTTCAGCTATGGCTGCTGATACATCATCCTCAATACGAGGACAAATCTTAAGTAATAGCGGTTCACCTGTTACAGGCGCTACGGTTACTGTTATACATATACCTACAGGTTCTAAAAAAACAGTTAAGCTAAACGAAAGTGGTGTATTTTCTGCAAGCGGTTTAAGAGTAGGTGGTCCTTATAAAGTCATTGTTGACTCTAATATTTATCAAGATAAAACCTTAGAAAATATATTTCTTCAATTAGGTCAAACTTCACAAGTCAGCATTGAATTAGGCTCAGAAGAAATGGAACGTATATCTGTTTCTGGTAGTAGTCGTCATGCGTTAATTCATGGCGCTAAAAATGGCATGGGTAGTATATATGGTGCAGATGATATTAATCGTGCCCCTGCATTTGACCGTGATTTAAAAGATATTATTCGTCAAAATCCTTTGGTGAACATTTCTGATAGCGATAGTAATGAAATGTCAGTAGGTGGTGTAAATCCACGTTTTAACAGCTTGTCAATTGATGGCGTTAAACAAAATGATGATTTTGGTTTAAGTGCAAACGGTTACCCAACGAACGGTTCTCCTATTTCTTTATTGTCTATTGCACAGGTAGCCATTGATATTACCCCTTTTAATGCCAAAGCTTCGGGCTTTACCGGTGCGTCAATAAATGCGGTTACAAAATCAGGTACTAATGAACTATTTGGAGAGTTGTTTTACGACTACTCAAGTGATTCTTTAGCCGGCACGCCTAAAAATGAAGATGGCGAAGATATCAAGTTAGACTTTACACGTAAAAATTATGGTATGGCTTTAGGCGGCAAGATTATTGAAGACGAGTTGTTCTTTTTTGTAAGTTATGAAGAGTCTAAAAGTCCATTTGTAAATAATTTTGGTCCTGGTACTGCAAATCCTAAAGATTGGTTAACTTCTGATACGATTACAGAAGTACAAAATATTGCTTCAGAAGTCTATGGCGTTAATGCTGGCGGTATTGCTGATGGCCTATCTAACGATAGCGAAAAATTAATTGTTAAGCTTGATTGGAATATCAATGATGACCATCGTGCAGCATTTACTTATCAAAACACACAAGATAACTCAGTGCGTGATCAACATACAAGTTCAAGAAATCAATTTGGTTTATTGAGTAACTGGTATAACGTTGATGCAAGTGTTGAATCATATGCTTTACAACTTTATTCATACTGGACTGATGAACTATCAACACAGTTAAGTGTTTCATTTAAAGATGTTGAAAACAAACAGAGTTCATTCTCTGATGCTTTAAACGATAAAAAAATTGGTCAAGCGTGTATCACTATCGGTGAAAGTGATGAAAGATGCTCTGACCGTGATTCAAATTCAATATGGCTTGGTACTGACGCATATCGTCATGCCAACCAATTGACAAATGACACTTTAGCTATTGATTTTGACGGTGAATATTTACTTGAAGAACATGTATTGTCATTTGGTGTTGGTATTGAAAAAACCAACGTATTTAACCAGTTTGTACCTTTTTCTCGAGGTGAGTGGTTATTTGATTCAGTAGAAGACTTCAAAAATCAAAATGCTGAACGTGTTTCTTATTCAAATGCTTACACAGGTAATGCGAATGATGCAGCAGCAGAGTTTTCATTATCAAACTTCCACCTTTTTGTTGAAGATAAATGGCAAATTAACGATGAGTTATGGGTAAATGCAGGTGTGCGGTATGAGCGTATTTCAACGTCTGGCACTATCCGTGAAAACGAAGCTTTTGTTGGTTTATATGGTTTTAGCAACACGAATAGTTTAGACGGTAAAGATATTTTCTTACCTCGCTTCGGTTTTAACTGGTCAGTGCAAGACGACTTGACCTTAAGTGGTGGTATCGGTCGCTATTATGGTGGTACTCCAAATGTTTGGATTTCTAACGTATATTCAAATGATGGCCAAATCAATGTACGTGCAAACGTAAATGATGTTGACTTAACAAATGCTGATATAACTCAACCTCCTGCAGGTGCAACACTGACTCCAGGTGACGGCGATGTTGATGCAATCGATCCTAACTTTGAATTGCCAAGCGAATGGCGTGTAGGTTTAACAGCGAACTATACCGCTGATTTAGGTCCTTATTTAGGTACGGGTTGGGATTTAGAAACTAGCTTCATGTACGTTGAAGAAAAAGACGCTGTTCGCTGGAAAGAATTATACAGAACGACACAAGAATCTGTTGTAGGTCCTGATGGTCGTGTTATCCCTGTTGGCACAGGCTCGCGTGATAGAGCTGATGCTATGGTTACAAATGGTGAAGGCGGCAAACGTAAGATATTTACTTTAAGTGCAGCTAAAGCGTTTGATAACGGTCTTTATTTCAATGTTTCATATGCAAATACTGACGCAACATCATTAGCTGGCGGAACGAGTTCAACCTCTAACTCAAACTTCTCGAAATATAATACCGCTGATCGAAACAACCCTCAAGTTGGTACAAGCCGTTATGAAATTGAACATAGTTTCAAACTAAACTTGTCTTATAACATTGAAATGTTTGAAGGTTACAACTCGACTTTCTCACTTCAAGGTGAACGTTCATCAGGTCGACCTTACAGTTGGGTATATGATGGCGGTTCAAATGCTTTCGGTGGTCAAAACAACTACACAAGAGCTGATATGTTTTTACCATATATACCATCAGGTGCAGATGATGCAGCGGTAACATATGCTGATGGTTATAGTTATGAACAACTTAAAACTGTACTTGATGCGAGTGGTTTAACGAAATATGCTGGTGGAATTGCACCTCGTAATACTGAAACAGGACCTTGGAATTCTCGTCTTGACTTTAAATATAGCCAAGAAGTTCCTGGTTTTATGGAAGGTCATAAAGGTGTGCTTTTCGTTTCGGTTAAAAACGTTCTTAACTTAATCGATAGTAGTGCAGGTAAAGTTAATGTGACTAACTTCACAAATGCTAGAGAGTTAGTTGATATTAATTACGACCAAGATACTAATACTTATGAATATAGTGAAGGATTTAGAGATAGTGCGCCAACATATTATGATGCTGAGCGTTCTTCTTGGAGAATTAAAGTGGGTATTAGCTACAAGTTCTAACCACACTGTAATTTATTGAAATATAGGCCCTTTAGTTTACTAAAGGGCTTTTTTTTACAAAAAAATTAGCCGAGTAAGTGATACCTTAAATGCATTACTTGACCACTTGGTCAGCTATGGTATTCTCACAGGTCTACATTACTCTTGAATTTTTACAATAATGAATAAAAATACCATAGAAATACCTGCAGAATTAAAAGTAGCCGCTAAAGAAGCTTATTTAAAAGCTTATGCGCCTTATAGTAAGTTTCATGTCGGTGCTGCGGCTTTAACCACTTCCGGTACGATTGTCCAAGGCTGTAATGTTGAAAATGCCTCTTACGGTTTAACTGTCTGTGCAGAACGTAATTGCATAAGCCATGCAGTAATAAAGGGTGAGCAAAGCTTTCAAATGATCGTTATTTATACCGAGCAAGAAAAAATGACACCTCCGTGTGGCGCTTGCCGACAGGTTATTGCTGAGTTTTTTGAACAATCAGCGCCTGTGGTAGCGTTTAATCACAAAGACAAACAACAAGTGTGGAGTGTCGCTGAGCTTTTACCTGATGCTTTTACGCCAAAATATTTATTGGACATTTAAGGATATCCATCAATGATATTACCCCAAGAAATTATTCGCACTAAGCGCGATGGTAAAATCCTTAATCAAAGCCAAATTCACGATTTTGTTAATGGTTTAGTTGATGGTAGCTTTTCTGACAGCCAAGTCGGTGCAATGGCTATGGCAATTTTTCAGCAAGGATTATCGGTTGAAGAAAAAGTAACGCTCACCACCGCGATGATGAACTCGGGTGATGTGCTCTCTTGGGAGGGCTATGATGCCCCCATCGTTGATAAACACTCTACGGGTGGCGTAGGTGATAAAGTCAGCTTTATGTTAGCGGCGATTGTTTCTGCGTGTGGCGCTTATGTGCCGATGATCTCAGGTAGAGGGTTAGGGCATACCGGAGGTACATCAGATAAATTAGAAAGTATTGCCGGTTTTAATGTAGAACCTACAATTAGCGAGTTTAAGCGTATTGTTAAAGACGTGGGCGTAGCCATTATTTCTCAAACAGATAATTTAGCGCCAGCAGATAAACGCCTTTATGGTATTCGTGATGTCACCGCGACGGTTGAATCTATTCCACTGATAACCGCTTCAATTTTATCTAAAAAACTTGCGGCAGGTCTTGATACTTTAGTGATGGATGTCAAAGTGGGTAATGGCGCGATGATGTCATCTCTTGAAGATGCTAAAGCACTTGCTAATAGTATTTCTAGTGTCGCCAATGGTGCAGGGGTTAAAACCCAAACGATCATTACTGACATGAATCAGGTATTAGGCACCAGTGCCGGTAATGCCATTGAAATGTATGAAACCGCTAAATATTTGACGGGTAAACAACGCGAACCTCGTTTACATAAAGTTGTTAAAACATTAGCCTGTGCGATGCTTGTGAATTCGGGCTTAGCCAGCGATGAGCAAACCGCTTACCTTAAAATTGACAAAGCCCTTCATTCAGGTAAAGCAGCTGAGATATTTGAGCGTATGATAGCGGCGTTAGGTGGGCCAAAAGATTTTGTTGAAAACCCATGGGGCTCAATGAATAAAGCGGCCATTATTATGGAAGTTAAAGCCAGTCAACATGGCTATTTAGCTCAAATGAACACTCGAGATATTGGTATGTCAGTGGTGGGATTAGGTGGCGGTAGAGCAGCGCCAAAACAAAAAGTTAACCATAGTGTTGGCTTCGATAGAATTTTACCGCTTGGAGTTCAGGTCAATAGTGGAGAAGTCATTGCTCGTGTACATGCCAAAGATGAAAATTCAGCGCTGTTAGCCGCAGAGCAATTTAAACAGGCGATCACTTATTCTGAAGATAGCCCTGAATTACCACCGGTTATTTATTAAATAAAGCCGTTATAGACAATGCCGATATAGGTAATATCTTGCTAACTAATCACTTATTAAAAAAGTGATTAGTTAGCACGCCGTATTAATTACAACGTACCAAAGATTTTATCTCCGGCATCGCCCAGACCCGGTAAAATATAACCTTGTTCGTTAAGTTTCTCATCTATTACACCAATCGTTAACATGACATCCGGATGAGCATCCTCAAGCAATTTTATACCTTCAGGCGCAGCGACCAAAAATAGTGCAATGATTGTTTTACATCCCGACGCCTTTAATAAATCTATGGTTGCTAATGCTGTGCCGCCAGTCGCTAGCATAGGATCAATAATAATTGCTGTTCGACTTTCTATATCAGAGATAATATTCTCGTAGTAACTTTCTGGCGCTAATGTGTCTTCATTACGCTGTATACCGACAACACTTATTTTTGCACACGGCAGTATTGACAGTGCGCCTTCAAGCATACCTAAGCCGGCACGTAAAATTGGTACCAGTGTGGGTTGTTTATCAGCAAGAGTTGGCACTGAAATTTCGCCAGACCAACAAGTTAATGGGATATTTTTAATACTAAGGTTTTGAGTCGCCTCAACCGTTAATAACATTGATATCTCTTTGGTTAACTCTCGAAAGGCTTTAACTGAAATATTATTATCGCGTAGTAAACTGACTTTGTGTTTAACCAATGGATGAGAACTTTCAAAAACTGACATGGAATATTCCTTGTTTTTTTAAAGGATAGAGGAAGTTTAGCTGAATATATTGTTAGCAATAAGTACTTTAATCTAGATACTTACCAGACCAATTGCTTAAAATGGGCTCTGCATAACGGCTCATAACGTTCATTGCCGCCCACTTCTACTTGTTGACCTACTTTTACGGGTACACCATTTTCATCTTGTCTGATAACAAAATTAGCTTTGCGACCACAATGGCAAATTGTTTTTAACTCGACTAACTTATCGGCCCAAGCAAGTAGGGCAGCACTGCCTGAAAAAGTTTCACCAAGAAAGTCAGTTCTTATTCCGTAGGCTAATACGGGAATATGTAAGAGATCGACTACATCTGTTAACTGCTTAACTTGTTCGGTTGACAAAAACTGTGCTTCATCAATCAGCACACAATCAATTTTAGCCGCTTGATGTTTATCTTTTATTTCTATAAACATATTGATGCTATCATCAAATAAGAAAGCATCTGCATCTATACCTAAGCGTGAAGCGACTTTACCTTTAGCAAATCTGTCATCAATTTGCGCCGTATAAATTGCGGTAGTTAAACCGCGCTCTCGATAATTATAAGACGATTGCAGCAAATGTGTAGATTTACCCGCATTCATTGATGAATAATAAAAATACAGTTGTGCCATGAGTTACTTCTTTATCAAAGGAGATCAGTAGTTAGTTGCTGAGGTATTTTCTGTGCTGTGTCCTAGTGTGTCAAGTAAACTGTTAAGTAAGCTACTTGCACCAAAACGAAAGTGATTATTATCAGCCCACTCACTGCCTAAGATACTATCGGCTAAAGTAAGATAAACGGCTGCATCTTCTACGTTTTTAACACCACCAGCGGGCTTAAAACCAACATTGGTATTTTTGTTTTTTATCACTTCAAGCATAATTTGTGCGGCTTCTGGTGTTGCATTTACCGCTACTTTCCCCGTTGAGGTTTTGATAAAGTCAGCACCAGCATTAATCGCAATTTCACTGGCTTGTTCAATCAACGCGGGTGATTTAAGCTCACCCGTTTCAATAATTACTTTCAACTTAGCAAATTCACCACAAGCTTGTTTACACACTTTGACCATATCAAAACCAATGGCCTCATTACCCGCCATTAGCGCTCGGTAAGGAAAAACTAAATCGACTTCGTCTGCGCCGTATGCGACAGCGGCTTGTGTTTCGGCTAATGCGATATCTATATCATCATTACCGTGTGGGAAGTTAGTGACGGTAGCAATTTTTATCTGTGGTGTTTGTTGCGCCTTTAACGTCTTTTTTGCCAACGGCACAAAGCGAGGAAAAATACAGATAGCAGCAGTAACGCCACCAATAGAATTTGCCTGTCGACACAAGGTTATAATTTCTTCTTCTGTTTCACTGTCGGTTAAACTTGTTAAATCAATTAACGAAAGTGCGCGTTGAGCGATGGCTTTAAGGTCAGACATAACGTTTATTTTCCTATCAATTATTTATAAAGAAATGAATACGCCAGCAATAGCTGCGCTCATTAAATTAGCTAAGGTCGCCGCTAACATAGCATGCATGCCAAGCCGCGCGATATCACGTCGGCGACTAGGTGCCATTGAACCAATACCACCTAACAAGATTGCGATGGAAGATAAGTTAGCAAAGCCACACAATGCAAAGGTGACGATGGCTTGGGTTACCGGTGAAAGTGTATCTTTAATTTCAACGAAATTAACATAAGCAAAAAATTCATTGACCACAATTTTTTGGCCAATAAAACTGCCTGCTTGTAGCATTTCATTAACCGGTACACCAATAATGAAAGCGAAAGGAGCAAACACGTAGCCTAAAATAAGTTCGATGGTAATATTATCGAATCCAAACAAACCACTAATACCACCAACAATCGTATTCAGGAGAGCAATTAAAGCAATAAAAGCTAATAACATCGCACCCACATTAACCGCAAGTTTTAACCCAGATGCCGCGCCAGATGCAGCAGCATCAATAACATTAGCAGGCTTTTCATCGCCTTCATCAAAGTCTACGGAGTCTTGAACAATTTTTTCAGGCTCTGTTTCAGGGCAAATGATTTTAGCCATGAGTAAGCCACCTGGTGCCGCCATAAACGACGCCGCTATTAGGTATTTAAGCTCTATGCCTAAACCCGCATAACCCGCCATAATAGAACCTGCAACAGAGGCTAAGCCACCAACCATAATGGCGAATAGTTCAGACTGAGTCATTTTAGCAATGTAAGGTCGAACAACTAAGGGCGCTTCTGTTTGGCCAACAAAGATATTGGCAGTCGCTGATAGTGACTCAGGTTTACTGGTTTGTAAGAGTTTTTGTAAACTACCACCAATAATTTTTATAACCCACTGCATAATACCCAGATAATAAAGTACGGCGATTAACGAAGAAAAGAAAATAATATTAGGTAAAACACGCACAGCAAAAACAAAACCAACACCATTATCGTACATAGCATCTGTGCCTAAGCCACCAAAGAGGAAGTTAATACCGACCTTAGCACTATCAATAACACTTTGAACGCTTGAAGTAATCGTGGTCAATACGTCTTTGCCAAAAGGGACATATAAAACAAACGCACCGAGTAATAGTTGTAGCAAAAATGCAAAACCTACCGTACGTAAATTAATGTCCTTTCTACTTTTAGAAATTCCATAGGCAATGGCTAATAAAACAAATATGCCTATTACCCCTCTAAATGCAGCAAAATCCATACATACCCCTTAATATTTTTTATTGTTATTGTTATTATTATTGCTATTTTTGTAATGGTAATTTTGACAGTTGACGAATTTTTGCTTTAAGTACTTCTATCGCCATTCTGTTTTTTCCGCCTCGTGTGATCACTATATCAGCCCAAGCTTTAGAGGGTTCAATAAATTGATAATACATAGGTCTAACGGTTTCTAAGTATTGATTTGTTACAGACTCAACACTTCTATTTCGCTCGGTTAAATCACGTTTAATTCGTCGAACTAGACAAATATCAAGAGGCGTATCCATATAGACTTTTATATCAAACTGATCTCTAAGTGCTTTGTTTGAAAGCAGTAAAATACCTTCAACAAGCACAATCTTCGTTGGGGTAAATACCCGTGTTTCATTTAAACGTGTATGCGTTTTATAACAGTAAATAGGTACGTCGATAGATTTATTTTCAGTGATGTTTTTTAAGTGCTCAGTTAACAAGTCATGTTCAAAGGCACTGGGATTATCATAGTTTGTTTGTTCACGCTCAGACATCGACAAATGAGATTGATCGCGATAGTAAGCGTCTTCACTTAGAATAGAAATACCGTCTTCACCTAATTCATCGATAAGTTCGTCGTGAATAGTATGCGCAAAAAGGGTTTTACCCGATGCAGAAGGACCTGTGATTGTAATGATTGTCGGTTTATTTGCGTTCAATTGTTTATGCCTGTCGATAATTCAGCTTCAGAAATGGTTTTAATCCTATCATTAGTGATAATGTGATAGTAATTAACGCTAATTTTATACTTTTACGGTTAAATGATCAAAAATACGTTACTTTATTCGCGTATATTTTAAAGCATCATTTACCCCATTTTCAAAAGATGGTAAATTAGCACAACTTGACCATGTGGTCATGTTTTATTCTGCTATTTATGAATATATATTGAAAAAATGATCATAAAGGAAATGCTATGGCCCGCGCAATAGTTTTAGTGATAGACAGTTTTGGTATCGGTTACTCTGCTGACGCAGCTGAGTTTGGTGATGTAGGCGCAAATACCCTTGCTAACCTCGCTAAAGCATATTATGCAGAGACTGGAAAAGCGATAAACTTACCAAATTTGGCAAGTTTGGGCTTATTTAAAGCTTGCCATGAGGCGTCCAATACCGATTTTCCACAGCAAGGTGGTGAACCTCAAAAAGGGGCTTATGGTTACGCACAAGAGATAAGCACAGGTAAAGATACCCCAAGTGGTCATTGGGAAATGGCAGGTGTGCCGGTTCTCTTTGATTGGGGATATTTCACCAATAAAGAAAAAGCCTTTCCGGTTGACCTAATAGATAAAGTTAACAAAGCCACTGGCTTTAGCGACATGCTTGGCAATTGTCATGCCTCAGGTACGGTTATCTTAGAAAAGTTAGGACAAGAGCATATCAAAACTGGCTTACCTATTTGTTATACCTCAGCAGATAGCGTTTTTCAGGTTGCCGCACATGAAGAACATTTTGGTCTAGACAATCTTTATAAGTATTGTGAAACAGTAAGAGCAGAACTTGAAGGCCTTAATATAGGGCGAGTTATTGCCAGGCCTTTTATCGGTGACAACCCAGACAATTTTGCTCGAACAGGTAACCGCCGCGATTATTCGGTATTACCTCCAGCACCAACCGTATTAGATAAAATTTTTGATGCCGGTACGCATGTGATCAGTGTCGGTAAAATTGCTGACATTTTTGCCCATCAAGGTATTAGCGAAAAAACCAAAGCGACGGGCTTAGATGCTTTACTCGATGCCAGTATTAAACATCTTAATAGTGCAGCAGATAATTCGTTAATATTTACTAATTTGGTTAATTTCGACCAAGATTTTGGCCATAGACGTAACCCGGTCGGCTATGCACAAGAACTTGAAGCCTTCGATCTACGTATCCCTGAAGTACTCAATGCGATGACCGATAACGATGTGCTGTTTTTAACCGCTGACCATGGATGTGATCCAACTTGGCCAGGTAGCGACCATACCCGTGAGTATGTGCCAGTATTGGCTTATCATCACAATATTGCTTCGGTAAATTTAGGTAAACGAACAACCTTTGCTGATTTAGGGCAAACCATAGCTGAAATGTTTAATGTTGATAAAATGGATTACGGCACCAGCTTTCTAACTGAGCTTAACTTTAACAATAAGTAGCGAAGTGGGTTTGATTAAAAAGCTGTTATTCGTGTAAATAATGGTTATAAAAAAGGGGTTAGCAAAAATGCTACCCCCTTTTTTATGTTCAGGATGAACGAATATAACGTTATAGGATACTTTCTAAGGTTAATTCCATCATGTCTTTAAAGGTGGTTTCGCGCTCATCTGCGGTAGTTTGTTCACCGGTTTTAATATGATCGCTTACGGTTAATACCGTTAAAGCTTTTTTACCGTATTCGGCTGCAACGCCATAAAGGCCAGCCGCTTCCATTTCTACCGCTAAAATTCCATACTTTTCCATAGTGGTAAACATTTCAGGCTGCGGAGTATAAAATAAATCAGCCGTAAAAATATTACCAACGCGGACAGGTTTATTCAAACGTTCAGCCGTATCAACAACACTTTTTAACAATGAAAAGTCTGCACATGCGGCAAAATCAACGCCATGAAAACGCTGTCTGTTAACGTTAGAGTCGGTACTTGCTGCCATACCAATAACAATATCACGTACTTTAATGTCATCACGAACAGCGCCACAAGAACCAATACGAATAATACTTTCAACGCCGTAGTCTTTGTATAATTCAGTCGCGTATATTGAAACGCTAGGGATCCCCATTCCAGAACCCATTACTGAGATAGGCTTGCCTTTATAGGTGCCCGTGTAGCCAAACATGTTTCGAACACGTGTAACGCATTTAACATTTTCTAAAAAATTATCAGCAATATATTTAGCGCGAAGTGGGTCGCCCGGCATTAATACAGTTTTTGCAAAGTCGCCTGCTTGAGCTTCAATATGTGGAGTTGGCATAAGAGTTATCCTTTAGTTTTTAAGTGTAACTCAGTAAGTTTCTAGCCAGACCTGATGGGATCAAACTGCTATCAAGGGTTTTTTACTGAAAAAATGTTTATGGCGACTATTTAAAAGTCGCCTAAAAGTTAATATGGGTATAATAATACTAAGTACTGTAACGATCAATTACCTATTAATCATTAAGGTTAACAACAACCAATGAAATTTATAATCACTGTGTGATTGATAGCAATATTATCTTTACGCTATAGTTTTAATTGGCGTAATATTTGTTTTTCATCATGGCTTAAAAAACTCATTTCAATGGCATTGCTTTGTAATTGCGTTATTTGTGTTTCACTGAGTTTAAGTAAGTTACTGGCAAGGTTAAATTCATCTTCAAGCTCAATATTCTCAACTGCAGGGTCATCGGTATTTAAACAAACATTAAGGCCATTTGCTAAAAAGGTTTTTACGGGGTGCTGACTTAAATCTTTTATCGTACCTGTTTGATAATTAGATGTCAGGCAAGACTCAAGACCAATGTTATGTTTAAGCATGTAGTCCATTAGCTTTTGATCTTTTATACAAGCGACGCCATGACCAATTCTGGTGGCTCCTAGTTTTTCTATAGCATGCCAAACGCTTTCTGGTCCAGCCGCTTCACCCGCATGCACGGTTACTTGCAACCCCGCATGGGATGCTTTCTTGAAATGACTTTCAAAAAGGCTACCAGGAAAATTATACTCGTCACCCGCTAAATCAAGTGCAACAATATTATCTTTATAGGCTAAAAGGGCGTTAAGCTCAGTATCGCAGTTGTCTACTCCAAAAGTACGGCTCAAAATACCAATTAAATTTATTTTGGTCGGGTACTTTTTACGGCCTTGGTTAACGCCTTCAATAATCGCTTCCACAACACCTTCAATAGGGAGTTTGTGGGTCATTGCCATATAAAAAGGTGAAAAACGTAATTCTGCATAATCAATATTAGCCAGATAAGCATCTTCAACATTTTCATAACCGATACGAATAACATCATCTAATGAAGAAAGTACTTGCACGCCCCAATCTAACTTCTTTAAAAAAGCGAGCAGGTCGGCTTCATTGTCTGTAATTTTAATATGAGGTAAAAAGTCTTCAAAATTAGTTTCAGGTAAAGCAATATTATTTTTCTGAGCTAATTGCCAAACAGTTTGAGGTCGAATGTTTCCGTCTAAATGTCGGTGAAGATCTATAAGTGGCAGTTGCTTATTATACATATGGGTCTATTGTCCTGATAATATAAAGTGTTGCTAGTTAACACTAGCAACGGTTTATGTCTGTCGTCTATTCTAGCTCAAAATCCTTACTAAATGTTTAAAGCTGGACTTTAACCGAAATAGGGCAATGGTCTGTTAATGTATTTGCAAGCTCGCGAGTATATTTTTCTTTGAAAACTAATTGTTCAAAAGAGTTTTCGACATACATGTTTTTAGCGCTAGGGTTAAAAACTATATGGTCGATATAATCTTTGTAGTAACCGCCCCAACAAGCAGACTCTTTTGTCATCGTTGGTGTCCAAAGCGCTTCATTGCCTTCATCGTCAAGGGCTTGCCACAAACCTTGGTCTTCTGCATATTGATGACTTACATCTTGTGAAAATCTGCGGTTAAAATCGCCAAGTACTATAAAGGCTTCATTATCTTTAGCTCGTTCATCTACCCAACGTTCAAGTGGGTCTATTTGCATACTTAATGTGGTGCAGGCTTCTTTTAGTCTTAATTCTTTATCTGTACTACTTGGCATCGCTGCAAGGTATTTGCTATCTAGTGGCAAAGCAAAACAACCAGACTTTAAGTGTACGGCAAGTAACCTGATTTGTTTACCATCTCGAGATAAGGTTAAATCCATACCATGTCTGACACGGGTAACATTTAATGCTTTATATTCTTTGGCAACCACAGTTAAGCCCGCTGATTTTTTAACGGCAACACCAACACGTTGTACCCAGTCTTTTGTAGAAAAATAAAAATCGTATTCGTTACCAAAGACCATTTTTGCCCAATTTTCATCTTCAACTTCTTGTAAAGCAATCACATCGGCATCAAGTTGTTTAGCATAGACGGCTAATTGCTGATAATCATCTGATTTTCGTTTATTATACTCATGAGAACCTAACCAAGCGATATTCCATGAAGCTACTTTTAGTTCTTGAGAGTAACTTGGTGAGACATACATTAAGCTAAATAGTAAACTAGCAGTTGTTAATATTGTTTTTTGCATTAATACTTCTCTTAGTTAAACTCAAGTTTTTTGAGTACAGGTAAATAATAAACGTTAATTCACTGAATAATTTACTTAACCATTCGGTCAAGAATTGATATAATTCGCCACATTACACTACTTTTACAGTAAGAAACAACCACTATGAATAAAAAATTTATCACCGCACAAGAATTACTAGAAGATTCTTTTAGACTGGCCGCAAAAGTCTTTGAAGATGGTTTTCGTCCACAATTTATCATAGGCATATGGCGTGGTGGAGCACCTGTTGGTATTGCTGTTCAGGAGTATTTTGATTTTAAAAATATCGACACAGATCATATCGCTGTCCGTACTTCTTCTTACTATGGCATTAACCAACAAAGTAAAGAAATTAAAGTGCATGGTTTGCATTACATTATCGAAAATGCCAATGCGACTGATGGCTTATTGATTGTTGATGATGTTTTTGATTCAGGCCGCAGTATTGATGCATTAATAAAACAACTTGAAAAATTAGCGCGTAATAATATGCCAACTGATGTTCGCATTGCTTGTCCTTGGTATAAGCCAACCAATAATGTGGTTGATATCAAACCAGACTACTACGTTCACGAGTCTGATGAGTGGTTGGTATTTCCACATGAGTTGTCAGGATTAACACAAGAAGAAATTGCTGAAGGCAAATCTGACCTTACCAATATATTACACCTTTTAAAATAATTACAGGTTGAGTTGTTAATGAAGCTACTACCCTTTATAGCTATCTATCTCTCGGCTTTTACTGTACTTGCTGATGATAACATTTATCAGCAAGTGACTTTAAAGGGGAAATGGCTGGTAGAAACTGATCAGCAAGTTATGTTTGATCCACAAACCTCCGCGTTAAAGCTATGGCGCGGCAAGTTACTGACTCTTTCTGATGGTTCAGCTGATAAGTCTCAGCAAAAACAATTACATATTATTGAGCCCACGAGTGGCTTAGTAGAAGAAAAATCGTTGTTCATGACTATGTCTAGCCAGGTAAAGTCCAGCTGCTTTTCCTCGTATCTAGCAGGTGAACCTGATTTTGAAGCTTTAGCGGTTGACCCTAACAATGATAAAATTTTCATTATAGTGACCGAAGATGCCCGTAATAGCGATAAACTTTCATCGGTATGTCAACAGCGTTTTCAAAACACCGGGTCGACAACATACCCGACACTTATTGTGAGATTAGCGCTTGATGATAATAATATATTATCAATGACACATGTTAGACCCTTGCAATTTGACGCAAGTTATAACGTCGGTGATTTTTCTAATGATGGTATCGAGGGACTAGCTTTTGGTCAAGACAACACGTTATACCTTGGTTTGGAAAAAGATAGTAAAGGTTTAGCGCGTATTTTTTCGTTGGTGTTAGACGAAAACTTTTGGGCGACTGATGAATTTGCTCCGGTAGTTGATACTGAAGTTCTATTACCGACATTTAGTCAGGGTATGCACCCTATTAATGGTATGGACTATCTATCGAAAGATAATCACCCTGGTTATATCGTTGCTGCAGCTAGGAATGATGATCAATTATGGATTATCGATTTGGCAAAGAAACAACCAACGAAAGTTATTGCTATGAATTTCTTAGCGCCAGTGAGTATTAAAAATATCGAATGCAGTGATTGGGAGCCTATCGATAACACCTCATTAGAAGGCGTTGCAGTAGCTAATAATAATATTTGGCTAATTAATGATCCATGGAAAGCGCATTACATAGAAAATGCAAAATGTCCGTCAAATTATGATAAGTACAAAACTTTTTCGCCCTTATTGTTTTCGCTAGCCATTGATAAAGGTTGGTTAGAATAAATAATCGCTACATATACAACATAGTTATTTGTAATTATAGCCATATTGTTTACGAAGCTTACTTGAAAGTTTATAATGCTCAGGTTAACCAGTGGTACAGCCACTGGTTTTTTATGTCTGTACTTACTCAGGCAAATAGATCGCGAATAAATAGTGATAAATTTTTAATACGCTTTAGCGTTCTCGCGGAATAATTAATAGTAATAGAGTGATGAATAATGCCAATAAGTGGTGTTTTCACTTTATTAGGCAATTAGCAATAGGAAAGTAAATGAGCTCAGATTCAACAAAAATAATTTATACGATTACCGATGAAGCGCCTGCATTGGCGACTCACTCTTTATTACCAATTATTCAGGCATTTACGGCTTCTTCTGGTATTAACGTTGAAACGCGTGATATTTCACTTGCGGCCCGTGTATTAGCGAACTTTCCAAAATACTTAACAGCAGAACAACGTGTAAGTGATGCTTTATCAGAATTAGGCCTGTTAGCTAAAACACCAGAAGCTAACATCATTAAATTACCTAATGTTTCAGCTTCAATACCACAACTAGAAGCCGTTATTAAAGAGCTTCAAGCTAAAGGTTATAACTTACCAAACTACCCAGCTGAACCACAAAATGAAGCAGAGCAATCTATTAAGCTTACTTACGCAAAAGTTTTAGGCTCTGCGGTTAATCCTGTTTTACGTGAAGGTAACTCAGACCGTCGTGCGCCTAGCTCAGTTAAACAATATGCACGCAAAAACCCTCATTCTATGGGTGCTTGGTCAAAAGATTCTAAATCACACGTTGCTCATATGTCAGCGGGTGACTTTTACGGTAGTGAAAAATCAACCACTATAAATGGCGAAACCAATGTAAAAATTGAATTCGTTAGCGACAATGGTGCGGTCACCTTATTAAAAGAACACTTACCATTATTAGACAAAGAAATTATCGATGCGGCAGTAATGAGCAAAGCGGCATTAATTGAATTCTATGAAACACAAACAGCTAAAGCTAAAGAAGAGGGCGTTTTACTTTCTCTTCACTTAAAAGCAACCATGATGAAAGTTTCAGATCCAATCATGTTCGGCTATGCAGTCAAAGTTTTTTATAAAGATGTTTTTGACAAACATGCTGCTATTTTCGAACAACTTGGTGTAGATGCTGATAATGGTATTGGCGATGTGTATGCAAAAATATCTCGTTTACCAAGCGAAAAACAAAAAGAAATTGAAGCCGATTTAGCCGCTGTTTATACCACACGTCCAGAAGTTGCGATGGTTGATTCAGACAAAGGTATTACTAATTTTCATGTACCAAGCGATGTCATTATTGATGCTTCAATGCCTGCGGCTTTAAGAGCTTCTGGTATGATGTGGGATCGTGATGGCAATCAAAAAGATACTAAATTTATGATCCCAGATCGTAACTACGCTGGTGTTTTTTCAGCGGTTGTCGATTTTTGTCGTGAAAACGGTGCATTCAACCCAACAACAATGGGTACAGTGCCAAACGTAGGTCTAATGGCGCAAAAAGCTGAAGAATACGGTTCACATGACAAAACCTTTACCATGACAGGTAAAGGTACAGTTCGAGTGGTTAATGACAACGGCGATACCTTATTAGAACATAACGTTGCTCAAGGTGATATTTGGAGAATGTGTCAGGTTAAAGATGCCCCTATTCAAGATTGGGTTAAACTTGCCGTGACTCGTGCTAAAGCCACTAATGTACCGACAGTATTTTGGTTAGATGAAAATCGTGGCCATGATGCAGAGATGATTAAAAAGGTAAATACCTATCTAGCTGACCATGATACAACAGGTTTAGATATTCAGGTTTTAGAACCCGTTAAAGCCTGTGAGTTTACTTTAGCGCGAACCGCTAAGAGTGAAGATACTATTTCAGTAACCGGTAACGTTTTACGTGATTACTTAACTGATTTATTTCCAATTTTAGAATTAGGCACCAGCGCTAAAATGCTTTCAATTGTGCCACTAATGAATGGCGGCGGATTATTTGAAACAGGCGCGGGTGGTTCAGCACCTAAGCATGTTCAACAATTTGAAAAAGAAAACCATTTACGTTGGGATTCTTTGGGTGAATTTTTAGCCCTTGCTGCTTCTTTAGAACATGTAAGCGTTCATACCAAGAATAACAAAGCGCAAGTACTTGCTGATACGCTAGATTCAGCAACAGGTAAGTTCCTCGATGAAAACAAATCGCCTTCACGTAGAGTGGGTGAATTAGATAACCGTGGTAGCCATTTTTATCTAGCTATGTACTGGGCACAAGCACTTGCGGAACAAACAAATGATGAAGAGTTAAAAGCGAGTTTTACTGCTATTGCTCAAGCATTAACTAAGCAAGAAGCTAAAATTATTGCTGAATTAAATGCCGCTCAAGGTCCATCAATGAACATTAACGGTTATTATTATGCTGATGTTGACCTAGCGCGTAAAGCGATGCGTCCAAGCGAAACGTTTAATACTATATTGTCTAGCTTACTGTAACGTAACACTAGCTAAGTTATAAAGATAAAAAAGGCTGAGTATCTTAATTGATACTCAGCCTTTTTATTGAATGCTAATAATGATAATTAGTCTTACTTAGATATTTTCACTCTAATTCTATTACTACCAATTCTAGTTTCGTGCAGTGCTTTTATCGCTTTTTTAGCTTCTGCTTCATTAGGCATTGCCACAAACGCGAAACCTTTAGATTTTCCCGTTTCTTGGTCTAAAACTAAAGTACATTCGGTGACACCACCATGAGCTGAAAATAAAATCCGAATTTCTTGTTCGGTTGTAGAGCGAGATAAGTTACGTACTAATAGTTTCATCAACAATCCTAAAAAATAATATTGATAGTAATTATCTCAAGATAGTTTACTTTCACCAAGCTATTTTATTTCATTAGCGGGTATTAATAGCTTTCAAACGCATAATTTAAACGATTGTTTAAATTATTCACCTCGGTTATAGTCAATATCATCTATTTTGTATTAGTGTTGCATGTCTTTTTCATTTATTTTTAACATTCAAGTAAAGATAACCTATACTAAAATAAGCAGTTTTATCCATAATTCAAACAATATAGCTTTAAAGTTAATACCTGTTAACGTTATTGTGCTAAAGAAGAGGAATCATATATGTCTACGAACGTAAAAATCCCGACTGAAGGTCAAGCCATTACCTGTGAAAATGGGCAGCTATGTGTCCCGAATAATCCTATTATCCCTTTTATTGAAGGTGATGGTATTGGCATCGATGTAACACCGCCAATGATTAAAGTTGTTAACGCTGCTGTTGAAAAAGCTTATAACAGTGACCGTAAGATCCACTGGATGGAGGTTTATGCCGGTGAAAAAGCAACCCAAGTTTACGATTCAGAAACATGGTTACCTGAAGAAACATTAGAAATGTTTAAGCAGTATAAAGTTGGCATAAAAGGGCCGTTAACTACGCCTGTAGGTGGTGGCATGCGTTCATTAAACGTAGCACTTAGACAAATATTAGATCTATATGTCTGCCAGCGCCCAGTACAATGGTTCACCGGTGTACCAAGCCCTGTTAAAAAGCCAAGCGAAGTAGATATGGTTATTTTTCGAGAAAATTCAGAAGATATCTATGCTGGTATTGAGTATAAAGCGGGTTCTGATCAAGCAAAGAAAATGATTAAGTTTTTAACCGATGAAATGGGCGCAACAAAAATTCGTTTCACCGAAAACTGTGGTATCGGTATTAAGCCGGTATCTAAAGAAGGTACCGAACGCTTAGTGAGAAAAGCCATTCAGTATGCTATAGATCACGACAGAGAGTCGGTAACTTTAGTACACAAAGGTAATATCATGAAGTATACCGAGGGCGCCTTTAAAGAATGGGGTTACCAATTAGCACGCGATGAATTTGGTGCTGACTTTATTGCGGGTGGTCCTTGGTGTTCATTTGTAAACCCAAAAACAGGTAAAGAGATCATCATTAAAGATGTTATTGCTGATGCAATGCTACAGCAAATTTTATTAAGACCCGCAGAATACAGTGTTATCGCAACATTGAATTTAAACGGTGACTATATATCTGACGCATTGGCAGCACAAGTTGGCGGCATTGGTATTGCACCAGGCGCGAACATGAATGATGATATTGCCATTTTTGAAGCAACACATGGCACAGCACCAAAATATGCGGGTTTGAACAAAGTTAATCCAGGCTCTGTTATTTTGTCTGCAGAAATGATGTTGAGACATATGGGTTGGGTTGAAGCCGCTGATTTATTACTTAAAGGTATGTCAGGTGCTATTAACGCTAAAACAGTCACTTACGATTTTGAACGTTTGATGGATGGTGCAACACTGGTTACATGTTCAGAGTTTGGTGATTGTATTATTGACCATATGTAATATTAACGACATTAAGTTATAGTAAAGAGGATCAGTCGGATCATATTCGATTGATCTTTTTTAATGATAATTATTGTAATATTTACCTTAGAAAAAGCTTTTATAGTTTATAACTAAAATCTGTAATGGAACCGTGATGCACAAAGGAC
The DNA here is from genome assembly GCF_014076785.1 of Colwellia sp. MB3u-55. Taxonomy (NCBI): domain Bacteria; kingdom Pseudomonadati; phylum Pseudomonadota; class Gammaproteobacteria; order Alteromonadales; family Colwelliaceae; genus Colwellia; species Colwellia sp. MB3u-55. The sequence continues at coordinate 71,612 of NZ_JACGUS010000113.1, forward strand.
AATTAACAAGTTGGAAAGATAATAAAGGCTTTGGCTTCATTAAATCGAGTGAACTGACTAAAGATACCTTTATTCATATATCATCATTAAAAGAGATGAGTAGAAAACCTAAAGTAGGTGATTTAATTTATTTTGATGTAGAAGAGCAAGCTAACGGTAAAAGCAAAGCCGTTAATTGCCGTATTGAAGGTGTTGAAGCTAAAATTATACAAGCGCATAAACCTCGTATTTATAGAAATACTTCAGCCGTTAAGAGTAAGCTTGTTTTAATATTAGTACTAATAGGTATTGGTGCTTTTGCATTTCAACGACTAGGCATAGCGTCTTAACACTTAACGCGATAAATTTAAAATAACGTTCATAATTTATTGCGTTGCTAGACGACAAGTTTATGCAATGAATAAGAGGTGATTAAAATTATAATAGCAGATCAGAAGTTTTTTATTCTGCAAGTAGTTACGGGGAGCACTTCCCTAGATTTCATATAGCCCACTATGTCCGATACTCTTCAGTATTGGACATAGTGGGTATAATGGTTTAGACTGCCTTTATACGTACTATCTACTTGGTTTTCAAAATAATGTTGTTAAATAAACCTGTTCCTTTATATCCACCATACATTGATTTGTGTGATTTTGATTTTGATGACTACCCAGAGTTAGATAAAATATTCTCATCAAATGAACCTTGGTGGCTTGAACAATTTGATTGGGGGAAAATTTTCCTTACTTATATTGGTAGAAATAAATCTACACATACTTATGACCGATTTAGAAATGACGTTGAACGTTTTCTTTTATGGTCATTTATTGAAAAGAAAAAACCAATAGACCAATTACGTAAATCAGACTTACTTGAATATGCTGACTTTTGTTGGCAGCCACCAGTTACTTGGATTGGTACATCAAATCAAGAACGTTTCAAAATATCCAATGGTTATTCCTTAGCTAATAAGCTTTGGTTCCCATATAAAATCCAAGCACCTAAAAGTCTAAAATCTGAATATATCATCGATAAGAAAAAATATCGTCCATCACAACAAACACTTTCATCAATGTTTACCGCAATTATCGTTTTCTACAACTATTTAATGGCTGAGGATTTTTGCATTGGTAATCCTGCACAAATAGCTAAAAAAGATTGCCGACATTTTATAATAGACTCTCAAGTTAAAGAAGTTAAACGCTTAACCGCTAGCCAATGGCAATATGTTTTAGATACAGCCATTGAAATGGCTGATGAAAACCCACTATTTGAACGAAATTTATTTGTTATATCTGCATTAAAAACTCTTTTTTTAAGAATTTCGGAACTATCAGAACGTGCAAATTGGTCACCTACAATGGGACACTTTTGGCAAGATGATGATGAAAATTGGTGGCTTAAAGTCTTTGGAAAAAGCCGTAAATTGCGTGATATCACCGTTCCTCTTGATTTCTTACCTTTTTTAGAACGTTACCGCTCTTCCCGAGGTTTATTAGGCTTACCATCAAGTAATGAAAATTCAATTCTTGTTGAGAAAGTTCGTGGCCAAGGTGGTATGACATCTCGACATTTACGCCGTTTAGTTCAAAGTGTTTTCGATCAAGCACATGAAAATATGCGCAGATCCGAAGGTGAAAATAAGGCATTAAAATTGAAAGAAGCTTCTGCCCATTGGTTAAGGCATACCGGTGCAAGTATGGAAATTGAACGTGGGCGCCCTCTTAAAGATATTTCAGAAGATTTGGGTCATGCAAGCATGGCAACAACCGATACGGTATATGTTCAAAGTGAAAATAAGAAACGTGCTGAAAGTGGTAAAAAAAGACGGGTTAATTAATCCTACACTCATTTATTTGTATAACTTACTACCGACTTAATAAATGAATGTAGACCTTAATATCGCGTTAATATTTTCTATTTAATGGCAACAGCTTTTAACGCTAAGGCGGGATCTAAACGCATATTAAACCAATTAATACGCCAATCTAAATGAGGACCTGTAGTTCTGCCACTAGCGCCAACGGCAGCAACAACTTGTCCTTTTTTAACTTCGTCGCCGGTTTTAACGTAAGATTTACTTAAATGTAAAAAACTAGAAGTAATACCATGACCGTGATCGATTATCATGGTGCCACCTGAATAAAACATATCAGGTACGAACATTACCACAGTGCCTGCTGCGGGAGCTTTGACTGGATCGCCGGTTTTTCCTGCGTAATCTAAACCATAATGAGGACGTTTAGGTACACCATTAAAAACCCGTTGGCTACCATAGACACCCGTAATAATGCCTGTTATTGGTGCAATAAAACCTTTTGCAAAATCAGTTTTAGTACTTAAGGTTTGTCTGGCTGTACTCACTTGCGCGCCATCTTGCTTAGAACGAGTAACAGCTTTTGGATTGGGGTTCATTATTTTTTTGGCAATACCTTCAATACGTTGAATATCGTATTGACGCTTTACCGGTGTTAAAGACTTTAATTCTTTTTCACCATTTGGCTGAGTGATCACTAATTGATGCGTTTTATCATCATCGCGGCTAAATCCAAAAACATAATCGCCATACTCAGATAAAGGCAGTACTTTCCCATCAAAGGTAACAACATTATCATTAGCTGTTTTACCTATAACTAAAGCGCCCTGCTTTATTTCTCCGGAAAGCTTAATATCAGCAAACGAGTGCTGACTAAAAAAAACACCTATTAAACATAAAGTTATAAGCTTAGTGTTTTTAGTATTAAGCATTTGCAATCGCGCCTTTACCAACACCTTCAAAGGCAACAACCGTTACCTCACGTTGATTATCAGCAACTAATTGTCTGGCAATAAAGTCGGCTAAAAGCTCAACGGTTGAGTCACAATCGACAACGTCTAATACCTTATTCTCAACCGCGATGTCAAAGCGACCTTGTGGCGCGGTATAAGAAAAGAAATGGTGATCGGGCGTCAAATTGTGTTGAGCAAAATTTGACAGTTCAATATCTGCTTTTGCAACACGGTCAACACCTGAAGCAATATAAATATCTTGCCAACGTAAGCACCAAGCTTTTTCTAATGCCGCTACACGTTGACCTTTTTGTAAAATATGAATAGTAGAACGGTGACCATGAGCAATACGCTGACAATTTCCGTCATGTAATTTTAAACCATGGGTGTAATGGTAAAAATCGCCGCTTATATTCTCTGGTCGAAGGGTTAGCTTAAGACCTTGAACATTTTGTGGTAATTGCTCAAGAATTATTGCGGTTAAATGCTCAGTAACAGATGCTACATCAATCGTATCGCTAGTAATTTTAGCAAAAGCACATTTTGGTGACTGTAAATAGTAACTGGCACGCTCACTGATAAAATCAACGTATTCATGGTTTTTCTGATGTAATGAATCAGTAACAGTCATACATTCGTTTTTCATCGGTAATAATAATTTATGATCAACAGCATCATCTATAATTGCTTTAATTTGCTTTTTAACCACAGCAAAGTCAAGCACCATGCTCATTTCATTGAGAGCACCATCAAGGAGTACATCAACGATCCAACTCTCGCCGACAATGCCACGTTCCTGGCAACAGTATGAAAAATCAATGACCGTTAAATCATTTACAAATAATTGCATTATTACTTCCTATTTAAATCTAGTCTTTTACTTGCCAAGCAATAGTATCGTTAGCACGGATTGGCACAACAACATCATGACCAAACGACATAGTCGCTGGTACATGCCATTGGGCTTTTTCTAAAGTTATTTTATCGCTATTAACCGGTAAATTATAAAATGCTGGCCCATGTAAACTCGCAAAGCCCTCTAACTTATCCAAGGCCCCTGCTGCTTCAAATGCTTCAGCATAGAGCTCAATTGCTGCATGTGCCGTATAAGATCCTGCACAACCACAAGCCGATTCTTTGGCATGTTGTGGGTGAGGAGCAGAATCAGTTCCTAAGAAAAACTTACGACTCCCTCCAGTTGCTGCAGCAATTAATGCTTGTTGATGAATATTACGTTTCAAAATAGGTAGACAGTAGTAATGAGGTTTAATCCCGCCAACTAACATATCGTTACGATTAAATAATAAATGGTGAACGGTAATTGTCGCCGCAACGTTATGACCTGCTTGCTCAACAAATTCAACCGCATTTTTAGTGGTTATATGTTCTAAAACTATTTTTAAATCCGTATATTTTGCTACTAAGGGCGTTAAAATAGTTTCAATAAATATCGCTTCACGATCAAATATATCAATATGGCTGTCAGTCACTTCGCCGTGGACCAATAAAAGCATGCCCACTTCTTGCATTGCTACAAGTACATCAGCGATGTTATCAATACTCGTCACACCAGAAGAAGAGTTTGTCGTTGCTCCAGCAGGATACAACTTAGCCGCAAAAACAAGACCCGTTGCTTTAGCGTCATATATTTCTTGTACGGTTGTTTTATCAGTTAAATAAAGCACCATTAATGGTTGAAATGGCGTACTTTGTTTTGAGCCGTTTATATTAGCAGCCATAATGCGTTGATGATATTGCGTCGCTAATTCTGCATTGGTAACGGGAGGAACTAAGTTTGGCATAATAATAGCGCGGCCAAAGTAACGGCTAATATCTGGAACTGTGGTCGTTAAAGCATCGCCATCGCGTAAATGTACATGCCAATCGTCTGGGCGAGTAATGGTTAATGTTGTCATTTTTATACCTATAAATTAGTTAACTAACTTTAAAATTCTGTATTTTCAGATTGATGAGCATCTTGCTCTTTCTTATCAGCTGTTTGCAATAACGCTAATAATTGCTCTTTTAAATTTGGGGGGACTTTATAAATAGTGATACTTTCATTTGCCGCATTGTAAACAACGTCTTCACCAAAGTGGCTGCGTTCAAAGCTCAAGCTAATACCATTACCATACCCTGAGTACTTAGTGACTTTATTAACAACCGTTTGATCATGTGGAAAAGATTCTTCCAACGGATAAGATTGCTCTTGGCAAAATTGATGAAAATCTTGAGTAGCGCCCTCTTGCTTGATCACTTGCCCTATTTCTTGAATGGAGACATCCTGAGCAGCGCTTTTTTGTTCTTTACAGTAACTCAATAATTCTTTGCGGGTATTCTGTTTTTCTGTCGCATCAAGTTGATTAACAGCAACATAATCTTCAACAGCCTGCACTAACGTTTGTGTCTGTTCTTTGGAATTTAAGCCTTCTTCACAACCTAAAAAGTCTAAAAAGAAATCAGAAACAACACGACCCGCTCTACCTTTGATAAACGAAACATACTTATTACCTTGCTGATTTTCTTTATAATCAAATAAATCGATACGCGCTGCTAATTGCATACGCGCGGTATCAAGGTGTTTGTCAGCAGAAATATTCAATTCGCCATCAACAGAATAATGTTCAGAAACGGGGATCACTGTAGCTAGTAAATAACGACCACCCATATACTCATAGTGGCAAACAACTAAGTAGCCGGTTTCAGCCAGGTTATATTTTTCCAATTCATTTTTTAATAAATTAGCCGCCTGACTACTAAAAGCATAAAAACTTTGTGATTCACCTAAGTAGCTTTCCATAATATCAACAAAACGAGCAGTATCTCCTACTGCAGGCATAGTGGTAAAATGTCCGTAAGCTTTACTCGCTTTAGCATTATAGATTTTATGAAGTCCATCAACAAAATTTTCAATCTTATTGCTGATATCGATAGATTCTGGCCCTAAACGCAGTACAACTTCACCGGTTTCTTCTTTTTTGGTTAAAAAATGTAGGGCAATGTTTGAAATAATTAAGCTCATAGTTAAAGGCCAGTTTTATATTGTTCAGGCATTTGATAAACTTGTACCAATCTATCAAATAACCTATTAAGTATTTAAGATGCCTATTGTATCCAAGTATTCGAATGAACGTGTAGAAAAAATTATCCAAGATTTACATAATGTTTTAGTTAATGAGTCTGCAACCCCTGATCTAGCGCTGATGTGCTTAGGAAATACCTTAACAGAAATTATTAATAAAAATATTCCTGAAGCAAAAAGAGCTGATATAGTAACCAATTTCACTAATGCTTTAAAAAAGTCGGTCTTATAATTACCCCTATATTCATAAAATATAGAACTGATAAACTACAATAATAAGAGAATGATAATTAACTATGGTTGCATTTGATTCAAAAACGTATAGCAAGCGCCTGTTACACCTAATCAGTTGGAGCCATTGGTTCACTTTTTTTAATATAATTGCCGCCATTGGATTATCATCCTTTTATATTTTTAGTGAAGGAGGTCCCGAGACATTCCTTGGACAATTTTATTTAATCACCACGTGGTTTAGTCATATGGGTTTTTTAACCTTTATGACTTTTGTTTTAATATTATTCCCGATCACCTTAATATTTCCACATACCCGTTTTATTCGAGCGATAGCCTCTGTGGTTTTTACCCTGCAATTGTTAATATTACTGCTAGATGCTTATATATATAACAGTTTGGGTTACCATCTAAATGCTTCTTCAAGTGCACAAATTGTTGATTTAATTAGCACGCAAATACAACATAACAGCCGTATGTTTTGGTTTGTTAGTATCGTATTAACCTTATTTATTTTAGCCTTCGAATTAACTATAAGTAATTATGCGTGGAAACATTTAAGAGACTTACAGAAAGTCGTCTTCGCAAAGTTTGTTGTTATCGGTTTAGTCTGTTCTTTTTTCTTTAGCCACTTATTACATATTTGGGCTGATGCGAACTTAGAATATGATATTTTAAGGCAAGACACAGTATTACCTTTGTCATACCCATCGACGGCTAAAACATTACTCACAAAATACGGTATGTTTGACCGTGAAGCATATATAGAAAGAACAACAAGCCCACTAGCCTTTACCAATGCTATTCCGCAATACCCGCTGCTCAATGAAGCCTGTGTTTCACAAACACCAATACAAAAATCAGTATTTATGGTGGTTAACGATGTCAGCTTAACAGATAAACAGATCAAGCAATTTAAGCAGAGAAACACCCAAAACCAGTTAACGCTCGAACATCATATCGATAACGCCTTACACAAAAACGCGTGGTTTAACTTGTTTTACAGCTTGCCAAGTATTTATCAAGAAGGCTTGGAAGAACAAAAGGCAATCCCTTTACTCTTTCAATTATTAAACAGAAATAAGTTGGCAAGTTCATACACAATGATCCATGGCGATGACAAGATAAATAAAGAACTAGTTCTAGAATCACAAGGTTTTGAACCTTTATTTAATCAGCAAACGACACTTGATAATATTTCATCACTAGTCTTTGCTGATAAGCTTAATAGCTTACCTGTAGGCTTACATTTATTTTATTTTGCTGACAGTAATACTTACCAATTTGAATTGTTTATGGATGCTTTGCTACTAGCACAAAAAACAAAACAAACTAAAGATATTATTTGGATCACTTCCGTTGGTAACAAGACCAAGGCGACCAGTTTATCTATTAAACCTTCGTTACTCATTTTGCCTGAAAGTGAAAGTAAGACAGTGAGCCATTTAACCAGTCACATGGATATTCAACCAACCTTAATACAGGAATGGTTAAACTGTGACATTAATGAAAAAACCTATAGTAATGGCAAAAATGTTCTGCGGTTATCCAAAGACCGTATTATTGCCAATACCATGGACGATGGCATGATGGTATTTAGTAAAGACAAATCAGTGTTTATTGATCAAAATGGTAATTTCCAAAGCTACTCTCGACAATTAGCGGCTCCTATAATGGTAAACTCTGATTTTCCATTAATGATTGATGGGGTAAACTTTATTAAGCAGTTTAGTAAGCAGGTAGAGAAATTGAACAATAAATAAACTAACAGATTGATTTTCTATATTTTATATTGCAATCAGTATTTAAACCATTATTATACAGACAGTAAACAGATTAACCCTCTTAATGTTTACTGATTCGGGGTATAGCGCAGCTTGGTAGCGCGTGCGTCTGGGGGACGTGAGGTCGCAAGTTCGAATCTTGCTACTCCGACCACATTTATAAATCAAGACGTCCTAGGGCGTCTTTTTTTATGCCTAAAAGCCAATCCAAACAACTAACTAGCAAAATTATAACGCTTTTTACAAACCTATATTGTGTTATAAAATCCCACCGCTAATGTAACACTCCAAGTAACACTATCTATTACTCATAATTATGATGTTATTTAGAAAGATCTGGTTGTTTATTATACTATTGATGCTTCATAGCTAAAAAATCATAACCGTTAGGCAATATTGATAAGGCCGCAAAAGACAAAAATTATAATCTTGTTGATAGTTTAGGATTATGATTACCCGTTAAGCCAAATAACACAAAGTTATATCTGTTTAACTATAGAAGCACATACACTGAAAAAACTGCAAGTTTAAGTTTTGGAAAATACCTGGTTTTATCATTAGCCTATTCCAGCTAGCTTAGCGGTAATACTTGAAGTGGAAGGCTTACAAATAACACCAAGAAAATATAATGGAGAAAAGAGATCACCGTATTATTTTAGCTACGCCCTCTCTTTGCCGTGATAGAAATATACAAACTTCTCAGCATCGTGAACACCTGTTCCCCACATAGGTGAGTTTAATGAAACAACAGAACCGTCCTTTGCTATTTTAATCTTTTCTCTTACATAAGTTTTAAATTCTGAAAAGTTCTCAATTTTAATGTTTTTTAATTCTTCTACAAAGTGCGCTGCTTTATACTTAACTGCTTCTCGCTCATAGTGTTTCGCACAGTTTTCAGGAATAAGAAAAAATTCATCATCATCATCCCAATCAAAGGCTTCACGTAGTCAATTTCTATACTTCCTGACCCGTCTTCTGAGTAACAGGCAAAGGCGACATCATACTCTTTTGTTTCAGGCTGCTTGCTAAAGACAGACTCTAAATCGTCGATGATATGCTGAACTTTCATTTAGCTTCCAAATGCCCCATTAAGAGGTTTTAATTGTTGGTTAAAAAAGTGACGAGGGAGCAAATAGCAAACTCTTACTTGTCCTTGTTAAATGGCTTGTTATCTTTATGTTATCTACTTGTTACGTAGGAAAAAACTACATTTTTGTCTTCTATTTAAGCTTGAATATTACATTAAAATATTTATAATCCTGCTGGCTAATAAGTTTAAGGAATGAACGATTTATAATTAACTCCATTAAACGCAGGTAAATATTACAATTATGACTGTCATGGCACACCCAAATATACAAAATGTTAAGCGATATAGAGTTCAAGATAAGGTTTTTGGTATTCAAGAATACTTTTCTATTGCCAAGCATGGTGACAAAGCTAAAATTTTAGCAGAGAAAAGACAAAAAGAAATCTCTCAAAAAAGACTATATCGTCAAATACGTATGCAGTTAGATATAAATAAGATATTTCATCCCGATGGAACCGTTATTGGACTAAAACGAACATTAAAAAATAAAAGTGGTTCAATAAAACAAATTTTACATATTCAAATTATTGTAAATGGCAAACAGAAAAAAACTGATATCACAATTGATAATAAAACCTTTGAACAAGCATATCTTAAGGCTCAAAATAAAATATTGGAATTAAGAAAAATTGAGCAATCTCCTGAAATAACAGAAATATTCAAAAAAATAGCAGGATACTACAAATACAGCTAACGCCCTATTAAGAGGCTTTTAATTGGTGATTATAATGTTAACGCCACCTAACCAATGGTTGAAATGCCTGCTTGAATGCCTTACTAAGCATCAATGACCACCAATCAATGATTCAATATTACTAACAACTAGATCAGGATCTGCTATATGAAGATGATGTCTTTTTGATTCAGAAAAAATAATTTTAGTATCAGTCGATAAAGCTTTAAAACTGTTAATTGCATTAGCATATAAATCATTCATAGGCTTAGCAATACTGTCGGGAACAAAAGGCTCATCATATCTAGGTGTTTGGTTAATATAATCTTTACTTGTTTTTGAAAAAAGAACAATAAGAGGCTTACCTTCAAAAGTTTTGGAAGCTGTGATTAACTCATAACTTTTAAGATGATCTACTTTTTCAGCCATGTTTTTAAACATAGGGTCTTTTACACCTAACTCAAATTCCATTATATCTCGCAAATCTTTATTTTCTGTTTCAAAGCCATCAGGCCATCTTGTAGCCATTGTATGAAAATACCCATAAATACCTGGGTCAATGAATACAGCACCTAAAACATCACTGGTATATAAATGATTGTAAGCTCGAATAATGTAGGATGCATAGGAACCACCAGCAAAATAATATGGAGGTTTAACATTGGCGACAGACAATAATTCATGTAACCAGTTTGCCGTATCATAAACGGTAAAAGGTACAGGCCCTTTCTCACTTTTCCCCAACCCTAAACGGTCGTATAAACAAATACTGAAAGTTTTATTTAACCGCTTAACATTATTCATCCAAGCTCCATCCGAGCCTGCTCTGCTATAACCTTGCTCTAAAATCAACTTAGGTTTATCGTTTTCATAGCATTCTAAATAAAGTTTAAAACCACCAACATCATAAAGTCCTTTCTTTGTTGGTAATAGAGTTTCATCGTTGGCTGAACTGCTAAAGCTTACCAAGAGAAATATAAATGCTAAATATGATTTCATACACTATCCCTGTATATATTTGATGCCTAACGCCCTATTAAGAGCCAACTGTTATTTGCCTTGCTTGTATAGCTTATATTACATTTCTACCGATGCGCCCCAACCTACTGTTCCACATGAGTTTGATGGAATTAAGGGCATTAATTTAGCTCTAAATGAAGAAATCTCACTTAAATTCAACTTCATATAAGCGCTTAAAGATGAAGAGCAAAGTTGCCTTTTTTCAGAATAGAATATGTAATCATCGTCAAAGCAAACAATTTTTGCTCTTGATATTATTTCAGCAACTTGTTGCTGACTTTTGCAGTCAACCATAAAACTTACCCAGTGTACTTTCTTTGCATTAGATCCTTTCTGAATGAGCAACTCAATTAAACTTTGATCAACTTCAAGGTAATTTAATGGTGAAGGTTCCAGATTTATCTGCTTTGAAGCACAGCCACAAGTAGAAATAAGTACTAAAGTTCATAATATTATTTTTCATACAAAAATCCCTTGTAATATAACACCCAATGACCGGGCTAAAAATTGTGGCCTATAATAGAACAGGACGAACAGTTCGCTGTATTTATTCCTGCTTAATTGGCTTTTTATGCTTAAAATACTCTGAATTAATTGTTAGAAATAGTTTGTTCTTAAACATAACGCGCCAATAATATGCAAATAGCCAACTATATTTTTTCCGCTTGAATAGCTTATAGTAAATTACCTAACTAATCCTAATACTTCTTCGCCTTGAAACGCGACACTTATTTGATCACAGCTTTTTGCAGTTATTTGAACATCAACGAATGAACCTTCTGCTGCACTATACATTTTTGCATCCCAAGAAGATTTTGTTGAGCCTATCTTAATACTTTTTAATACAACTAACCCTATAGACTCAGGGTTTAAGTTATGAGAATAAACGGAGATTTCGCCTTTAGTTAAATCAATAAAAAGTTTTGCCAGTTTAGCTGAGTGATCCCAAATGCCGGTAAGATTACATTCATCACTTTTTGCCTCAGGTGAAAAAATTGAAACTATAAAAATTGAGCTTAAAACTATTAACTTTAACATGACTATCCTTTACATATAACGCTCGTTTAAACGCTTGCCAGAAAGCAGTTAACACCAGTCAGCTCTAATCATTTGATTTAAACACGCGTTTTAATACCTTGGAAGTTATTGAATCCCCCTTAGCAATCCTACTCTTATTCATTTCTCTAAACTTAGAAATGACTGCTGAGTCTGCAGTATATGATTGTCCATTTATAGTGATGAAGCCATCAGTAAAGTACACTTTAAACAATTCATTCTGATTTGGAGACGTTAACAACAATATGTCAGCACTTTCTAGGTTGACTGGATTTTTGGTTGTTGACCCCATTAATACTACAGTATCAATAAAATTTTTTATTAAATTAAAATTTTCCCATCTAGCATAAATAATTGCACTATCTTGCTTTTGATTTAACCAATAAATAGATTTTACTTCTTGAATCGTACTTGTGTCATAAAATTTATCACTAGCAGCTAATACAACATTGGGTATTATGCACAAACACAAAAATAAAAACTTAATCATTTTTCAACTCCTTAATAATGTGCAGAGATTATCTCTGCTCCCTAAAGCCCAAATAACAGACTAAAAATAGTGGCCTAAAATGGAGCGAAGCAAACAGCCCGCTTTTTTAGTCCTGTTGAATTGCTTATAGTTGGACAAATCCATTTGTCAATCGATTAATTTACTATAGTTGATAAGTGGAATATGACTCTGTTGGTTACGAATATTGAACGGCAAACATCCAATGTTTCTAACAAGACGTTCGAACCAACAGAGCTACTCGCTTCAAACGCATACTCAGGGATCGCCTACGAAGACTATCTATAAGACCTGCGAGAAACGAGACTTAAGCACATTCCATCTATAACTTTACTCGCTGGAGCATAAAAATGAAAGCATATAACGTCGATGATTTCGATGCACTTATTGGTATCGATTGGGCTGACAATAAACATGATATATGTGAGATCTCAAAAAACACCAAACACTATCACTACACCATTATAAAACATAAACCAGAAGCGATTCGCAAATGGGCAATGGAGCTTAAGCTGCGTTACACAGATCAGAAAATTGCTATTGTGTGTAAACTTAAAAAAGTTCCTTAATTTATGCGTTCGCAAAATATGACCACCTCGTCTTATTTACGGTGAATCCATCCGCGGTCGCAAATTACCACAAAGCATTAACACCTAGCGGCGCAAAAAATGACCCCACAGATGCATTCATACAAGTTAAAATGATTAAACTTCACATAGATAAACTTTCAGTGATAATACCTGAGTTAACATCAATGAGAGCATTAAAACGAAGAGGCTCACCGTTGTTAAAATTTGCAATAACTAGCTAAATTTAACTTGTTGTCCACCTCAGGGCGTGTTGTTATATTTTATTTACACGATACTTCAACCGTTTTTGGGTACCAAATTGGTCCCAACATATTTGCTGTACCACTAGCCAAACCGTTTATAAAAGTTAATTCGGTTTTTACTGATGCCCAAGGCGTGTTAGCACATTCTTTTTGGAGGTCTACAACTGGCGAGCCCTCATATAAAGAAAGGGCGAAGTTATGAT
>NZ_JACGUS010000114.1:0-175342 GCF_014076785.1 Colwellia sp. MB3u-55
ATTGTAATACCACGCTCACGCTCTTCAGGAGCATTATCGATTTGTGCGAAATCTTTAACTTCACCACCGTGTACTTTAGTTAATACTGCAGAGATAGCAGCTGTTAAAGTAGTTTTACCGTGATCGACGTGACCGATAGTACCAACGTTAACATGCGGTTTTAAACGTTCAAATTTTGCTTTAGCCATTTTTCAATTACCTTAAAGTTTATTAAAAGCGCAGCCAAGATGACCGAGCTAGACTTTCACTAACTATAAGTGAGTGTCTTACGAGATTCCAAGAGATTCTGTTATTGCCGCAACTACATTCTTAGGAGCTTCACTGTATTGTAAAAATTCCATCGAATAAGAGGCGCGGCCCTGTGTTGCACTGCGTAATGCAGTAGCATAACCAAACATTTCAGACAGTGGTACTATTGCATTCACTATCTTAGAGCCAGCAGGACCTTCGTCCATGCCATCGATCATACCGCGACGACGATTTAAATCGCCAACGACATCACCCATGTTTTCTTCTGGCGTAGTTACTTCGACTTTCATCATAGGTTCTAGAAGTGTCGGCGTAGCTTTTAACGCCCCTTCTCTAAAGCCCATTGAAGCAGCAACTTTAAACGCCATTTCATTAGAGTCAACGTCATGAAAAGAACCGTCATAAAGTGTTACTTTAACATCAAGCATTGGATAACCGGCTAATACACCACTATCCATTTGCTCAAAACAGCCTTTTTCAATGGCGGGGATATATTCTTTAGGAACAGTACCGCCAACAATTTCGTTAACAAATTCGAAACCAGCACCTTCTGGTAAGGGTTCCATTTTCAACCAAACGTGACCAAATTGGCCTTTACCACCTGATTGTCGAATAAATTTACCTTCTACTTCAACCGTAGAACGAATAGTTTCACGATAAGCAACTTGTGGCTTACCGACATTACATTCGACGCCAAACTCACGTTTCATGCGCTCGACAATAATGTCTAAGTGTAGCTCACCCATACCGGAAATGATCGTTTGACCCGTTTCATCATCAGTAACGACCTTAAACGAAGGATCTTCAGCTGATAATTTACTTAAGGCTAGGGCTAATTTGTCTTGAGAAGCAATGGTTTTTGGCTCAACGGCTATTGAAATTACCGGATCAGGGAATTCCATTTTCTCAAGTGTTATTACGTGATTGGCATCACACAGTGTTTCACCCGTAGTCACATCTTTTAAACCGATGGCTGCTGCAATATCACCAGCACGAACTTCTTTAATTTCTTGACGGTCATTGGCATGCATTTGCACTAGACGACCGAGACGTTCTTTCTTGCCTTTAATCGGATTAAAGACACTATCGCCTGTTTTTACTACTCCGGAATAGACGCGGAAGAAGGTTAACGTACCGACAAAAGGGTCAGTGGCAATTTTAAAGGCTAACGCGGAAAATGGTGCACTATCATCTGCAGCACGCGTTGCCGGTGTTTCATTTTTGTCATCACTAATACCCGTAATAGCAGCAACTTCCGTTGGTGAGGGTAAATAGTCAATAACCGCATCTAAAACAGCTTGTACGCCTTTGTTTTTAAAAGCAGAGCCACAAGTACAAAGAATGATTTCATTATTAAGGGTACGTTGTCGAAGTGCTGACTTGATTTCATCTTCTGTCAAATCGCCATCTTCAAGGTATTTATCCATTAACTCGTCTGACACTTCAGCCGCTTCCGATATCATATTCTCACGCCATTCATCGGCAAGGTCTTGCATATCGGTGGGTATTGCTGAATAAGTAAAAGTCATCCCGTGATCGTCTTCACTCCAGTTGATCACTTTCATTTTAACAAGGTCTATAACACCTTTAAAATCTTCTTCTGAACCAATAGGTAACTGAATAGGTACTGCGTTTGCTTTTAGACGTGCTTTTAGCTGACCAACAACAGAAAGAAAGTCTGCACCAGTACGGTCCATTTTATTAACAAAAACAATGCGTGGAACGGCATACTTTTCCATTTGACGCCAAACAGTTTCTGTTTGCGGTTGAACACCAGAAGAGGCACATAAAACTAATACAGCACCATCGAGGACACGCAAGGAGCGTTCAACTTCAATGGTAAAATCAACGTGACCAGGAGTATCGATAATATTAATACGGTGGTCAACAAATTGACCGTCCATGCCTTTCCAGAAACAAGTTGTCGCTGCTGAGGTGATGGTAATACCACGCTCTTGCTCTTGTTCCATCCAGTCCATGGTTGCAGCGCCATCATGCACTTCACCAATTCTGTGAGAAAGACCCGTGTAAAACAAAACACGTTCTGTGGTTGTCGTTTTGCCAGCATCTACGTGCGCACAGATACCAATGTTACGGTAGCGCTCAATAGGGGTGATACGTGCCAAAATGAAATCCTCTAATTCTTAGTCACTAATAATTAGTACTATTAAATAAATATTCGCGTAAGCGGTGAGTATTTGTTTAATACTACTGTTTAATACTATTTGAACTGCACAAAGCATCAGTCCGTAAAAGTTAGTATGGCTAGCAAGAGAAACTCTTGCTAGCCATGTATTCACCCTAAGCATATGCAAAGGGTAAATCATACATCCATTCAAAACTGCTAGCTTACCAGCGGTAGTGAGCGAACGCTTTGTTAGCATCAGCCATACGGTGAACGTCTTCACGTTTCTTAACCGCTGAACCTTTGCTGTCAGACGCATCTAACATTTCGTTAGCTAGGCGCTGAGCCATTGATTTTTCACCACGTTTACGAGCTGCTTCAACTAACCAACGCATGGCTAGAGCATTACGACGAACTGGACGAACTTCAACTGGTACTTGATAAGTAGAACCACCAACACGACGAGATTTAACTTCGACAGATGGGCGGATATTATCTAAAGCAGTTTCGAAAAGCTCTAAGTGAGTTTTCTCGCTGTTTTTTTCAGTTAAAATGTCTAATGCACCGTAAACAATTTTTTCTGCAGTAGATTTTTTACCATCAACCATAAGGATGTTGATGAATTTTGCTAAAAGTTCGTTATGGAACTTAGGATCTGGCAATATTTTACGTTGCCCTACGACGCGTCTTCTTGGCATCTTAATTCTCCGTAGTATTCAGGATTAATCCAAAATATATAAATTTAAAAATTTCTTATTTGGCCTTACTTAACGTTTTTTCTCTTCCTATCTATAAGGAGTTAGAGAGGAAAACTTAAGATTTAGGTCGTTTAGCACCGTATTTAGAACGGCCTTGTCTTCTGTCGCTTACACCTGAACAATCAAGCGCGCCACGAACGGTGTGATAACGCACACCCGGTAAATCTTTTACACGGCCACCGCGTATTAAAATAACGCTATGCTCTTGTAAATTATGTCCTTCACCACCGATGTATGAAGTTACTTCGAAGCCGTTAGTTAAACGAACACGAGCAACTTTACGAAGTGCTGAGTTAGGTTTTTTCGGTGTAGTTGTATACACACGAGTACATACGCCACGACGTTGTGGACAAGCTTGTAACGCTGGAACGTTACTTTTAGTTACTTGTCTTACACGTGGTTTACGTACTAATTGGTTAATAGTTGCCATTAAATAGCTCCCGATTAGTTAAACTTGTGTAAATTCCAATCAATGAGAAATTTACACCCTTATAAACGTGAAAATCCGCGACCTTAAATGCTATACATAAACAGTACAGGATATAGGGTCGCGGAATTCTATAGGTCAAGCTATGGCCTGTCAAGTAGCACAGGCCATTAACGCTATATTTTTTACTTAATCACTAGCATTTAGTGCGTCAGTTAATGCTTGTGCAGCATCGTCAGCTGAAACAGCGACTTCTTCAACAGCAGGCATTTTTGCTTGTAGTTTACGTTTAGCACGTTCCTGATGGTACGAATAACCTGTACCCGCTGGGATCAAACGACCAACGATAACGTTTTCTTTCAAGCCACGTAACTTATCTTTCTTACCTGCAACAGCAGCTTCAGTAAGTACACGTGTTGTTTCTTGGAAAGATGCCGCTGAAATAAACGATTCAGTTGCTAATGATGCTTTAGTAATACCCATCATTTGCATTTCGTATTCAGCAGGTTGCTTACCAGCAGATTCAAGCTCGCGGTTTGAAATATTAACACGCGCTACTTCTACTTGTTCGCCTTTCAAGAAATCACTATCACCCGCGTCTAAGATCTCACACTTGCGAATCATTTGACGGACGATAACTTCGATGTGCTTGTCGTTAATTTTTACACCTTGTAAACGATATACTTCTTGTACTTCGTTAACAATGTAATTAGCAACAGGTGCAACACCACGTAAACGCAAGATATCATGCGGAGACTCAGGACCATCGGCAATAACTTCACCTTTGATTACTGGCTCACCCTCATAGATATTCAAAAGACGCGTTTTAGGGATCATCTCTTCGTATACTTCACCGCTAGGTTGAGTGATTAATAAGCGCACTTTACCTTTGGTTTCTTTACCGAAAGCAACAACACCTGTTTTCTCAGCAAGAATTGCAGGAAGTTTAGGCTTACGTGCTTCAAATAAATCAGCAACACGTGGAAGACCACCGGTTATATCACGAGTTTTAGAACTTGCTTGTGGTATACGAGCCAGTGCATCACCAATGTTTACATCCGCGCCATCTTCTAAGTTAACAATCGCATTACCCGGTAAGTAGTAAAGTGCTGGGATTTCTGTCCCGGCAATCATAACTTCTTCACCGTTAGCATCAACAAGTTTCAATGCTGGGCGCATTTCTTTACCCGTTGCATTACGTTGACCTGCGTCAGTAACAATAATACTTGAAAGACCAGTCAGATCATCAGTTTGACGAACCATAGTCACGCCATCAGAAAGATCAACGAACTGAACTTTACCTGCTACTTCCGTAATAATAGGGTGAGTATGCGGGTCCCAGTTAGCGATGATTTCACCGGCAACAATTGATCCACCATCTTTCTTAGAAAGCACAGTACCGTAAGGTACTTTATAACGTTCTTTCTCACGACCTAGCTCATCAATTACCGTCATTTCAGAAGAACGTGAGGTAATAACAAGATGATCTTCAGAGTTAGTTACAAACTTAGCATTTTGAAGTTTCAAAGTACCTGTGTTTTTAACTTGAACATTGTTTTCAGCAGAGGCACGCGATGCGGCACCACCAATGTGGAACGTACGCATGGTAAGCTGTGTACCAGGTTCACCAATTGATTGGGCTGCAACAACACCAATAGCTTCACCTTGGTTGATCATATGGCCACGAGCCAAATCACGACCGTAACAGTGAGCACAAATACCAAAATCGGTTTTACAGGTAATAATTGAACGTACCTTCATTTGATCTATTGAGTTTTCTTCAATGAAA
Organism: Colwellia sp. MB3u-55; assembly: GCF_014076785.1. Taxonomy (NCBI): domain Bacteria; kingdom Pseudomonadati; phylum Pseudomonadota; class Gammaproteobacteria; order Alteromonadales; family Colwelliaceae; genus Colwellia; species Colwellia sp. MB3u-55. The sequence continues at coordinate 5,349 of NZ_JACGUS010000114.1, forward strand.
TCACACAAAGCTTCGTCAATTAGCGTATTACGAGGTAATAAAACTTCGTCAGTACCGGGCTTGAGAACATCTTCAGCAACAACACGACCAAGAACACGTTCTCTTAATGGTTCAACAACATCTCCACCTTCGATTAATGGTGTCATTAGTAGACCGTCGAAAGTGCCACAGTCATGTTCAGTCACAACCAAATCTTGTGCAACATCAACTAAACGACGAGTTAAGTAACCCGAGTTAGCTGTTTTCAATGCAGTATCGGCAAGACCTTTACGCGCACCGTGAGTTGAAATGAAGTATTCAGATACGTTCAAACCTTCACGGAAGTTAGCTTTGATTGGCGTTTCGATGATAGAACCATCTGGTTTAGCCATCAAACCACGCATACCCGCTAACTGACGGATCTGAGCAGCACTACCACGAGCACCCGAGTCAGCCATCATGTAGATAGAGTTGAATGAATCTTGTTCTTCTGGCACGCCGTCACGGTTAATAACAGTTTCTTTTGATAAGTTGTCCATCATCGCTTTAGAGATTTTCTCGTTGGCAGATGACCAAATATCAATAACTTTGTTATATTTTTCGCCCTGAGTCACTAAACCTTGTTCGAATTGAGTTTGGATTTCAGCAACTTCTTCTTCCGACTCTTCGATAATAGTGTATTTAGCCGCAGGAATAACCATATCATCAATACCAACAGAACAACCCGCGATCATCGCGTAATGGAAGCCTGTGTACATGATTTGGTCAGCAAAAATAACCGTTTCTTTCAAACCTAAGTTACGGTAAGCGTGGTTAATTAATTTCGAAATTGGTTTTTTGCCAAGCGGTTGATCGATTAAATCGTAAGGCATACCTTTTGGACAAACCTGCCACATAATGGCGCGACCTACCGTGGTATCACGTAAAGTCGTTTTAGGTACAGTAAAGTTACCTTCTTCGTCTTTAAAGTATTCGGTGATACGAATTTTTACACGGGCGTGAAGTTCTGCAACACCTGTGCGGTAAGCTTTTTCAGCTTCTTTAGTGTCAGCAAAAACCATGCCTTCACCTAAACCATTAACACGGTCACGTGTTAAGTAGTACAAGCCTAAAACAACATCTTGTGATGGTACAATAATCGGCTCACCGTTTGCTGGTGATAACACGTTATTGGTAGACATCATTAAGGTACGAGCTTCCATTTGTGCTTCGATAGTTAACGGTACGTGTACCGCCATTTGGTCACCATCGAAATCGGCATTGTATGCCGCACAAACTAGAGGATGCAAGTGAATTGCTTTACCTTCAATTAGAACAGGTTCAAACGCTTGGATACCTAGTCTGTGAAGTGTTGGTGCACGGTTAAGCATAACTGGATGTTCACGAATAACTTCGTCAAGTACATCCCAAACTTCAGCGCCTTCACGTTCAACTAATTTTTTAGCCGCTTTAATCGTAGTCGCTAAACCACGAGCTTCTAATTTACCGTAAATAAATGGTTTGAATAATTCAAGTGCCATTTTTTTCGGTAAACCACACTGGTGTAAACGCAGTGTAGGACCAACAGTAATTACAGAACGACCAGAGTAATCAACACGTTTACCCAATAGATTCTGACGGAAACGACCTTGCTTACCTTTAATCATATCGGCAAGAGATTTAAGAGGACGTTTGTTAGAACCGGTAATTGCGCGACCACGACGACCGTTATCAAGAAGTGCATCAACAGATTCTTGTAACATACGTTTTTCGTTACGTACGATAATATCTGGTGCTACTAAGTCAAGAAGACGTTTTAAACGGTTGTTACGGTTAATAACACGACGGTATAAATCGTTCAAATCAGACGTAGCAAAACGGCCACCATCCAAAGGTACTAACGGACGTAAATCCGGTGGTAAAATGGGTAGTACGTTCATAATCATCCACTCAGGCTTATTACCTGAAGCGGCGAATGCTTCCATTAATTTTAAACGCTTAGTGACTTTTTTACGCTTAGTTTCACTACCAATTTCAGGAAGCTCTTCACGCATTTGCGCTACTTCGCCTTCTAAATCGATTTGTTGTAGTAAAGCTAAAACAGCTTCAGCACCCATTAATGCGTCAAATTCATCACCATGCTCTTCTAAAGCATCAAGATATTCTTCTTCAGTTAGAATTTGGCTTTTTTCTAATGTTGTCATACCAGGTTCAGTAACAACATAAGATTCAAAATAAAGAACACGTTCGATATCACGAAGTGTCATATCAAGTAATAAACCAATACGCGAAGGTAATGATTTTAAAAACCAGATATGTGCAACTGGGCTTGCTAATTCGATATGACCCATACGGTCACGACGAACTTTTGTTAATGTAACTTCTACGCCACATTTTTCACAAATAACACCACGATGCTTTAAACGCTTGTATTTGCCACAAAGGCATTCGTAATCTTTTACTGGACCAAAAATACGCGCACAAAATAGACCGTCACGTTCTGGTTTGAACGTACGGTAGTTAATCGTTTCAGGTTTTTTTACTTCACCAAATGACCAAGAACGAATCTGATCTGGTGAGGCTAGTCCGATACGTATACCATCGAACTCTTCTGTTTGATTTTGTTGCTTAAGAAACTTAAGTAAATCTTTCACACTTCTTCTCCTGTCGGAGTTAAACCTTAAAGAGAAAGCAGTTACCTGCTTTCTCCGTGTACTGACTCATCAATTTGATAGTCAGCATGCAGCTTTGGAAGCTAGTCCTGATCTAATTCGATGTTAATACCTAACGAACGAATTTCTTTCAACAATACGTTGAATGATTCAGGAATGCCTGGCTCCATTCTGTGATCACCGTCTACTAAGTTTTTATACATCTTAGTACGACCGTTAACATCATCAGATTTAACCGTTAACATTTCTTGTAGCGTATAAGCAGCACCGTATGCTTCTAGTGCCCATACTTCCATCTCACCGAAACGTTGACCACCAAATTGCGCTTTACCGCCAAGAGGTTGTTGCGTTACTAATGAGTAAGAGCCAGTAGAACGTGCATGCATTTTGTCATCAACTAAATGGTTAAGTTTTAACATATACATGTAGCCAACCGTTACAGGACGTTCAAATTCACGACCAGTACGACCGTCAGTTAAGATAAACTGACCGCTTTCAGGCATATCAGCAAGTCTAAACATCTCTTTGATTTCTTTCTCTGCTGCACCATCAAATGCTGGAGTAGCAATAGGAAGACCGGCACGTAGGTTATTAGCTAAACGCATCACTTCATCATCAGAGAAGCTCGCGATGTCAACAACTTGACGAGATTCACCAACATTGTAAACTTCTTGAATGAAGTTACGTAGTTTATGAATTTCTTGTTGCGCTTCCAACATACGGTTGATTTTTTCGCCAATACCACGACACGCCATACCTAGATGAGTTTCTAAGATCTGACCAATGTTCATTCGTGATGGTACACCTAACGGGTTAAGTACCACATCAACAGGAACACCATATTGATCGTAAGGCATATCTTCTACTGGAACGACGTTTGAAATAACACCTTTGTTACCATGACGACCGGCCATTTTATCACCCGGTTGGATGTGGCGTTTTATCGCTAAGTAAACTTTGATAATTTTAAGAACACCTGGAGCTAAATCAGCACCTTGCGTGATCTTACGACGTTTAATTTCAAACTTCTTATCGAAATCAGCTTTAATATTGTCGTATTGCTCAGCAATTTGTTCAAGCTCAGATTGTTGACCTTCATCAGACAAGTTTTGAACTAACCAATTTGCACGAGACATACTATTAATGTCTGATTCGTTTAAGCCAGCAGATAAAAGAAGGTTTTTAGCACGAGCATAAATACCATCTTCTAAGATGCTAAATTCATCGCCTAAATCTTTCTTAACTTCTTTAAGTTGTAATTCTTCAATTTCAACAGCGCGCTTATCTTTTTCTACACCGTCACGGGTGAAGATTTGAACGTCGATGATAGTACCTTTAACTGAGTTAGGTACACGTAAAGAACTGTCTTTAACGTCAGCTGCTTTTTCACCGAAAATAGCACGTAATAGTTTTTCTTCTGGTGTTAATTGTGTTTCACCTTTAGGAGTAACTTTACCCACTAGGATGTCGCCACCATTAACTTCAGCACCGATGTAAACAACACCCGCTTCATCTAATTTAGATAAAGCTGATTCACCAACATTAGGAATATCAGAAGTAATTTCTTCACTACCTAATTTAGTGTCTCGTGCTATACAGGTTAATTCTTGAATATGAACTGTAGTGAAACGATCTTCTGTAGCAACACGTTCAGATAACAACATTGAATCTTCGAAGTTGTAACCATTCCAAGGCATAAACGCTATACGCATGTTTTGACCTAGGGCTAATTCACCCATGTCCGTTGAAGGACCATCAGCTAAAACATCACCACGTGTAACAGGTTCGCCCATACGACACTGTGGACGTTGGTTAATACATGTATTTTGGTTGGAACGCGTATATTTAGTTAAGTTATAAATATCAATACCGGCTTCACCAGCATGCATTTCGTCTTCATTAACTTTAACAACAATACGAGAAGCGTCAACATAGCTGACTACACCACCACGTTTTGCAACAGCAGTTACACCTGAATCAACTGCTACAACTTTTTCCATACCTGTACCGACTAACGGCTTATCAACGATAAGAGTTGGTACTGCTTGACGTTGCATGTTTGAACCCATCAGGGCTCTGTTAGCATCATCGTGCTCAAGAAACGGAATTAAACTTGCTGCAACTGAAATAATCTGCTGTGGCGAAACATCCATATATTGGACTTGTTCTGCCGAGATTAATGTAAATTCGTTTTTGTGACGACACTGTACTAAGCCGTCTACTAACATACCTTCACTATCAACCGGAGCTGTAGTTTGGGCAATAACGAAGTTACCTTCTTCAATTGCTGATAAATAATCTATATCATCAGTGACTAAGCCATCAACTACTTTACGATATGGAGTTTCTAAGAAACCGTAATCGTTAGTACGTGCATAACACGACAGTGAGTTAATCAAACCAATGTTTGGACCTTCCGGCGTTTCGATAGGACATACACGACCATAATGGGTCGGATGTACATCTCGAACTTCAAAACCAGCACGTTCACGCGTCAAACCACCTGGGCCTAATGCGGAGATACGACGTTTATGCGTCACTTCTGATAACGGGTTGTTTTGATCCATAAACTGTGACAATTGTGAAGAACCGAAAAATTCTTTCACAGCCGCAGAGATAGGCTTAGCGTTGATTAGGTCTTGTGGCATGATAGCGTCTAAGTCACCAAGACTTAAACGTTCACGCACAGCACGTTCAACACGTACTAGACCAACACGGAATTGGTTTTCTGCCATTTCGCCAACAGAGCGAATACGACGGTTACCTAAGTGATCGATATCATCAGTCTCGCCTTTACCGTCACGAATGGCGATTAAGGTTCTCATTACTGAAATAATGTCATCGTTAGATAAAATGCCACTTCCAACATCGTCTGAATTGCCAACACGACGGTTGAACTTCATTCGACCAACGGTTGATAAATCATAGCGTTCTGGAGCAAAAAACAAGTTAGTAAATAACGTTTCTGCTGCATCTTTTGTTGGTGGTTCGCCTGGGCGCATCATGCGGTATATTTCAACTAAAGCTTCTAGCTTGTTTGAAGTACCATCAACACGAATAGTGTCAGACATGTATGAACCAACATCGAATTCATTCATATATAAGGTAGAAAGAACTTTATGACCAGCTTGGCTTAGCTCTGCTAATAACTCTAATGTTATTTCAGCATTGGCTTCAGCGATAACTTCACCAGTAGACTCATCGATGTAAGCTTTAGATAAAACTTTACCTACGATGTACTCAGCTGGGACTTCTAGCTTTTCAAGATTTTCTTTCGATAATGAACGAATATGACGTGCAGTAATGCGACGACCTTGCTCTACTAATACATCACCATTTTTCAAACAAATGTCAAACGTTGCCGTTTCACCGCGTAAGCGCTCAGGGATTAAATCCATGATCAACTTATCGCCTTTGATTGAAAAATCAGTGGTGTCATAGAACATGTCTAGAATTTCTTCAGTAGAATATTCTAAGGCACGTAAAATGATTGACGCCGGTAATTTACGACGACGGTCAATACGTACAAATAAATTATCTTTAGGATCAAACTCAAAATCTAACCAAGAACCACGGTAAGGAATAACGCGTGCGTTATATAATACTTTACCAGATGAGTGTGTTTTACCTTTATCATGATCGAAAAACACACCTGGAGAACGATGTAATTGCGAAACAATAACACGCTCAGTACCATTAATAACAAACGTACCGTTGTCTGTCATTAATGGGATTTCACCCATGTATACTTCTTGTTCTTTGATATCTTTAACTGTGCCTGCTGGCGCTTCTTTATCATAAACTACTAAACGTAATTTAACGCGAAGCGGCGCAGAATAGGTTACACCGCGGATTTGACATTCTTTGACATCAAATAACGGTTCGCCAAGTCTGTAGCTCACATATTGTAACTCTGAGCTACCAGAGTAAGCTTTAATTGGGAAAATAGAATGAAACGCAGCCTCTAGGCCTGTTTCACCTGTTGGATCAATATCAATAAACTTACGGAAAGATTCGAGTTGGATTGATAACAAGAATGGATAATCCATTACTTGTATGCTTTTACCAAAGTCCTTGCGAATACGTTTCTTTTCGGAGTAAGAGTAAACCATGGGGTTCCTCAGCTTGCTGGTTATGGCCGATCTGCCTTTAAAATACCAATTGGACTAGACAACTTCAGTATAGCTTCATACTTTGTGTTAGCTAATCCAATTGGTATCAGACAGGATATTGCAATGGTACTTAATACATTAGTACCAATTATGCACTTTTTGGTTTAAAAAAAACCACTTTCTTTAGCGCAAAAAGGCCGGTGACTTTAAAGTCACCAGCCATTGCCTTTTCAGGCAAATAATCTGTTTAAAAACAGATTATTTGATCTCAACAGAAGCGCCAGCTTCTTCAAGAAGAGTCTTAAGAGCTTCAGCTTCAGCTTTGTCAACGCCTTCTTTAACAACGCCAAGAGCTTCAACTAAGTCTTTAGCTTCTTTAAGGCCTAAACCTGTAGCGCCACGAACTGCTTTGATTACTGCAACTTTCTTCTCACCGAAGCTAGTCATAACAACGTTGAATTCGCTTTGCTCTTCAACAGCTTCAGCTGGTCCAGCAGCGGCAACAGCAGCTGATGCAGATACGCCAAATTTTTCTTCCATTGCTTCGATTAAAGCAACAACGTCCATTACTGACATGTCAGCAACTGCGTTTAGGATATCGTCTTTAGAAATAGACATTTTAAATTTCCTGTTTTTTAATAAACAGCCTTTGGCTGTTTGAAATAACTATAAATACAAAAAGTGCGAATTGTGCTCTGCCTATGTTTGAGTAATAGCAGAGGTAGACAATTATTAAGCGGCTTCTTGTTCTTTCTGATCGCGTACTGCAGCAATCGTGCGGACTAATTTGCCTGCAGATGCTTCTTTCATTGCGCTCATTAAACGTGCAATCGCTTCGTCGTAAGTAGGTAGCTTAGCTAACACATTTACGTCTACTGAATTACCTTCAAATGCAGCTGCTTTTAAATCAAAGGCTTCGTTAGCTTTAGCGAAGGCTGTGAATAAACGTGCAGCAGCACCTGGGTGATCAGATGAAAAAGCAATTAATGAAGGTCCTTTGAATACGTCAGAAACACATTCAAATTGAGTACCTTTTACTGCACGACGTGCTAATGTGTTACGGACAACTTTCATCCATACACCACTTTCACGTGCTTGCTTACGCAATGCAGTAATTGCTTCCACTCCAACACCACGGGCATCCGCGATTACAACTGAGTGAGCGCCACTAGCAGCTTCTTGAACTTCAGCAACAATTGCCTTTTTGTCATCAAGATTGATAGCCATTGGCTTTAACTCCTGGTTCACCGGTTAAATAAACCGGTATTTACTATCCCTAGCTTATATTCTTTTAAAGAAAGTAAACTAGGCCGTTACGGCGAGGACCAGAATTAGGAAATACTGGGTAATCACCATCTACGTAGGAAAAATTAAGTCTATTAAAGTAAATAATTACCTTATAAACTCCTACGGTCTTTGACGGGGTTGTTTAAACTTCTAAAAGAATAAAACAACACCTACCAAAATTTTTAAGGGCGAAATTATAGTCTATAATTTAACCCTTGTAAAGTGCAAAAAATGTGACTTTACTTAGAAACTGCTGTCAAACTAGCTTGGTTTACCGATACACCGGCGCCCATAGTAGTTGAGATAGAAAGTTTCTTAATGTACTGACCTTTAGCATTTGCTGGTTTAGCTTTCTTTAAAGCTTCCAATAAAAACTCTAGGTTTTCTTGTAATTTAGCATCGTCGAAATCAGCCTTACCAATAGTAGTATGGATGATACCGTTTTTATCATTGCGGTAACGGATCTGGCCCGATTTTGCATTGTTAATAGCGGTTACAACGTCTGGTGTTACAGTACCAACTTTAGGGTTAGGCATTAAACCACGTGGGCCTAAAATCTGACCAAGTTGGCCAACAACACGCATAGCATCTGGAGAAGCGATTACAACATCAAAGTTCATCTCGCCTTTTTTAACTAATTCAGCTAAATCTTCCATACCTACGATGTCAGCACCAGCTTCTTTCGCTTTCTCAGCATTTGCGCCCTGTGTAAATACAGCAACACGAACATCACGGCCAGTACCATTTGGTAATACAGCTGCGCCACGTACGTTTTGGTCTGATTTACGAGCATCGATGCCAAGATTTACAGCAACATCTACACTTTCACGGAAGTTTGCAGTAGCAAGTTCTTTTAATAAAGAAATGGCTTCAGCAATATCATAATCTTTTAATACGTCTACTTTTTCACGGATTAGACGAGCGCGTTTCGTTAATTTAGTCATTGATTAGTCCTCTACCACTAAACCCATTGAACGAGCAGAACCCGCAATGGTACGCACTGCAGCTTCCATAGAACCAGCAGTTAAGTCAGCTTCTTTTGTCTTAACAATTTCTTCAAGTTGGGCTGTAGTAACAGTACCCACTTTGTCAGTGTTAGGACGGCCAGAACCGCTTTTGATGCCAGCTGCTTTTTTCAATAAGTAAGAAGCAGGTGGTGTTTTTGTTTCAAATGTAAAAGAACGATCGCTGTATACAGTAATAACTACTGGTACTGGAGCGCCTTTTTCTAAAGATTCTGTTTTTGCGTTGAACGCCTTACAAAATTCCATGATATTCACACCGTGTTGACCTAAAGCAGGACCAACTGGCGGTGAAGGGTTTGCTGCACCAGCAGCAACTTGTAGCTTGATTAGAGCTTGGACTTTCTTAGCCATTTTTCAATACCTTTAGTTTGGGTGTTAACGCTAAAATTTAATTCAGCTCCCCGTTGTTCGATTATCCTTACTTTTTCCTAAACGACGACGAAGTCACTTAAAAAAAATAGGCAGCGGATTATATATTAAAAAAGCCCTTTTACACAAGACTTTAATGAAATTCTTATTTATATGACTTCTGGGGGAGTTGAACGGATGTTATTGATATAACAAAAAAGGCTAGAGATTCGCATCTCTAGCCTTTTCAAATTATTATTTGTTATTGAGCGGTTAGCCTTTTTCGACTTGTCCGAACTCTAAATCTACTGGTGTTGAACGACCAAAGATTAATACTGATACTTTAATACGGTTTTTATCGTAATCTAATTCTTCAACAACGCCGTTAAAGTCAGCAAATGGACCATCAATAACACGAACCACTTCGCCGGGCTCAAACAATGTTTTAGGACGAGGCTTATCGGTATCTTCTAGTCTTTGTAAAATACGGTCAGCTTCTTTTTGTGAAATAGGTGCTGGGCGATCACTGGTACCACCGATAAAACCTAAGACACGCGGGACACTTTTAACTAAATGCCAAGCTTCAACATCCATTTCCATTTGTACTAATACATAGCCAGGGAAAAACTTACGTGAACTCTTACGCTTTTGACCAGCACGCATTTCAACGACTTCTTCGGTAGGCACAAGAATTTGACCAAACTTCTCATGCAAACCTTGAATCTCGATATGCTCAACCAAGGTTTTTTGCACGCGTCCTTCATAGCCAGAAAAAGCTTGCACAACATACCAACGTAACTTCGGGTTTGTGTTAATTACTTTTTCTTCGTTTTGTTCATTCTCTTCAGGAGATAAAATTTCTTCAGTCATGATTACACCTTCAAACCTGTAATAAAGCCAACTACCCAAAATAGCGTAGAATCAAGTCCCCACATAACTAAAGACATAATAAAAGTAGCGAACAATACGATACCTGTAGTTTGTATCGCTTCTTGGCGTGTTGGCCAAACAACTTTACGAATTTCAGTACGTGATTCTTTCGCAAATGCAACGGCGTTCTGGCCTTTAACAGTTTGCATGGCGATTACACCAGCAATAACGATACCGACAACGGCACCTATTGCACGGTATAAAACGGATTCATCACCGTAAAAATAATTGGCGAAAACGACTCCGGCTAAAAGCAGGATGACGATCATCCATTTTAGCGAATCAAGAGATCCGTTTGGCTGGCTTTCTGTACTTGCATTCATAATATTGACCTGTAAATATTTGCCTATGGCATGTTAACTTCATCACTGAAGTTACTTCAAAAGTATTAAAAAATACTTTATAAAATATGGCAGGGGTAGAGAGATTCGAACTCCCAACCGTCGGTTTTGGAGACCGCTGTTCTACCAATTGGAACTATACCCCTAGTTTACTTTCCATCTAAGATGAAGAGTTACACTTTTCTGGTGAATCTTAGTTTGTTTGGGAATTTAAAGAGACTCAAGAAGTGAGGCGCCATTATACTAATGATATTACTTTTCTCAAGTGATATTTTCTTTTGTCTGCTGTTTGTTGGCTTGAAGGTTCTTTTTCTGATTATCTAGATGAAGGACTAGTAAATTTCAGCCGATGCACGTTAATATATTACCCGTTAATAAGTAGATATAAGGTCTAATAATGAAAGCAAGTGTAAAATGGATGGGTGAAGAGTTATTCATGGGTACTTCGCAAAATGGTCATACGATTGTTTTGGACGCTAACGCCGGTGCATCTGCACCTAGCCCGCTAGAGAATGTATTGATTTCATTAGGGGCGTGTTCCTCAGTAGATGTTGTCAGTATTCTTGATAAATCTAGGCAAAACGTCAGTGGTTGTAAAGTGGATATTGAAGCTAAGCGTGTAAACTCAGTGCCGAAACTGTTTTCTGATATTCATCTACACTTTGTGATAACAGGTCAGGAAGTTTCAGGAAAACACGTCGAGCGGGCCGTTAAACTCTCTGCTGACAAATACTGCTCAGTAGCATTAATGCTACATAACACTGTACGAATCACCCATGACTTTGAAATAGTCGAAGAGTAAATGCACCATGTGCTGTAATTTACGTTACAGCACAACTTACTACAAATCAGTCATCCAATCTAATTGCTTATTGGCGCGATGCTTTTTCTCCATTAAATCTCTGATCAATGGTGTTAACAGTAATTCCATGGCAAGCCCCATTTTACCACCCGGCACAACTAAGGTATTGATACGTGACATAAAAGCACCGTCAATCATCGATAAATAGTAAGGAAAGTCAACACCCGTAGCTTCGCGAAAGCGTATCACCACAAAACTCTCATCAAGGCTCGGTATGGCTTTAGCACTAAAAGGGTTCGAGGTATCTACTGTCGGTACGCGCTGGAAGTTGATATGTGTCTTTGAAAATTGTGGCGTTATGTAAGAGATATAGTCTTCCATACTGCGCACTATGCTTGCTGTTACCGCTTCTCGACTATGCCCACGTTGATTAGTATCACGTATTATTTTCTGTATCCATTCTAAGTTAACTATCGGTACCATACCAATTAACAAGTCGACATGTTTTGCTACGTCATTTTTTTCGGTAACTACACCGCCATGTAACCCTTCATAGAAGAGTAAGTCAGTGCCATCACCTAGTTTTTCCCAAGGTGTAAACGTTCCCGGCATTTGGTTGTAGGGAACGGCTTCATCAAATGTGTGTAGGTATCGACGCATCTGGCCTTTACCCGTTTCTGAGTAAGTGCTAAAAAGTTTTTCTAAGGCGTCAAAATCGTTAGCTTCATCACCAAAATAACTAATGTTTCTTCTGTCTTCTCTCGCTTTACGCTTTTCGAGGTCCATTTCTTGTCGAGAGTAGCGATGAAAACTGTCTCCCTCAACTGTCGCTGGAGTGATACCCAATGAACGAAATATATGTGCAAACGACTCTATCGTTGTCGATGTACCTGCTCCTGATGATCCGGTTACAGCAATGATAGGATTACGTGATGACATAATTAATTCTCTTAAGAGTGGGGGTAAATGTTATACGGAGAATTTAAAGGTTGGTCAAGTTTACAATATAGTTCATTATCATTATTTTTAAAAACAAAAAACGAAGCCGAAGCTCCGTTTTTAATTTTAAAGCAAATTTAGCTAGGCTAAATTAAGCTTCTGCTGACTCTTCAACTTCTTCTGCAACAACATCTGATGCAGGACGGTCTACTAATTCAACATAAGCCATAGGCGCTTTATCACCAGTACGGAAACCACATTTTAAAATGCGAGTATATCCACCTGGACGTTCTTGGTAACGTGTACCAAGTTCGTTAAATAAAATACCTACTACTTCTTTATCTTGTGTACGAGCAAACGCTAAACGGCGATTTGCAACACTGTCGGTCTTGGCCAATGTAATCAGTGGCTCTACAACGCGACGTAGTTCTTTAGCTTTAGCTACGGTCGTTTTAATAACGCCGTGCTTAACTAGTGAACTTGCCATATTACGGAACATCGCTTGACGATGACTGCTATTACGGTTTAACTGGCGACCGCTTTGACGATGGCGCATAAGTTAATCCTTCTCTCAAACTATTAAAAAACGATAAACGAATTAGTCGTTATCAGCGATGCTTTCAGGCGGCCAATTTTCAAGGCGCATACCTAAAGATAAACCACGAGACGCCAAAACGTCTTTGATTTCTGTTAAAGACTTCTTACCTAAATTAGGTGTTTTAAGAAGCTCTACTTCTGCACGCTGTACTAAATCGCCAATGTATTGAATTGCTTCTGCTTTTAAGCAGTTTGCTGAACGAACTGTTAATTCAAGATCATCAACTGGACGAAGCAAAATAGGGTCAAATAAAGGTTTCTCTTCTTTTGGCTCTACTTCTTTAATATCACGCAATTCTACAAACGCATCTAGCTGTTCAGCTAAAATTGTTGAAGCACGACGAATAGCTTCTTCTGGATCCAATGTACCATTGGTTTCCATATCAAGTACAAGTTTGTCTAAATCAGTACGCTGTTCTACTCGGGCAGAGTCAACATCGTAGGCAATTCTTACAACTGGACTGAACGAAGCATCAACTAACAAACGTCCGATTGCACGATCTTCATCCTCGGCATCGCGTCTAACTGAAGCAGGAACATAACCACGTCCCATTTCAATTTTGATTCGCATGCTGATAGAACCTTCACCTGTTAAATTACAGATTACATGATTAGGATTTGCGATTGTTACATCTCCGTCATGTTGGATATCAGCTGCCGTTACAGGGCCTTCACCGGATTTAGTTAAAGTAATAACAGCTTCGTTTTTACCTTCTAAACTTATAGCTAATCCCTTAAGGTTCAACAATATTTCGATGATGTCTTCTTGCACACCCTCTTTACTACTGTATTCGTGTAGAACGCCGTCAATCTCAACTTCAGTTACAGCACAACCTGGCATTGAAGATAGAAGAATGCGACGTAAAGCATTACCTAAAGTATGACCAAAACCACGCTCTAATGGCTCTAAAGTTACCTTAGCACGAGTCGCGCTAATGGTTTCAATACCAACCAATCGCGGTCTAAGGAATTCGGTTACAGAACCCTGCATATATTTCCTCTCTTAAGTGCTACTTTACTTAGAGTAAAGTTCAACAATTAACTGTTCATTAATTTCGGCAGACAAGTCAGAACGATCAGGAACACGTTTGAAAACGCCTTCAAGTTTCTTGTTATCTACTTCAACCCAGACTGGCTTCTCACGTTGCTCAGCTAATTCTAAAGCAGCGATGATACGCGCTTGAGTTTTAGATTTCTCACGAATAGAAACTGCATCTTCAGCTTTAACATTGAAAGATGGAATATTAACAACTACGCCGTTTACTACGATAGCTTTATGGCTAACTAGTTGACGAGCTTCAGCACGAGTGCTTGCATAGCCCATACGGTATACTACGTTATCAAGACGAATCTCTAAAAGTTGTAACAAGTTTTCACCTGTATTACCTTTCAAACGAGCCGCTTCTTTGTAGTAATTACGGAATTGCTTTTCTAGTACGCCATAAATACGACGAACTTTTTGTTTTTCACGAAGTTGAATACCGTAATCAGACAAACGACCGCGACGTGCGCCGTGCTGACCTGGTATTGTTTCGATTTTACATTTAGTGTCAATTGCTCTAACACCGCTTTTAAGGAACAAATCTGTTCCTTCGCGACGACTAAGCTTTAACTTAGGACCTAAATATCTAGCCATTTTCTTTCTCCAACTATCCTAAAAAAAGTACGATTAAACGCGACGTTTCTTAGGAGGACGACAACCATTATGAGGAATAGGCGTTACGTCAGTAATGTTGGTGATTTTAAAACCAGCAGCATTTAGGGCACGGATTGCAGACTCACGTCCTGGTCCAGGGCCTTTAACGAAAACTTCAATATTCTTCAAACCAAACTCTTTTGCAGCGGCGCCAGCGCGGTCTGCAGCTACCTGAGCAGCAAATGGGGTAGATTTACGTGAACCACGGAAACCTGAACCACCTGCAGTTGCCCAAGATAAAGCATTACCTTGACGATCTGTAAGAGTTACGATTGTGTTGTTGAAAGAGGCGTGGATATGAGCCATGCCATCAGCAACTTGTTTTTTAACGCGTTTACGCGTACGTACAGGTGTTTTAGCCATTGTCTAGTTCCTCTTACTTCTTAATTGGCTTACGAGGACCTTTACGGGTGCGCGCATTAGTTTTAGTGCGTTGACCACGTAATGGAAGACTGCGACGATGGCGTATGCCACGGTAACAACCTAAATCCATAAGACGTTTAATATTCATTGAAACTTCACGGCGTAAATCACCTTCTACGGTGTATTTATCCACTTCAGCACGTAGCAAATCTATTTTTGCTTCGTCTAATTCACTGATCTTCGTTGATTCTGCGATACCTGCTGCTGCACAAATTGCTTTTGCGCGAGTCGCTCCGATACCGAAAATCGCAGTAATGGCGATTACTGCATGCTTACGATCAGGGATGTTAATGCCAGCGATACGGGCCACTAACACATCTCCTATTTAAGGTTAAAATTATCAGGTTGGAAAGCCCGTTAGGATACCCAACCCGTCTTCTTTTCTGCAAATCGAAGCGGCATTATACAGAAATCTCTGCACAATGCTACTTCTAAAAGATATTGCTGTCAGCTTAGATGAATCTAAGCTTAACCTTGTCTTTGTTTGTGCTTTGGTTCTACACAAAGAATGCGTACTACGCCTTTGCGTTTAACCACTTTACAATTACGACAAATCTTTTTTACGGATGCACGTACTTTCATTTTATACTCCGTTTACCTATTGAGTTAAGTCTAACGACCTAACCTTTTAAGTTAGCTTTCTTAAGCACATTGTCATATTGATGAGACATCATATGCGTTTGTACTTGTGCCATAAAGTCCATAATAACCACTACTATAATAAGTAATGATGTACCACCGAAATAGAACTGAACGTCCCATGCGATGATCATGAACTGAGGTACCAAACAGATAAAGGTAATATACAACGCACCCGCTAAGGTTAAGCGTGTCATCACTTTATCTATATATTTAGACGTTTGCTCACCAGGACGAATCCCAGGAATAAACGCACCTGATTTTTTTAGGTTATCTGCTGTTTCACGCGGATTGAAAACAAGAGCCGTGTAGAAGAAACAGAAAAATATTATCGCTGCGGCAAGTAACATAACGTACAACGGCTGACCTGGAGAAATAGCAATAGATACTTCTTGTAGAAAGTCAGCAACTGCACCTTCACCTTGTCCAAACCAACTCGCTAGAGTGCCGGGGAACAAGATAATACTTGATGCAAAGATAGGTGGTATAACACCAGCCATATTAACTTTAAGCGGTAAATGCGTGCTTTGCGCGGCGAAAACCTTACGGCCTTGCTGACGCTTAGCATAGTTAACAACAATACGTCGTTGACCACGTTCTACAAATACTACAAAAAAGGTTACAGCGAATACTATGACACACATCAGCAATAATACTAATAAGTGCAATTCACCTTGACGCGCCATCTCTGCTGTTTGTGCAACAGCTGAAGGCATGCCAGCAACAATACCTGCAAATATTAAGATAGATATACCGTTACCAATACCACGTTCAGTAATTTGTTCACCTAACCACATTAAAAACATGGTACCGGTTACTAAACTTACTACAGCGGCAAAGTAGAAACCAAAACCTGCGTCCATTACTAGACCCGGCATCATTCCTGGTAAACTTCTTGCAATTGCAATTGATTGTACTGTCGCTAGAACTAACGTGCCGTAGCGGGTGTATTGACTGATCTTACGACGTCCAGCTTCACCTTCTTTTTTCAGCTCTGCCATTGCGGGATGAACCACAGTAAGCAATTGCATGATAATTGAAGCTGAGATGTACGGCATAATACCAAGTGCCAATACAGAGGCTCGCTCAAGTGCACCACCAGAGAACATGTTAAACATTTCTACGATGGTGCCCTTTTGTTGTTCAAACAACTGAGCTAATACAGCGGCGTCAATACCAGGGATTGGCACAAATGATCCTAAACGGAACACAATTAGTGCGCCGAGAACAAACCATAATCTTTGCTTGAGCTCAGACATTCCGCCTGCGCCTTTACTACCTTTTGAAGGAGCCATTCCTGGTGTAGCCATGCTGTACTATTCCTCGATTTTTCCGCCAGCAGCTTCAATAGCTGCACGTGCGCCTTTAGTAACACCTAAACCACGAACCGTAATTGGACGGTTAATATCACCAGACAACATAATTTTTGCTGTTTTGATGTTACGTGTGATTAGGTTTGCATCTTTAAGAGCAAAGATATCGACAACATCACCTGTGATGTTGTTTAGTTCATGTAAACGTACTTCAGCGCGAACTAAAGATTTACGTGACGTGAAACCAAACTTAGGTAAACGTTGTTTCAATGGCATTTGACCACCTTCGAAACCTGGACGTACACTACCGCCAGAACGAGACTTCTGACCTTTGTGGCCACGTCCGCCTGTTTTACCAATACCAGAACCAATACCGCGCCCACAGCGCTTCTTAGCTTTCTTTGCACCTGGTGCAGGAGATAAAGTATTTAAATGCATAATTAATCCTCCACCTTAACCATATAAGATACTGTGTTAATCATACCGCGTACAGATGGAGTGTCTTCTAACTCTACTGTATGACGGATACGACGTAATCCAAGACCTCTTAATGTAGCTCTATGCTTCGGTAAACGACCGATAGAACTTTTCATTTGAGTTACTTTTACTGTTTTAGCCATGCTCAATTACCCCAGTATGTCTGCAACGGTTTTGCCACGCTTAGCTGCAACACCTGCCGGCGATTTCATATTCGCAAGAGCTGAGACAGTAGCACGAACTACGTTGATCGGGTTAGTAGAACCGTATGCTTTTGACAATACGTTCTGAACACCTGCAACTTCTAGTACTGCACGCATCGCGCCACCGGCGATGATACCTGTACCTTCAGAAGCTGGTTGCATGTAAACTTTAGAACCAGAATGCTTGCCAATGATGACATGCTGAAGAGTAGTACCCTTCAAATCTACGGTTACTATGTTACGGCGTGCTTTTTCCATTGCTTTCTGGATTGCAGCAGGCACTTCACGTGCTTTACCGTATCCAAAACCAACGCGTCCAGCACCATCACCAACTACTGTAAGTGCAGTGAAACTGAATATGCGACCACCTTTAACCACTTTTGAAACGCGGTTAACGGCAATTAGCTTTTCAGCCATATCACTTTGTTGTGAGTTTTCTTGATTATGATTAGCCATTATCAACTCCTAGAACTGCAGACCAGCTTCACGAGCTGCTTCTGCTAACGCTTTTACGCGACCATGATAACGGAAACCAGAGCGATCAAAAGCAATGCTAGTGATCCCTTTAGCTACTGCACGTTCAGCAATTGCTGTACCGACTGCAGTTGCTGCGGCAACGTTACCTGTTTTATCTAACTGAGCACTGATTTCTTTGTCTAAAGTAGACGCAGATGCGATTACTTCAGAACCCGTTGGAGCGATCAATTGCGCGTAAATATGGCGAGGAGTACGAAATACAACTAAACGATTCGCACCCAACTCGCTAATTTTTGCACGAGCGCGTTTAGCGCGGCGCAAACGAGATGTTTTCTTATCCATAGTATTATCCTACTTCTTCTTAGCTTCTTTACGACGAACATGCTCGTCACTATAACGTATACCTTTACCTTTATAAGGCTCTGGCTTACGGTAAGAACGAATGTCTGCAGCAACTTGACCAACCAACTGTTTATCAGCACCTTTCAGTATGACTTCAGTTTGACTAGGAGTTTCAACAGTAATCCCATCAGGGATTGCGTGGTTAACTGGGTGTGATAAACCTAAAGATAAGTTTAAAGACTTACCATCAGCTTTTGCACGATAACCAACACCGTTTAATAACAATGTTTTTACATAACCTGTACTTACACCTTCAACCATATTCTGGATTAAAGCACGTGTAGTACCGGCTTGAGCCCAAGCGCCTTTAACATCGGCAACGATATTAGTAATGATGCTATTTTCTTCTTGAGAAATAACAACGTCACTATGGATCGTGCGAGATAATTCGCCCATTGGACCTTTAACTATAATGTCTTGACCTGATAACGTAACAGTAACGCCAGCAGGAACAACGACAGGTGCTTTTGCAACACGAGACATATATTTCTCCTTACGCTACGAAACCGATGATTTCACCGCCGATACCCGCAGAGCGAGCAGCGCGATCAGTCATCAGACCTTTAGAAGTAGATACGATCGCAATACCCATACCTGCAAGAACTTTAGGAAGTTCATCACAGCTTTTGTATATACGAAGACCAGGACGTGAAACACGCTTGATCGTTTCAATTACTTCTTTACCTTCAAAATATTTCAAAGTTACAGATAACTCAGGCTTAACTTCGCCTGATACTGAAAACTCTGATACATAACCTTCTTCTTTAAGCAAGTTTGCGATAGCAACTTTAACTTTAGAAGATGGCATTGTAACTGCAACTTTTGCTGCAGATTGACCGTTGCGAATGCGTGTAAACATATCCGCGATAGGATCAGTCATCATAACAATTTACTCCCGTGAATTACCAACTAGCTTTCTTAAGACCTGGAACTTCACCACGCATCATTGCTTCACGCAATTTGATTCGGCTTAAACCGAATTTACGTAAGAAACCATGAGGACGACCAGTAATGTTACAACGGTTACGTTGACGACTACTTGATGAATCACGAGGTAAACTTTGAAGTTTCAATACAGCATCCCAACGATCTTCTTCAGAAGAATTATCGTTAGAGATGATTGCTTTTAATGCACTACGCTTTTCAGCGTACTGTGCTACTAATTTGGTTCTTTTAGCTTCACGAGCTTTCATTGACGTTTTAGCCATAACTCTACACCTTGTTCTTAAACGGGAAGCTAAAGGCAGACAACAATGCGTGTCCTTCTTCATTATTCTTCGCGCTAGTAGTGATAGTAATATCCATCCCACGAATTTTATCGATTTTATCGTAATCGATTTCAGGGAAGATTATTTGCTCACGTACGCCCATGCTGTAGTTACCACGGCCATCGAATGACTTAGGGTTTAAGCCACGGAAATCGCGGATACGAGGAATAGAGATCGAAATTAAACGCTCTAAAAATTCCCACATACGTTCGCCACGTAGAGTTACTTTTGTACCAATAGGATAACCTTCACGAATCTTAAAGCCCGCAACAGATTTGCGTGCTACAGTCGTAACTGGTTTTTGACCTGAGATTGCAGTAAGATCATTTGTGGCATGGTCTAATACTTTTTTATCAGCAATAGCTTCACCAACACCCATGTTAAGGGTGATCTTTTCAATCCGAGGGACTTGCATGACACTTTTGTATTCGAACTTCTTCTGAAGGTCGTTTACAACAGTATCTTTGTAAAAATCATGCAGTTTCGCCATCGTTTACTCCAATAATTAAACTAGTTCGTTGTTAGATTTGAAGAAACGAACTTTTTTGCCGTCTTCAATTCTAAAGCCTACACGATCTGCTTTACCCGTTTTAGGGTTAACAATCGCTACGTTTGAAACTTGTAAAGAAGCTTCTTTTTCAATAATCCCACCAGGCTGCTGTAACTGAGGTACAGGCTTAGTGTGTTTCTTGATCAAGTTTATGCCTTCTACAAATACTTTGCCGTCATCAACAAGAACTTTAGTGACTTTACCAGTCTTACCCTTGTCTTTGCCAGCTAGTACAATAACTTCATCATCACGACGAATCTTAGATGCCATTATCGTGACTCCTTATAGTACTTCAGGTGCAAGTGAAACGATTTTCATGAACTTTTCATTACGAAGTTCACGCGTCACTGGACCAAAAATACGAGTACCAATTGGTTGTAAGTTAGCATTTAACATTACAGCCGCGTTTTCATCAAAACGGATGGTTGAACCATCTGAACGACGAACACCTTTCTTAGTGCGCACAACTACCGCAGTCAGAACATCACCTTTTTTAACTTTGCCGCGAGGATTTGATTCCTTCACTGCAATTTTAATGATATCACCGATACGCGCGTAGCGACGGTGCGAACCACCAAGAACCTTTATACACTGTACACGTCGAGCGCCGCTGTTATCAGCTACGTTCAGTTGTGATTGCATTTGGATCATTGAGTTTTACTCCGCTATTTATCTAAACAAACTTAGATATAATTTAAGGCCAGAAATTTGACCCGTCACTGCCTTCTACTGCCCTCATAGAAACGTCAGACGAATCTGGAGGGCGCGAGATTATAACACCACCAAAATGAAAGTGATACCTTATTTAGTTAAAAAATAAACAATTGCTAAGCATTCACCCTAGTAAAATATCCTTTAACACCACTGGCATCTCATCATCAAGCCATTAGTTGTCGGCAATATTTTAAGCAAAAAAAAACCCTATCACATTGTGATAGGGTTTTTATTTAACACGTTCGTTAAAACAAATTTACAAAAAGTAAATTATGCTTTAGTAATTACAGCAACTAAAGTCCAGTTTTTAGACTTTGAAATTGGTGCAACTTCACGAATTGTTACTAAATCACCAGCATTACATTGGTTAGTCTCATCATGCACTTTCAACTTAGTTGAACGTGTAAGGTACTTACCGTAAATAGGGTGCTTAACACGACGTTCAATTAATACAGTGATAGACTTATCCATTTTATCACTGACAACACGACCTTGTAGTGTGCGGATTTTAGCTTCGCTCATTACTTACCTGCCTTTTCAGTTATGATAGTCTTTACACGTGCAATATTGCGACGTACCGTTCTTAGCAAATGAGTTTGTGCTAATTGTCCTGTGCTTGCTTGCATGCGATAGTTAAACTGTTCGCGTAATAATGCAAGCATTTCAGTATTTAGCTCTTCAATGCTTTTATCTTTTAATTCACTAGCTTTCATTACATCACCGTTCTAGTTACGAAAGATGTTTTGAACGGAAGTTTAGCCGCTGCTAAAGCAAATGCTTCGCGTGCGATTTCTTCCGATACACCTTCCATTTCATAAAGAACACGGCCAGGTAGAATTTGGCATACCCAATATTCCACTGAACCTTTACCTTTACCCATACGAACCTCAAGAGGCTTTTTAGTAATTGGCTTATCAGGGAATACACGTATCCAGATTTTACCTTGACGCTTTACGTGACGAGTCATTGCTCGACGTGCCGCTTCAATCTGACGCGCAGTCATACGACCACGTTCCATTGATTTTAAACCGAAAGTACCGAAGCTAACTGAGCTACCGACGTGTGCAAGACCACGGTTGCGCATTTTAAATTGCTTACGGAATTTAGTACGTTTTGGTTGTAACATTACTTAGCTCCTACTTAGGCTTGCGGTTGTTTTTTCTTTTAGGTTTAGCCGCTGGTACTTCTGCCTGTAGAGGCATGTTACCAATGATTTCACCTTTAAAGATCCACACTTTGATACCAATAACACCATAAGTTGTGTTACCGCGTGCAATAGCGTAATCGATGTCAGCACGTAAAGTGTGTAGTGGTACACGACCTTCACGATACCATTCAGCACGTGCAATATCTGCACCGCCTAAACGACCACTTACTTGTACTTTAATACCCTTTGCGCCTAGACGCATAGCATTTTGTACAGCACGTTTCATAGCGCGACGAAACATCACACGACGTTCTAATTGACTAGCAATACTGTCAGCAACAAGCTGCGCATCCATTTCTGGCTTACGTACTTCAGCAATGTTGATTTGAGCAGGAACACCAGCAATTTTAGAAACTGCTAAGCGTAGTTTCTCAACATCTTCGCCTTTCTTACCGATAACAACACCCGGACGAGCCGTATGAATTGTTACGCGGATAGATTTAGCTGGACGCTCAATAACTACTTTTGATAATGATGCACGAACAAGCTTCTCTTTCAAATATTCGCGAACCAAATGGTCACCGCGTAAATTTTCAGCGAAGTCTTTGTTACTTGCAAACCACGTAGACGCGAAAGGTTTCGTGATACCTAAGCGAATACCGTTAGGATGAACTTTTTGACCCATACTAATATACTCCTAAGAATCAGACACGATCACAGTAATGTGACTTGTGCGCTTAATTATACGATCCGCGCGGCCTTTTGCACGAGGACGAATACGTTTCATTGTAGGACCATCGTCAACTGTAATAGTTTTTACGATAAGTTCATCAATGTCTGCACCTTCGTTATGTTCAGCGTTAGCAATTGCAGAGTTAAGTACTTTTTTAACTAATTCAGCAGCTGATTTGTTGCTAAAAGTTAAAATTTCAAGTGCTTTCTCTACATGTAAGCCGCGGATTTGATCCACAACTAAACGTGCTTTCTGAGCAGAACCGCGGGCAAATTTATGTATAGCGATAGCTTCCATTCAATTTCCCCTATTTCTTCGCTTTCTTATCAGCGATATGACCGCGATAAGTACGAGTTGGTGCAAATTCTCCTAATTTGTGACCGATCATTTCATCAGTTACAAATACAGGTACGTGTTGACGGCCATTATGGACAGCTATGGTCAATCCGATCATCGTTGGGATGATCATTGAACGACGGGACCAAGTCTTAATTGGCTTTTTATTCCCGCTTTCCAGAGCTTTCTCTACCTTCGTCAGCAAGTGTAGGTCTATAAATGGACCTTTCTTGAGAGAACGTGGCATGGTGAATCCTCTTTATTTACCCTTCATGTTGAACTTAACTTTACCGAAGCAAACCAAGTTCAAACAATCAGAGTATTAATTAAATGTACTATTTAGTACGACGACGCACGATAAATTTATCAGTACGTTTGTTTGAACGAGTCTTGTAACCCTTAGTTGGTACGCCCCAAGGGGATACCGGGTGACGACCGCCAGACGTTTTGCCTTCACCACCACCGTGTGGGTGATCAACTGGGTTCATGGCAACACCACGAACAGTTGGGCGAACACCGCGCCATCTTGAAGCACCAGCTTTACCCAAAGAGCGAAGCATGTGTTCAGAATTGCCGATTTCACCTAAAGTAGCACGACAGTCAGACTCAATTTTACGCATTTCGCCAGAGCGAAGACGTAAAGTGACATATGCACCGTCTTTAGCAACTAGTTGAGCGTAAGTACCAGCAGCACGTGCTATTTGAGCACCTTTACCTGGTTTAAGTTCGATTGCATGCACAACACTACCTAATGGTGTGTTGCGTAAAGCCATAGTATTACCAGCTTTGATTGGAGCGTCAACACCTGACTGGACTGTATCTCCAGCGCTTAAGCCTTTAGGGGCTAGGATGTAACGACGTTCACCATCAGCATATAATACTAGTGCAATATTAGCAGAACGGTTTGGATCATATTCCAAACGTTCAACTTTTGCAGGGATACCATCTTTATTACGTTTAAAATCGATCATGCGGTAATGTTGTTTGTGACCACCACCAATATGACGAACCGTAATACGACCGTTATTATTACGACCACCAGACTTAGACTTAGTGTCTAGTAATGGTGCGTAAGGCTTACCTTTATGCAACTCCGTGTTTACCACTTTAACTACGTGGCGACGACCCGGAGAAGTAGGTTTACATTTAACTATAGCCATTTTCGTAAACTCCTATGATTCCGCGCCGACGAAGTCGATGTCGCTGCCTTCAGCAAGAGTAACGTATGCTTTTTTCCAGTCGCTTCTGCGACCAAAACGAGCACCAGTACGTTTCACTTTACCTTTAACATTTAATGTGCGAACACCGTCTACTGAAACTTCAAAAAGTTTCTCAACAGCAGCTTTGATTTCAGCTTTAGTAGCAGTAGTAACAACTTTGAAAACAACAGTGTTGTTTGCTTCAGATGCCATAGTGCTTTTCTCAGAAATGTTCGGTGCTAAAAGCACTTTTAACAAACGTTCTTCGCTTATCATCCTAACATCTCCTCAAGTTGTTTAACTGCAGTAGCAGTCATCAAAACTTTTTCGAAACCAACCAAGCTAACTGGGTCAATACCGTCTACGTCACGAACGTCAACTTTGTACAAGTTGCGTGCTGATAAGAACAAGTTCTCATCAACTTCTGGAGTGATGATTAATACATCTTTTAACTCCAAGCCGTTTAGTTTAGCTACTAATTCTTTAGTTTTTGGTGTTTCAACAGTAAAGTTTTCTACCACTACTAAGCGATCTTGACGAACAAGCTCAGATAGGATGCTTTTAATCGCACCACGGTACATTTTACGGTTTACTTTCTGGCTGTGGTCTTGAGGTTTAGCAGCGAATGTTACACCACCAGAACGCCAAATTGGACCACGGCTAGTACCAGCACGAGCACGGCCAGTACCTTTTTGACGCCAAGGTTTTGCACCACCGCCACTTACTTCTGAACGAGTCTTTTGAGCACGAGTACCTTGACGAGCGCCAGCTGCATATGCAACTACTACCTGATGTACTAATGCTTCGTTAAACTCAAGTCCAAAAGTTGCTTCAGAAACTTCAAGAGCACCTGCAGCGTCTTTTAATGATAATTCCATCACGAATCTCCTGGACTAAGCTTTAACAGCTGGTTTGATGATTACGTTACCGTTGATAGCACCCGGAACCGCACCTTTAATAAGGAGCAAGTTACGTTCTGCGTCAACGCGAACCAATTCAAGGTTTTGTGTAGTACAGCGCACAGAACCCATGTGACCAGACATTTTTTTGCCTTTGAAAACGCGACCTGGTGTTTGACACTGACCTAACGAACCGTTTGAACGGTGAGAGACAGAGTTACCATGAGTAGCATCTTGCATAGTAAAGTTCCAGCGTTTAATACCGCCTTGGAAGCCTTTACCTTTAGATGTACCGGTTACGTCTACTAATTTAGTGTCATTAAAAATTGAAACAGTGATTTCACCGCCCAATTCTAAACCTTCGCCTTCATTTTCGTTTAAGCGGAATTCCCACAGGCCACGGCCTGCTTGAACGCCAGCTTTAGCGAAATGCCCAGCTGCTGGTTTTGTAACACGGCTAGCCTTACGGCTACCTGTTGTAACTTGAAGCGCCGAGTAACCGTCAGTTTCTAAAGTTTTCACTTGAGAAATACGGTTGGCTTCAACTTCTAGAACGGTTACAGGTGTTGAAACGCCATCTTCAGTGAAGATACGAGTCATGCCTACTTTACGTCCAACTAGACCAATAGTCATTGTTAAAACCCCTTAACCCAAGCTGATTTGAACGTCAACGCCAGCTGCTAGATCTAAACGCATTAATGCGTCTACAGTCTTTTCAGTTGGCTCTACGATATCAATCATGCGTTTGTGAGTACGAATTTCATACTGATCACGCGCATCTTTGTTAACGTGTGGAGAAGTCAAGATAGTAAAACGCTCTTTACGTGTAGGAAGTGGAATTGGACCACGAACCTGAGCACCAGTGCGCTTTGCAGTATCTACGATTTCAGCTGTTGATTGATCAATCAAACGATGATCGAACGCTTTCAAACGAATGCGAATTCTTTGATTTGACATTAATCAAATCCCCATTTTTAAAGAACAACAAAATACATCCCATCACCTTTTATATGTAAAAGGGGGGTGTATCGCTAATAACATTCAACTCCCTATCGGAGCTGCTGTAAACCTTAACCGTAAAGGCTAAAGTGAAAATCCGCACAAAGCGTGAGCGATGTGCGGATGCATATTATACATAACTGATAATATTTATCAAGCCTAAATATTTTTTATCACTAAAGCTCAGATGCGGTGGCGATCAGACTAAATTGATCCCGACTCACATTGCTCAGTTCTCAATGATTTTTCAATAAGCAAGGGTCTAAGGAGTTCAGTGATAATAATTTCTGAAACAATATTTTTAGACTGTTCTTCTTCGATCCAAATGGAAATATTATTATCATCATCAAAAGAGCGGTTCAATTTATAACTCAGGCCTGCTTTTAACGTTACGTCAAATTTAACGAAGGCATTCTTTTCACGAATGCTCATGCCATTTTGGTAAATTTGCGCTTTTACCCATAATTGGTGATTACCTGCTTGATACTGCTTAGGTAGATTCCATTCAATTGGCCTTTTATACAGACACATAAGATGGATATACTCAAATTGCTTACCCCGTTCTTTTTCAAAGTTAACAAAGCGAAATTTACCTTCATCAACATCGGCTTTGATTTGATAAGCGCTACATCCAGCCAGTATTAATGATAACGCGGTTATAATTGTAAATTTATTCATCAGTTGTCTCCGTTATTGATTGTTAATATAGGTTATCTGCTTTTTAGTACAAATGGCTATCCCTATTATCAGCTTAGTTTGAACTGTTTATCCGATCCAAAGCCTGTTGGGCTTGTGCTACAGAGGTCATATCTACTGACAAGAAGAAAGCAGGAAGATCTTTTTCTTGGTAAACCGCAACGAACTCACGTTGTTCATTTTCTCTTAAAATAAGTAATGTATAGACTTCATCCGCTTTTAACTTTGCTATACCGGCTAAAAATTCACTTGGCTTGTTATCAATAAAAATGGTGTTGTTTAAAGCCAATATTTTATCTCCCGCCAACAAACCTGCCCGACTTGCCATGCTATTACTACTGACTTGTTTAACTAACAAGGCATAACCTGCTCGATAATCAGTCATCTTACCAATAAGGCCATACTTATTATCGAGCTTTTTCTCGCGGTAAATATCAACAATACCGGTGTTAATACCACTGACCTGATAATAAGAGGCCACTTCCAACAACAATTGATCTAACTCGTACTGAAGTGAAGGCGTTAAGGTCTGACTATTTATTAAGGACTGCGTTGTTAATGGCGGCGATAAAATTGCCGATAAGACAGTTTCAGCACAATCTATTTCACTTAACGTAGCTGTTGACGTAATTTCATAAATCGACTGTCTAGACTCAGTAGATTCCTGTGCTAGCGTTAATTTATATTGCTTAGCCTGTTCAACATTTAGGGTAACATTCAGTAATGGCCGCCCCACCATTGGCTCAATGATATAATCGTCGACTATCGTACCATTGGTTCTGGCTGAATTACGATCAGTAGGATTACCAAACCAACCATTAATCGAACCTGCTCTTGTACGGATTAAGGTTTTAATACCCGCTTCACCCGCTCGGCTCCCGCCCGATATTCTTGGGGCAATATCAAGGGTACTCCCCATTTGACTATTAATGGCACGAGTAGGTCGAGGAGAAAATACCGCTTGAAATCGATGAACGCCTGGCGACAGGCTTAACCTTGTTGGAGCTGAATTTCCATAAAGCTCACTCAGTGACTGACCATTATGGCTAATTATCTTATAGCCTTTTATCCCCGTGAAGTATCGACTTAACGATGCACATTGCTTATCGTCGAATGAATCTACAATGGCAGTACCATTTATTTTATAGTGGCTTTCAGGCAATATTTTTGGCTGGTAATTACCTTTTAATAGCCGTTCTTTATTATCTCGTCGAACGGTAATCTCTATATCCTCGCCAATAACTAAACGGTTAACATAGTGTTGAAACTTCTGATTGGGTGAAGCTTTTACCGTTAAGTCACTTTTATTGTTTAGATTTACAATCACATCACCACTGGCTAATTTTAAGGTATGGGCGACGGAGAAAGGATGAACGGTTAATACCTTCAGTGTGTCATTGTTGGTATCATTACCTTGGTCAAACGTCAGACCAAAACTCCCCATTAATCTAAGCGGCACTATATTACTTGTTGCTACTGAACCCTTAATACTTGATGAGTTCTCAAGCGCTAACTTTCCCATTAAATTATATAAGCGTATCTCAAGATCTCCGGGTAAGGAGACCGAATTTATCATCTGGGATGTTAATGGCTGATGCTTAGCTACTAACACGCTGCGAGTGTCTGGATGACAATTTTGCAGATTTTTTTCTAAGACGAGTACACTTCCATCCTCTTCGTTTATCGGTAACAGTTGATAGTTAGCGTCGGCAACCACGGTTATTAATAGCTGGTGGTCAACAGTTTTTTTAATCAATGCCTGCTGTTTATTTACATCAATACCATTGTGGTAACTGAGATAATCGGCTGTCCGCCAAGCCCTCACCTTTAAGCTATGTTGTCCTGGAGCGATAAACACGGCTTGGTAGCTATTATCTAAATAGGCGTTGTTATCAATCGCACTATTGTTATGTGACAACAGCTGGTAGGTTATCGCCTGGCTTTGTTGATTATTAGCGGTCAGCGCTAGCGTTGCACATTCATGCGTTTGTGGCGTTGCGGCGAATAAGGGCTTTGATAAAAGCAGCACTAATAACACACCACTATACTTATTAGTGAATAAGGCCTTAAATACTAAACTCATCGTTACCTCCTTGTTGATACTCGAGCACTTGTTGCATTAATGCGCTCCTGTGTTTTAATATCGCTACCTTAACTTTCAAAGATGGTTCGTTAAGCAGCTTGGCTTCCACCGCAGAGATTTCTTGCAATAGATAGTATTGATTTACTTGTAGCTGGCTATATTCAGCGAGTTGTAATTCCATGCTTTGGTTAGTTTTTAATGCCATAACTAACTGTTGTTGTAATTGATAGTTATACCAACTCAAACCACCTATAAATAAAAATGACAGCGACGCAGCCATAGCGAGTAACGGTTTTTTCTCTGTAAATATATTTATAGATTTACTCTGCCCCCTTGTACGATGAGTTGAAGCGGCTAAACGATGATTAATTTTCTGCCAATTGAGTTCATCGGGTGTTTCTAGCGCTATTTCATCTGCCGACTGTTGCAATGCAGTTATTTCTTTACGTACCGAATCAAGGGTTAAATATGAATCAAGCTGACGCGTTTGCTCAGTTAAGTCATCACCATTTATTTTGCTAATTAGCATACTTTTTTACCTCTGCATTCGCCCTTAACTTTTGTAAACATCGACAGACAACTGATTTTGAATAACTTGGCGTTTTTCCAATAACTTCCGCGATTTCACTATGCTTATATTGCTCTGCTATATATAGCCACATAATCAAACACTCCATTTCGGACAATCGCTCGAACAAGTAAAGTAATAAATTGCGGCTCTCATAGTCGCTTTCAATACTATTTTCCAAAGACACCGCCTCGGGTATATGGTCAGTGCCAATTGTTAAGCGTTTAATTTTTTTTAAAAAATTAAACGTATTATTAAAGGCTATTCTTTTTAGCCAAGCAATAAAAGGTACCTGTTGATGAAAAGAAGCTAAATTGTCAAAAGCATCTACAAAGGTATCTTGTAATAGATCATTAGCATCATGGCGGTTTTTACAAATCTTAAGAATTGCAGTAAAGATAATAGGAGAGAGTAACCGGTAGCATTGCTCGAATGCACCTTGCTCTCCTTCTTTCATTTTATCTACTAGATTTTCATTCCATTTCTGCAAAACATATCCTTTCATTCACTTATTAATAGGTATAACAATTTAGTCATATAAAAGGTCGCAATTATTTTTACTAACGTGTATTCAAAGACAATAATTGGCAACGGCTGTATGGCAAAACCAATCATTATCTAGTTCTCAGGTTAGGTATAACAATTTAGTACTGTATAGGAAAAGGTCGCAATTATTTTTGCGAATGCTGTTATAACCATTTAATGGATATAGTAGGGACAAGTATTTTAAAAATTTAATATCCGAGTGTGCTTCTAGCAACAGCATTACTCCCTTTTACTGGCAGAGTCATTCGTTCCGGTAAATTTCCTTGAAAACTATGCCTAACTCTTTGCTTTAGTATATCTACTTTATTTTCAGATAATGTGGTCAGGTGATAAAAGTGCAACTTCAAAAATAAATGATGGTTACCTTCAGAAGGCATATGCGAGTAATTGCCCTCTTTTATATCTCGATAGTTGAATAAATCGAGTGGAACACCAATGCCATTATCGCCTTTAACCACAACATATTCATTATTTTCAATGTTTTCTTGAGAAAAGTGAATAGCTGCACATTCATTAGCCGTTACTTCATTTGAAATAAACAGGGATAGGCTAATACCTAAAATCAACCAAGTTATTTTATTAACTAGTGTATTTATTGCTCTGTCCTTTTTGCTATTCATATAACATACACCTACATTGAATACCCATTATGTAAGTGCTAATTGATAAAAGTTACGTTTATTCAAAAACGTAACTTGATGACATACCGTTGACCAACACATCGTCTACCTTTGGAGGTGTAGGTTTACATTGGCTTTTACTACTTATCTATCAATGGTCATGTGTCTTCCCTTGCAAGTCTGTATAGCCTTTTTTTTGCGATTTTTTGTCGCTTAATGTTTTTAATGGAATTGTCCCTCCTAGATTTCTAATATAGAACCCGTCCCTGTTTTCTGTACTAGATCTTATTAACGTAGCATTCTCTAATGATAAGGAGTATCTATTCATGGAATACATAAAATCGAGTTTAACCTCAATACTTTGCGGTGAAATAAGTGTTATATCTAGGGTGAATGCAGGAAACGCTCTTGGCTGATAATTATCATTTAACACTGTTACTTGCCGACTTCTACTAACCTTAATTGAATAGTTTTCACCAACGGTTAAGCTGGTCAGAAGACTGCCCAGTTCCTCTATCTTCATGTTAGTCAGTGGCTGGTTATTGATCGCCAACAGTACATCACTCTTTCTTAGTCCTAACTTAGCTGCGGGGCTATACGGTTCTATAGCAAGAATCTCAATCCCTCCTTTTTTGTTAGTCGGGATTAAAACATCAATGCCAAAACTTTTGTCAAAAGATGCTGCTCTAACGAGCGTTATCACACCATCACTCGTTTTTATTCCTTGAATGTAATCGTTTATTGCTAACCTTAATTGTTTATATTGATAATCTAAGGCGGCTGGTAAAGCATAACCATTTATTAACATCCCTTTTTTTATCAAAACTTTGCCTTCTTTACGTTGATTATAGATTTGATAACTCGCTTCTGGAAAAGCCAAAGGTAAGTATTGATGACTTAATTGGATTGATTCATCATTTCTTTTCACCACCATTGTTAATGCATCATTGTGTTTGACCGAATACAGGTATGAAAGTACGATATCTTCGGCAGACGTCCCTTTTAAATCAACCGGCTTACCGCCCATAGCAATAATAATATCACTGCTTACTAATCCTAAAGCATCCGCTAAGGAGTTAGGTAATACAGCTAATAGTTTAATACGTGTATTGTCATCATCTAAAACAATGCCAAAATCGGTATCAACTTCTAACGGAGCTATATTGGCAATAACGGCAACTTTAACTTGATTGTCATGTTTTAAAGTATCGTCAGCGATATCGGCCATCAATCTAGCCAATCGATATTCTAATACTTCGGGTAATTCTGGGTTATTAGCAATTGTTTCATCGTCTAAAAACAGCTGACTTGGCATTAAGTTGCTTGGATTACACTTTTCAGACGATTCGTTAGTTAATTCAAAATTAGCATTTACTCTAGGCCCTGAAAGTGAAAACTGAAGAAATTGGTCTGTAGTTACTGAAACTTTTATTAGCCTAGTTAGTGTAGGCTCAGGTTTAACAGCATCGGGGTGAAAAGCAATCACTCTTTTCCAAGTGCGATACATTCTGCTAAAGTCTTTTTTTAACCAGATGTCCAATATAAGGTTATGATCGCCTGCCGCTAAAATATATCGGTACTCACCTTCGACAATATCTCGATATTTTCCTAGGTCCATGACACTTACACCATTGTCTGCTCTAACAACAACAACATATTGTTGGTCGTTGATAACTTCATTAGAAAAATGGATCGCTCCACATTCAGTGGCAAACACTTTATTTGTTATAAGTATAGATAGAGCGACATATAAGCTCAGTGAAACCATTTTATTAAATACTGTATACATTGCTATTTCCTTTTTGCAAGTTAACTATTTTACTGACGAGTTGTTGGCGCTCTTTTAATAGGGCTAATTTTTCAACGGTTGTTGCCCCGTGTAATCGATATTCTATTTCCCTTACCAGGGTGATTAACTGTGCTTGTTTGAAGGTAGGCATTTTATTTAAAGTTAATTGCAATTCTAAGGATTGATTCACTTGTAACACTAGTTCTAACTGATTTTGCAATTGGTAATTGTTAAACATCAACCAAGTAAAGCTGATGAAACTGGTTGAGGCCGCTACAGCAGCGAAAAAGACCCACTTACGCACTCTTTTTTTACGTTTAACAACAGAAGAGCGAGCTAACTTTTCCCAAACTGCCACTGGTGGCTCAATTAACTCCATGGTATTCACATTATTGTTAAGATCTGTCATTAATTGGTGTTGATATGCGCACTCTTGACACTGCGCTATGTGCACGCGCTCTATATCATTAAGATTTTTCCCTAAACGGTTTTCACATATATGCATCTTTATTCTCCTCAACATCATTGCGTAATGCTTTTAAACAGCGCGATACTATCGATTTAGAATAGCTTGCCGATTGATTCACTAATAAAGCAATTTCATCGTGACTGTATTGCTCAACAATAAATAGCCATAATATTAATCGTTGCCTCTCAGGAATATTTGTTAATAACTTAGTTAATAAATCTTTATCCCCTGCCATACTTGTCATAGGTTTAGGCTGTGCTTTTTCAGTATTTGCTATCTGATCGAATAGCTTTAAAGTATTTTTTTGTTTTTTAAGATGATTAAAACTGTTATTAAAGGCAATGCGCTTTAACCAAGGGATAAAGTTATTATCGGTATCAAACTGCGCTATATTTTCAAAAGCGTCTATAAAGGTATCGTGTAACAGATCACAAGCTGTTTCGCGATTTTGGCAAATTTTAAAAATTGCCGTATAAATAGCTGGAGAGTATAATTGATAACATTTTTCAAACGCATTCGGGTCACCTTTTACCATCCCTTTAATTATTTCATTTATTAATTCAGCATTCCTTTGTTCCAACTTTATCTCCTTAAAAATTAATACTGATACTTATATAACAACTGAGCTTATTATATCGTCGCAACACAACTCGATATTTTTCTTAATTTATACCATTAAATATAAGTAATAACGTTAATAAACCACCTTCATTCTTTTATTGTTTATCTTAAATAATTTATATTTTTTTATGTAGATTCACGTTAACCATGGTATACTCGCGCGCAAATTTTCAACAATTCCGCTTTTTTAGTAGCGACTTAAATAGAGTAAAGTAATGGCAGATTTATCTAAATATAGAAATATTGGTATCTTCGCTCACGTTGATGCTGGTAAAACCACAACAACTGAACGTATCCTTAAATTAACCGGTCAGATCCATAAAACTGGTGAAGTACATGATGGTGAATCTACCACTGACTTCATGGAACAAGAAGCTGAGCGCGGTATTACCATACAGTCTGCTGCGGTAAGCTGTTTTTGGAACGATCACCGTTTCAATGTCATCGATACTCCTGGTCACGTTGATTTCACTGTTGAAGTTTACCGTTCACTTAAAGTACTTGATGGTGGTATCGGCGTATTCTGTGGTTCTGGTGGTGTTGAACCACAATCAGAAACTAACTGGCGTTACGCGAACGACTCAAAAGTTGCTCGTATTATCATGATCAACAAACTTGACCGTTTAGGCGCTGATTTCTACCGTGTTTGTAAGCAAGTTAAAAACGTTTTAGGTGCTACGCCACTTATTATGACTTTGCCAATTGGCGAAGAAGATGACTTTGTTGGTGTTGTTGACCTTCTTAGCGAAAAAGCTTACATCTGGGATGACACAGGTCTTCCAGAAAACTTTGAAATTACTGATATTCCAGCGGATATGGTAGAAAAAGCTGCTGAGTACCGTATACAGTTAATCGAAACAGCTTTAGAAGTTGATGAAGATATGTTGATGGAGTTCTTAGAAGGGGAAATGGTTCCTACTGTAGAACAAATCAAAGCGTGTATCCGTGCTGGTACTCGTGATATGACTTTCTTCCCAACTTACGGTGCATCTGCATTTAAAAACAAAGGTATTCAATTAATTCTTGATGCTGTTGTTGATTACTTGCCTTCGCCTACAGATGTTAATCCTCAACCACTTACTGATGAAGAAGGTACGCCTAATGGCGAATTCGCAATCGTTTCTGCAGAAGAAACATTCAAAGCGTTAGCATTCAAAATCACTGATGACCGTTTTGGTACATTAACTTTCGTACGTATCTATTCAGGTACATTGAAGAAAGGCGATACCATTCTTAACGCTGCTACAGGAAAAACTGAGCGTGTTGGACGTATGTGTGAAATGCAAGCTGATGACCGTAACGAACTTACTTCAGCACAAGCTGGTGATATCATCGCGATTGTTGGAATGAAAGGTAATGTTCAGACAGGTCACACATTATGTGATCCTAAACACCCTATCGTTCTAGAAGCTATGGTATTTCCTAAGCCAGTAATTTCAATCTCTGTAACACCAAAAGATAAAGGTTCAACTGAGAAAATGGGTCTAGCTATCGGTAAAATGGTTGCAGAAGATCCAACGTTTATGGTTGAAACTGATATTGATTCAGGTGAAACAATTTTATCTGGTATGGGTGAGCTTCACTTAGATATCAAAGTAGATATCTTAAAACGTAGCTACGGTGTTGAATTAGAAGTTGGTAAGCCACAAGTTGCGTACCGTGAAACAATCACTACCGCAATTGAAGATTCTTACACACATAAGAAACAATCTGGTGGTTCTGGTCAGTTCGGTAAAATTGATTACCGTATTAAGCCCGGCGAACCTGGTTCTGGTTTCGTATTCAGCTCTGTTGTTGTTGGTGGTAACGTTCCTAAGGAATTCTTCCCAGCAATCGAGAAAGGCTTTAAAGGCATGATGGATACTGGTGTTCTTGCTGGTTTCCCTGTACTTGACGTTGAAATTGAATTATACGATGGTGGTTTCCACGCGGTCGATTCATCTGCTGTTGCCTTTGAACTCGCTGCTCGTGGTGCTTTCCGTCAGTCAATTCCAAAAGCTGGTGCTCAGTTAATCGAACCTATCATGAAAGTTGATGTGTTTACGCCTGATGATCACGTTGGTGATGTTATTGGTGATTTAAACCGTCGTCGTGGCATGATCGCAGGTCAAGACGCAGGTGTTTCTGGTGTTCGTATTAAAGCTGACGTACCTCTTTCAGAAATGTTCGGTTACATCGGAACATTACGTACAATGACATCAGGTCGTGGTCAATTCTCAATGGAATTCTCTCATTACATGCCTTGTCCTAACAACGTAGCAGAAGTTGTTATCGCTGAAGTTAAAGCAGCTAAAGCAGCTAAAGATGCCGCTAGAAAATAGTAAGCATTAAAGTAAGAAAACAAAAAAAGGACGCTTAGGCGTCCTTTTTTATTGTCTTAAAAACCAAACGTAATTAACGTTTAGTATGACTAAGCTTTATTTTTTAACATCATTTTCTATGTCTGTTACTGCAATAACGGTTGCCCATGGATCACCCGATTCATCGATTTCTTTTGG
This sequence comes from Colwellia sp. MB3u-55, assembly GCF_014076785.1. Classification (NCBI taxonomy): domain Bacteria; kingdom Pseudomonadati; phylum Pseudomonadota; class Gammaproteobacteria; order Alteromonadales; family Colwelliaceae; genus Colwellia; species Colwellia sp. MB3u-55. The sequence goes on from NZ_JACGUS010000114.1 coordinate 41,725, forward strand.
TAAAGCTGTTTTCGTCGACGTGGCTACCGCTGCATTAATTTCAACCATTTCCGCTGTGGTTAAATCTCGCCATTGTCCTGGTCGTAAATCACCCAACTCGACACTCATAATACGCGAACGTTTCAGCTGTAAAACTTCGTAATCTAAATATTCACACATCCGGCGAATTTGACGATTTAAACCTTGCGTTAAGATAATACGAAAAACAAATTTACTTTCTACTTTAACAAGACAGGGTTTAGTGATGGTACCCAGTATAGGTACACCTTTTGACATCCGTTGGATAAAGCGCTCACTGATGGGTTTATCAACCGTGACAATATATTCTTTGTCATGGGCATTTTCAGCGCGCAAAATTTTATTAACGATATCACCATCACTGGTCAAGAAAATTAATCCTTCTGAAGGCTTATCTAAGCGCCCTATCGGAAAGATCCTTTCTTTGTGACCAATAGCATCAATAATATTACCTCTAACATGTAGCTCGGTCGTACAGGTAATACCCACTGGCTTGTTATAAGCAATGTAAACCCGGTCAGATTTATTAGCCGGCATAGCACCAATTTGTTTACCATCAACAAAAACCACATCACCCGCTTGTACTTTAGTACCTAACTCAGGGCTTTTACCATTGATCGTAACTCGACTTTCTTCAATCAACTTATCAGCAGCTCGGCGCGAGCAGTAACCTGATTCACTGATAAATTTATTCAGTCTTTTTTCTTGATCGCTCACGAGATATTCCAAAGTTATGCAAAGTAATAAAGGCCATTTTACCTGAACTTTAACAGACAATGAAAAAGCATTATGGTTATTTAGCCTTATTTGACAGTTTTTGATTAATATTTACTGTAAATACCCCTCTTTGGTAACAACAACAGAGTCAGTGTTTTCATTATGGAGTTGTGAAAGCAAAGACTGTAACGTTATTTAGCTTTGTTCCACAGCTTTTGATTAATATTGACTGAAAAAAATTCTCCTGGCTGCCAACAGCGAGGAAGTAGATCTAGTTGTTTACGCTCATGAGAATTTGACACTAACAAATCTAATATTTCATGGAGGCGCTCTTTACTGATAGTAGAGAAACTTTTAGCTGTTTCAGTAAAATATAAATTAGCAGATTTTTTAATGACTATCTCTTGTCCATGACTTATGAAAGCTAAGTTGCGCGTTACCGTTCGGCAAATAGGATAATCAGCATTCTCAGGATAAAGCTGGCTAACGACAGCATATTCATAGCGGTCATTAATATCTTGTTCATACGGAACATAGGTAACACCATAACCTTGTGGAAAATGGCCAGTAATTTTTGTCAGTGCATTAACCACTACTTGACAACAAGCTCCCCGCTCCGCGTTTTGATTAAGAACATGATAAACTTTCGGTAATAATTTGTAGTTATAGCTATCTTTTGTCGACAAGATAATAGAACTGTATATTTGTGGTACTTTAAGAAGGTTGCCAATACCCTTTTTTGGGTTGACGGCACTTTTGAGTAAATGCTTAATGAACAATAGTTTTTTATGCTCAATTACATTGTACTCGTCGCGATCTTTCTTTGAATTACCAATATATATACCGGCGCCAATACCATCAATAAGATACTTAACCGTTTCCCGATAATTTATTTGTAAGAGTGCTTTTCGCTCCTCAATAGGTAGAGTTCGATGGGGATCTTTTTGATAATCTGCACCACGTAAAATGGCTAGCGACTCGGGGTGGTTATTACCGATATCTTGTAATAGCGCCGCCATGACCAGTGGAATTTTTACTTTTTCTACAAAGGCTTGATAGGCCTTGGGGTTATCTTCAGCCAACATTTGATATTGCTCTGCGTTGATATCCCCCAAAGCAATCTTGATATAAGGCTCAACAATATGATGATCCATGCATAGTCGGTCAAATAAACGCAAACATAACACACTTTTATAAAGCGGTTTATGTTGCTCGTTGGTTAAAGCAATTTTATGCCCCTGGGTGGGACTCACTAATTGTATGGTACCTAAAAGCTGGCTAGATTTACGATTACTGTCTTCAAAGCAATCACCCTCAGACAACTTGATGATCTCTTTAGAGAGTTTATAGAGATGTTGATGACGCTCATTGCGTTCAAAGCGTAATTCCTCGTAATAATTGCGTTGTTCACGTTCGAGTCTTACCCGTAAAGTTTTAGCTTTATCCGTGGCTGTTTGCCTACTAACTTTTTCAATATTTTGCTTGAGCTCATCTAACTTATGCTCAATAAAAGATTGTTTTTCATAGTACTCAATCGCACGCTCAAGAACGGAATCATTTAATTGGCTGTGGCCATAAATTCTGCTTAAAAGACTTTTTACTTGGCTGGTAAAATAGCTGTCGCTATAGGTTTTATTTTCCATGTAAATACAACTTGGTGCCTGTGCTAAGTAGCTAATTTTTTTAATTATCTAAAGGCTAGTTAATAATGCGATAACAGACAAGTGTTTATTAGTATTGATTGAGAAAAAGCACAACCTACCGGTCGTGCTTTTTCTCATTTAGCGTATTAATGCCTTAGTGCAGTAATAATGATGACAGCTAGATTATGCTCATTTAACTTAGACCTTTGATTTTAACTTGGTGTTTTTTACCGGCCAGTTGCTGGCAAATACTCACTAAGTCTGAATGTAGGCCACCCGCGGTAACATCACGACCCGCGCCGGGTCCACGAATAATAAGGGGGTTATCTTGATACCAATGGCTCTTAATTAAAAAGATATTATCACCCGGAGTTAAAGAGGCAAAGGGATCATTCTTAGCAAGCGTCGCAAGATAAACCTTAGCGCTCAATTGGCCTTGTTCGTTGACACAGAATTTTGCAATATAACGAATACAGGCTTGCTGTTTAGATGCGGTAGTGAGTTGTTCAGCAAAGTAACTGTCCAAGTCTGCTGACTTTGCTAAAAATTCTGCCGTTGACAACCCTTGTAAGGATTCTGGCACTAAATTTTCGCATTGAATATCATCAAGTGATAATTCAAAACCTGCCATACGCGCTAAGATCAGTAATTTTCGTTGTACATCCCGCCCAGAAAGATCTTCTCGTGGATCGGGTTCAGTGATCCCTTGTGATAAGGCGTCCATTAATAAGGTTGAAAACGGTACACTGGCGTCGTAAGTTTCAAATAGCCAAGAAAGCGTGCCTGAAAAAATTCCTGATATTTCTGTTATCTTATCGCCACTTTTCAATAAATCGTTAATGGCAAAATTAACTGGCAACCCAGCGCCAACAGTAGTACTTCCTAACCATAAGCTTTTATTTTCAGCCGCGGTTAATACTAAGTCATTATAACGAACGGTACTCGCAGAAGCCGCCCATTTATTGGCACCAATAACATGAATACCTTCTTTAAAGAACTCACTGTATAAATCACTAAAATGTTCGCTAGGGGTGATATCGACAACAATTAATTCGTCGTAAGGATGGTTCGTTAACCACGACATCAATAAGGTATTATCACAAGGTGTAGCATCTCTTTCATAGAGCGACATTGCTTGATTAACATCGATACCATCGGTATTAAGCAATGCTTTTTTAGAGGTGACTAAACCGACTAAATGAACGTTCTCTAACACAGAGACTCTATTGAGTTGCGCGGGTAACAAGTCTAAAAATCGTTGACCTATATTACCAAGCCCTGAAACAACAACACCTATGTGTCGAGCGTCTTTAGTCATATCATAATGAACATTATTAAGTAACTCACCGGTACAACTCTGCTGAAGAATGGCAATAATACTATGCTCACTTAACGAGTTCACCACATGCAGTACATGAGTATGCTTGAGGGCACGTTTAAAGCGCGCTTGGATATTACCTTGATTTACCACACTATGACCAACAATCGCTATAATAGACACTGGTGTAAATGACACTTCGGTATCATGACTTGCCAGCCACTGACTGACTAATTTTTGTTGCGTTTGGTGGATAACCATAAAACCTTGCTGAACATCACTACATATCGCAGAAAACTCATTACTGGCTTGTTCACCAAACGAACCGGCTAAACTGGTCGATTTTACCAGTAACAGATCGTTAAGCGAGGTGACCGACAATTCCTGTTTAGCAATTTGACCAAATTTTCCTATCTCTGTACCAGAAATTTCAGGATCAAAGCTACTTGCTACATGAAGGTGTGTGCTGTGGTTAGTAAGCGGCTGTAAGGTTTTTGCATGCAAAACCGGGTTACCTAAGCGCCCCAATTCTTTCGCGACACCATTAGGTAAGCGATGTAATTTACGGGCAAGTGGCACAATACGAGGATCGGCACTATATATGCCATCAACATCAGTCCATAGGGTAACATTCAGCGCGCCCGACAGTGATGCAATAATTGTTGCTGAATAGTCACTACCATTTCGGCCTAAGGTACAGGTTTCACCTTGAGAATTTTTAGTGATATAGCCAGTAATAACCGCCAACTTTCCTTTTTGTAACTTCTGCTGAAAATTTTGACTACTTTGCTGATTGTCGACTGCACAGTCTTTATCATTATTGATAACCAGAAAGTCACGCGCATCAATAGCATAACTTGGACAAACTTTTTCACTTAACACCGCCGATAATAAACGCGCCGACCACAGTTCTCCAAATGCCAGCATATCAGCATGGTGCTGGCTTGGCTGGTCAGATAACCAAGCCGTTAACTGTGTTATATCATCAGACAAAACCTTGATAAGGTCTGCTGCACTGCTAGGGTTCAATAACTCACCAATTAATGTGCTTTGTGATTTCTCTAGTGTTTCAATAGCCAAAAACAGCTCGTCACTTTTTTCAAGTGCGAGTTTATAAATATTGAATAAGTCATCCGTCGTGTTTCCATTTGCCGAAACAACAACTAAATCATTTAGTTGACAGTTTTGACGAATAATATCAACCACACGTTCAATACATTGGGTAGTTGCTAAGCTGCTGCCACCAAATTTATGTACATGAATAGCATGCTTCGCCAGTTGATTTTTCCCTGATGATAATTGTTCTACTGTATTTGACTGTGTCATTTTCACTCGTTAATTTTTCTACTAAAAATAGTCTATAACTTTAAATTTGGCTTGCCGATAAAGCTTGTTCTAAGTCATTAATAATATCACTAACATCTTCAATACCGACAGAAATTCGGATTAAAGATTGAGTGATACCTGCTGCAATTTGTGCTTCAATTTCCATACCTGCATGGGTCATCGTTGATGGATGACTGATTAAACTTTCAACGCCACCTAATGACTGTGCCAAGGTAAAGAGTGATAAGTTGTCAAACAGTACTTTAACCGCTTCAACACCGCCTTTTATTTCGAAACTCATCATAGCGCCAAAATCTTTTTGCTGACGCTTAGCAATTTCGTGTCCCGGGTGATTTTTTAAACCAGGAAAGTATACCGCGTTAATTGCTCGATGATTTTCTAAGTATTTTGCAACAGCATTAGCATTTTCTTGATGCTGTTTCATACGCAGCGGTAAGGTTTTTAAGCCACGTAATGCCAGATAACTGTCGAAAGGTGAACCCGTAATACCAATACAATTTGCCCACCACGCTAGCTCTTCACCCAGTTCTTTTTCTTTTGTTACTAACACTCCACCCACAACATCACTATGACCATTAATATATTTAGTTGTCGAGTGAAAAACAATATCAGCACCTAATAATAGCGGTTGCTGTAACAAGGGAGAAAGAAACGTATTATCTACTGCCACTAAAGCACCAACAGCATGACTGGCTTGAGTAACCTTTTTTATATCAACCAACCGTAATAATGGATTACTGGGTGACTCAATCAAAACTAATCTTGGCTTTTGTTCAAGCGCTTGCGCTAAAGCTAGATCATCGTTTTGATCAACAACAAGCACATTAAATAAGCCACGTTTTGCTAGGTGGGTAAACAAGCGATAACTTCCACCATAGCAATCATGTGGAATAACAACCGTATCTTTTGTTGTCAGTAACTGACAGATTAAGTGCACCGCTGACATTCCTGTGCTAGTAACAATGCCAACAGCACCCTGCTCTAAATCAGCGATAGCTTGTGCAAACGTGCTTCGAGTTGGGTTGCCTGTTCGGGAATAATCAAATTGGCGCTTATTGTTGAAGCCTTTTAAAGCATAAGTACTCGATAAATGAATGGCAGGAACAACCGCACCGTGATGTTCATCACTATTAATGCCGGCTCTAACAGCTAATGTTGCTGGTTTTTTGCTTGTCATTTTTTGCTCCAATCGGGCAGTAAAATCAAATAGATGTTTGGACGTCTATAACTCTAAACACTTTACTTTTGTCGGTCAAGAACTTTAGACTTCTAAACTTCTACACATTCGTTATTGACTCAACGCCAACAACCAGTAAAATCTAACTTATAAAAAGTAATTTAGCTAAACAAAGGTAATTAAATGGCAAAGTGGAATGGCGATTATATAAAACCATACGCCGAACATGGTAAAAAAAGTGAGCAAGTTAAGAAAATTACGGTCTCAATCCCGTTGCGGGTACTGAAAGTGTTAACGGATGAACGTACTCGTCGGCAAGTTAACAACTTACGCCATGCAACTAACAGCGAATTGTTATGTGAAGCTTTTCTGCATGCTTTTACCGGACAGCCTCTTCCTGATGATGGCGATTTAACAAAAGACAATACAGAGATGTTACCTAAAAGTGTGCGCGAAGCGTTAATAGCAAAAGGTATTACCGACTTCAGTCAATTTGAAATTGAAGACGAGTAGCTAAGGGTTTTAATGCACTTACTCAAAAAGACGCTCCGGCGTCTTTTTTTATGCCCGTACGATAAGCATCTACAATCGCCAGTACCCAGCAAGTTAATAGCATATAAGTTAATGTACTCACTAGGATAGGGTCAACAATAATGGGATTTCTTGCCATCTCAGCGATCAGTGCTTGGCTATTTAGCGCAACTTCACCTGATTTAACTTTATTGATAAGTGGCTGATATTGCCTCATCACTTCTTCAATATACAAATATGCCGTCACAGAAAAACTTAAAATAAATAACGTAGCCCGTCGATAAGCGTGACAAATTAGTTGGCCAATACCCGGGTAAACAAGTGCTGAGAGTAAAGCGGCTTTCGTTGGAGTTTTCATTGTTATTCGTTCTACTCAATATTGTCACGCTTTGAAATCGGTGACATTGCCTTAAGAGGTGCAAGTATTAATGATTTGTCAGGAACATAGATGACGTACAAGAGTAATAATGCAGCTAATACATCGATGCCTTGGAGTCACCATGACCAATTACCCTTAATAACCTACTCTTTACCATCTCGGTAACTGCTGCTGCGTTACCCTACTTTCTACTCCCTACTTCCTGCGTAGATACAGTCACTGGACCATAACATACTATTTGTCATAAATATAAAAAGGAGAGTCGAGCTCTCCTTTTACAGCGTTGTTAATAAATACTACTGATTATGCCATATAGTTTTCAGGTAATTCTAGGGCTGCCACTCCAGATTCAACCGCCGCTTTAGCAACGGCAAGCGCTACTCGACCACACAAACGAGGATCCATTGGCTTAGGAATAATATACTCCTTACCAAAGGTCAAACTTTTCTCACCACTAGCATCTAACACTTCTTGTGAAACCGGTTCCTTTGCTAATTCACGAATAGCATGAACAGCAGCAATTTTCATCTCATCGTTAATCGTTCTAGCGCGAACATCTAAAGCGCCACGAAAAATAAAAGGAAAACATAACACATTATTGACTTGGTTAGGGTAATCAGAGCGACCGGTAGCAATAATAAGATCATCACGAACAGCAAGTGCTAATGAAGGTTTTATTTCAGGGTCTGGGTTTGAACAAGCAAAGATAATTGGATTTGGCGCCATTAATTTTACATGCTCAACAGAAAGCAAATTGGGTCCAGAAACACCGACAAATACATCTGCACCATCGATAACATCTTCAAGGGTACGTTTATCCGTATTATTAGCAAACATCCGCTTATATTCGTTAAGATCATCACGTCGGGTATGAATCACACCTTTAGTATCAAGCATGTAGATTTTTTCGCGCTGAGCGCCACATTTGATTAATAGTTCCATACAAGCAATTGCTGCTGCGCCTGCGCCAAGACAAATAATGTTGGCATCTTTAATACTTTTACCTTGGATTTCCAAGGCATTGATCATCCCAGCAGCAGTAACAATAGCGGTACCATGTTGATCATCATGGAATACCGGTATTTTACAACGTTCAATAAGTGCCTTTTCAATAGCAAAACACTCTGGTGCTTTAATATCTTCTAAGTTAATACCACCAAAACTGTCAGCGATATTGGCGACCGTATTTATAAAGTCTTCAACTGTCTTATGTTTAACTTCGATATCAAATGAATTAATACCGGCAAATCGCTTAAATAATAATGCTTTGCCTTCCATTACCGGCTTAGCAGCCATACCACCTAGATTACCTAACCCTAAAATAGCGGTACCATTGGTAATAACAGCGACGGTATTGCCTTTGCCCGTATATTTGTAAACATCATCGGGATTTGCCGCAATTGCGCGAACGGGTTCAGCAACACCTGGGCTATAGGCGAGTGCTAAATCACGGCTAGTTTCAGCGGCCGTGGTTAATTCAACACTTATTTTTCCAGGTGTTGGGAATTGATGGTAATCAAGTGCTTGTTGGCGAAAGTCAGTCATGATTGATCCTATGCGTTAGGTGAATTTATTGTCTTATATATGCCATTTTTCACGTTTTTTTTTGTTTATATACAGCATAGTTATATAGACTCGTTGTCAATCAAGATACACCTTTGTCTGTGATCTTTAAATAGTAACGGGTATATACTATGGTAATCTTACATTTTGTTCCAACGTTATTCTTATATAAAAAAGTGCTAGAAGCTATAACAAACATACCCTTAGCCCTTTTGTATTGCACATCATAAAACTAAATATTCGCTATACAGCTTAATCTATTCACCCTATTTTATGACCATTTTTATAAACTTCTTTGACTTAAAAAATTTAGCCGTCGATTTTTCTTTTTTTCAACACACAACAACGAATTTATCGGTGAAGTTATCCAATTAATAATTAATCTTCATCAACGTTGTCACTATCGCTTATAACCTTGATTAATTGCTTTTGCATTTATATTCAATAATGGCCATTGAAATAATTTATTTTAGGTAAAAAAAAACCACCTCAGTGGTGGTTTTATTCGTCTTATTTTAGAAAAAATTATTCGCTCTAATTACTCAGCAAACGGGTTTACTAAAATAATGGTTTCATTACGATCTGGACCTGTTGAAATAATATCAACCGGGACCCCTGTTAATTCTTCAATGCGCTTAATGTAAGCGATCGCATTAGCAGGTAAAGCGTCACGAGAAGTTGCGCCAACAGTAACTTCAGACCAACCTGGCATTTCTTCATAAACAGGTGTAATTCTGTCATAACCTTCAGCAGCTGTAGGCGGTACAGTAATAATATCGCCTGCTTCAGTAAGGTAACCTGTACATATTTTAAGGGTTTTTAAACCGTCTAAAACATCAAGTTTGGTTAAACAAAATCCTGTTACGCTGTTAACTTGAATGGCACGGTGCATAGCAACCGCGTCAAACCAACCACATCGACGTTCACGTCCCGTAGTCGCGCCAAATTCATGGCCTACAGTACCTAAATGTTCACCGACTTCGTCATCTAATTCTGTAGGGAAAGGACCAGAGCCAACACGTGTCGTGTATGCTTTAGTAATACCTAAAATATAATCTAAATGGCGAGGTCCAAAACCACAACCGGTAGCAACGCCACCTGCAGTAGTGTTTGAAGAAGTTACATAAGGATAAGTACCGTGATCAATATCAAGTAAAGTCCCTTGAGCACCTTCAAACATAATTGAGTCGCCGTTTTTACGGGCTTGATCAAGAATTTCAGCTACATCGGCAACCATTTTAAGAATAACGTCACGAACTGATAAAGCATCAGCAAGCACAGTGTCATAACAAACTGGCGCAACTTTGTAGTAATGCTCTAAAGAGAAATTATGGTAATCAACAATTTCTTTTAATTTAATCGCAAATGACTCAGCACAAACTAAATCGCCAACACGTAAACCACGGCGAGCAACTTTGTCTTCATAAGCTGGACCAATACCACGTCCTGTCGTACCAATAGGCTTATTACCACGAGCGATTTCTCGCGCAGCATCTAGAGCATTATGATAAGGAAGAATTAACGGACAAGCGTCACTAATAAGTAAACGTTCACGTACAGGAACGCCTTTGGCTTCTAACATTGCGATTTCTGTCATCAAGGCTTTCGGGCATAAAACTACGCCGTTGCCGATTAAACATTTCACATTGTCACGTAATACGCCCGATGGAATTAAATGAAGTACGGTTTTTTCACCGTCTATTACCAAAGTATGACCTGCATTATGGCCTCCTTGATAACGTACGACGTACTTAGCTTTATCTGTGAGTAAATCAACAATCTTACCCTTACCTTCGTCACCCCATTGGGTGCCTAGAACTACGACGTTTTTGCCCATGTTTTCAATTTCGATAAAAAATTAGGCGGGGATTTTATCAAAAATCAAATAGTAGTCCAAGTAATAAATGATGATTTTTAATGCAATTTAAAAATATTCAATTAACTAAAGGGGTTATGAAAAACTTTTATGGCATTTTTTAGTCTAATAACTCAGTAACCATAAAATAAATGTGCCTACGACGAGTAAGCTAATGCCAATATTACGAATAGATAAGCTTGATTGTTGTGCTAACTTTTCCATAGTGTCGCGCCACTTATTTGGAAAAAGTGCAGGAATAAGCCCCTCAATAATCAGTACCAAAGCAAATGCCGTTAATAGTGTCTCTAGCATGTTATTACTCCTCAATCACTTCTATAGGTAACTAGCAGATACGAAAAAGCCATAACGAGTCATAGCTTTTTTATCAAAAAAATTGTCGCGCCACTTATTTGGGAAAAGTGCAGAAATGAGTCCATCAGTAATCAGTACCAAAGCAAATGCCGTTAATAGTGTCTCTACCATGTTATTACTCCGCAATCACTTCTATAGGTAACTAGCAGATACAAAAAAATTGTCGCACCACTTATTTGGAAAAAGTGCAGGAATGAGTACATCAGTAATCAGTACCAAAGCAAATACCGTTAATAGTGTCTCTACCATGTTATTACTCCTCAATCACTTCTATAGGTAAATAGCAGATACGAAAAAGCCATGACAAGTCATGGCTTTTTTATCAAAAAAGTAGACTACTTTTTAATTGTAGCGCCTTCTTTTAAGTAGTTAAAGAAATCACTATCGGGTTTAACCACCAAGATATCACTTTTACTACTAAAACTTTTTTCATATGCTTCAAGGCTACGGTAAAAACTGAAAAACTCTGGATCTTGTCCATATGAATCAGCATAAACTTTAGCCGCTAACGCATCGCCTTCACCACGCATTTCTTGTGCTTCTTTTTGTGCTGTCGCTAACATAACGGTTACTTTAGAATCTATCGTAGCACGGATAATTTCCGCTTGCTCTTGACCTTTAGAACGATGCTCTTTTGCTACAGCTGTTCGCTCTGCTCGCATACGGTCATAGATAGAAGCACTGACTTCAGCGGGTAAGTTAATCGCTTTAATACGTACATCAATAACTTCAATACCTAAGTCTTCACGACTACTTGAGGCACTTGCTAACGCTTTAGCCATAATACCGTCACGGTCACCTGAAACAATTTCTTTAATGGTGCGCGTACCAAACTCAGTACGTAAACCATTATTTACTTTTTGTTTCAATAACGCACGAGCATTTTCTACTGAACCAGAAGTACGTAAGTAGAACGTTGAAAAGTCAACAATACGCCACTTAACAAATGAGTCGACCATTAAATCTTTTTTCTCAGATGTTACAAAGCGATCAGCCGCTTCATCAAGCGTTTGAATACGAGCATCAAGTCTGCGAACGTTGTTAATAAAGGGTATTTTAAAGTGTAAACCCGGTTCATAAACAATCATTTCACCTGAATCAGCATCACGTTTAATTTTTGTAAACTGAAAAACGATACCACGTTGTCCTTCAAAAACAATGAAAACAGAAGAGACGGTTAATACTGAGAATAATACAATTAGGGCAATAATAAAGTTTTTCATTGCTTAATTTCTCCCTTCGTTAAATCTGTCTGCACGACCTGATAAATCAGGCGCAGTACTTTGAGTATTAATCGATTGGGTCGCTCGCGTTTGACTCTCAGGTAAAGTACGTTGACCAGAAGACTGATTTTGCATCATTTTATCTAATGGTAAATACATCATGTTATTGCCACCTTCAACATCAACCATAACCTTACTGGTATTAGCATAAACATTTTCCATTGTTGATAAATACATACGCTGGCGAGTAACTTCTGGAGCAGCAAGGTATTCTGGAAGTAATTTATTGAATTTAGCAACTTCACCTTCGGCATCTAATACCGTTTGTTGTTTATAAGCGATGGCCTCTTGTTCCATACGTTTTACTCGGCCACGTGCTCTTGGTTCAATACCACGGGCATAGGCTTCGGCTTCACGTAAAAAACGAACTTCATCTTCTTGTGCTGAAATAGCATCGTCAAAAGCATCTTTGACTTCTTCAGGAGGACGAGCATCTTTAAAGTTGACATCGACAACAATTAAACCAAGATTATACGGGGCAATAATGTCATCTAATTCTTTCCAGACATCTTGACGCACTTTTTCACGGCCACTTGTTAAAATATCATCCATTTTAGAGTCACCAATAACGAAGCGTAAAGCACTATCTAGTGACTGGCTTAAACTGTCATCGGCATCAGTAACACTGAAAATATAATCACGGGCATCAACAACACGATACTGTATCTGCATTTCAACACGTACCACGTTCTCATCTTTGGTTAGCATAAAACCAGATGCAGGTAAGTCGCGTGTTGTTTGCATATCTACAGGAATAATACGTTCAGCGAATGTCCATTTCCAGCGTAAACCTGGCTCAACTGTGCCATCGTATTGCCCAAAACGTAATACGATACCTTTTTCAGCTTCTTTGATAGTGTAGAAACCACTAAAAGCATACACAAGAATACCCACGATTACCGCAATAGCGATACCAACATTCGATGCGCCTTTCTTGCTGCCATCTTTTGATGATTTTCCACCAAAAATACCGCCAAACTTATTACCAATATCTTTTAGTAAGTCGTCTAAATCTGGTGGCCCTTGATTCTTATCATCTTTCTTTTTCCAGGGGTCTTTATCATTATTCCCCGGTTCATTCCACGCCATGGTCTTCTCCACTAACTATAAATTTAAATAAGTGCTAAAACTACTATTTACCCATTACGGTAATATATCAGTCTGTTTACGTTCAATAAAGCCTTCTATATCAGCTTCACTCAGTTTAATTAATCTATCCCACTCTCTTGCAGGTAATTTAATTTTCAATAAACAATTTCCATCTTCGTCATACCGTTCATCAACAATAGAATTTAATTGATAAAACACACCACGTAGTTTACCTTCGCTAGGAGGTAAGCATAAGTTATGTTTGACTATTTTCTTTCCGAGTCGTTCAGCTAGCGCTTGAAAAAGTAATTCAATCCCTATGCCTTTTTGTGCAGATAACCATACTCGTATAGGTAGACCTGTGTCGTCTCTGTCGATGCGTGGTTCAATATCGTCCAAAACATCTATTTTATTACAAATTAATAATTGTGGTACATCACCCGCTTCGATCTCTTTCAAAACCGTTTCAACCTGTTCAATATTTTCAGTTCGCCTATCATCTGAAATATCAATGACATGCAATAATAGTTCAGCTTCACGAGTTTCAGTCAATGTTGCTTTAAAAGCGGCGACTAAATCATGAGGTAAATGACGAATAAAGCCAACGGTATCAGCTAAAATGGCCCGGCCAACATCTTCAATTTCAATTTTTCGTAATGTGGGATCTAAGGTTGCAAATAATTGATCTGCTGCGTAAACGTCTGCCTGAGTAATAATATTAAACAGCGTCGATTTACCTGCGTTGGTATAACCCACTAAAGAAATTGTCGGTATTTCGGCGCGTGTTCTTGCTCTTCTACCTTGCTGGCGTTGCTTTTCAACACGTTCTAAACGTTTACGTATATTTACCATACGATCGCGAAGTAGACGGCGATCAGTTTCTAGCTGAGTTTCACCAGGCCCGCGGAGGCCAATACCACCTTTTTGCCTTTCAAGGTGTGTCCAGCCACGGATCAAACGCGTACTCATATGACGTAATTGCGCAAGTTCTACTTGCATCTTACCTTCATGTGTTCGAGCGCGCTGGGCAAAAATATCTAGGATGAGTGTTGTTCGGTCAACAACGCGGCACTCACACAATGCTTCAATATTTTTTTCTTGTGAAGGAGAAAGTGCATGATTAAAAAGTACCACATTGGCTTGATGTAACTTTACCGCCTCGGCAACTTCTTCAGCTTTACCACTACCAACAAAGAATTTAGTATGAGGTGTAGTACGTTTACCTGTAACAATTGCAAGCGCGTTAACGCCCGCAGAGCTAACAAGCATTTCAAATTCTTGTAAGTCTTCGCGCGCATTTTCATCAGGGAAATCGAGGTGAACAAGAATAGCTTGTTCACCTGCTTGATAACGATCAAACAATTGAGTATTACCTATAAACTAAATAGTTAAACCAAAAGAAACTTTTGGACACGTAATATTTGGTGTACAACCAAACTCAACGAAATCATTAATCTTGCTGTTCCTGACTATAATCACCAGTTTGTGGTGCTGGCATCGTAGAAACTGCCCGTGAAGGAACAACAGTAGAAATGGCGTGTTTATAGACCATTTGACTCACTGTATTTTTAAGTAAAATAACAAATTGATCAAAGGACTCTACTTGTCCTTGTAGTTTAATGCCATTAACTAAATATATTGCTACCGGAATGCGATCACGTCGTAAAGCATTCAAAAATGGGTCTTGTAAAGATTGCCCCTTTGCCATTGTTTGGCCCCTTTTTTGTTATTTTTAATAAATGTATGTAAGAGTTTTTTCTCTAGAAAACTAGTTACTTACTATGCAACTGTTTTTATTATACATCAAGGTTTAAAGTTTGCTTACTGAAGACATAATTAGTTTTAAATTATTTTCGTCTTCCATATGCAACCATTGTAAATTTGGCCAATTTCTCAACCAAGTTAACTGTCGTTTAGCCAGTTGTCGCGTCGCACAAATGCCTTTGAAAACCATTTCATCATGGTCGACTTCACCATCTAAATATTCCCACATCTGTCGATAACCCACACAACGAATAGCGGGTAAATTTTCATGCAAATCGTCACGCTGTTTTAACTTAACAACTTCTGATTCAAAATCTTGTTCAATCATCTGTTCAAACCTAAGCGCAATACGAGCATGTAAATCTTTACGCTCTTTCGGTGAGATAGCAAATTGTAAAACATCACCACTGAGTCGCTCACCCTTAACTTTCGTTAAGTCGGTCATACTTTTGCCCGTTAGGCGGTAAACTTCTAATGCCCGCATTAATCGTTGCGGATCATTTTTGTGAATACGTTCGGCAGAAACTGGGTCTACGCTAGCAAGTTGTTGATGAATGTTCTCCCAGCCAAATTGTTCAGCTTCGTCGGCTATGCCTTGGCGAATTTTGACATCGGCCGCCGGCAGAGGCGAGATACCCTCAATCAGGCTTTTAAAATACATCATAGTACCGCCAACCAATAAAGGTATGCGGTTATTTGCCCTGATTTTCTCAATTTCTACTAAAGCGTCACGACAAAAATCAGCGGCAGAGTAACTCTCGCTGGCATCAATTAAATTAATTAATCGATGCGGATACTTTGCTAATTCTTCTGCTGTTGGTTTTGCAGTACCAATGTCCATATCACGATAAACAAGCGCAGAATCAACACTGATAATATCGCATGGCAAGGCATCATGTAATGCCATTGCTAACGCTGTTTTACCTGATGCAGTAGGCCCCATCAAACAAATGACTGGCGGTAATTTACGGTTTTTACTGTCAATATTGTTTGTTGATAAAGCGTCAGACATCAATTTAAGTAGCATTCGTTAACATTCTTATTGATGATGTGAGGTCTATCAATACCGAATTCAAGCGTAGCTGCTGCTCAAAGGTAGGATTTAATTGTTGCTGACTCAAACGGAGTAGGCTTTTAGCTTGTTGGTTATCGTAAGAATCAGCAGACAATAAACTTGCAAAGGCTTGTTGCCAATCACTATTTGTTAATTCTTGTCCATCTTCTAAACACAAAAGTGTTAAGAGCTTATTAAAACTTAAATTTACATCTTTATTTCTTAACAAGGCCGGAAACTCTCGTACTTGTATACTGTTCTTGGATAAAACATTCGCGACAATACCTATTTTTTTCAGTGCATCAGTCTGCGCTTCAACAAAAGTAACTTGTGCTTGCGTCAACGATATCTTAATCGGCAATAGTAACGGCTGGCTAACAAAATTATGCTGCCATCTGTTTTTTACTTCGAAGAATTTAACCGCTTGCTCTATTTTGTTTAATGCCAATAAACGTAGTTCATTGTCTAACGTTATCACCGCATATTTATCATCAATAATCTTGGTTAACACTAAGTGATCATTTTCATTCACCTCATGTATTGGCAGAGCGGCACTGTCTTCATCTGACTTTCCACTAGACAAAGGTGTCATCAATGTTTGATAAGCTTGCGCAGCATTTCTGCTCACTTGGTTATTACTGTGCGTATAAGATGAATAATTTTTTTGACTACCTGGCTTGCTACTTTGATAGGGTTCGCTTTGAACATCGGTAACTTTCGTCAATGGTTTAATATAATCACGCGTTAATTGCTGCCCGGTTTCATGTGACTCAAGCTGATTGTCTTGTCTATAATTTACCGCACGGCTTTCAGGCTGAAGTGGTAAAGTAGCCGAGGGTTGATCTTCTGATTCAGGTAATAAGCCAACATTAGCATTTTCGCTTAACGCGTTATGACAAACCGAATAAATAAAATCATGAATATAACGCCCTTGATGAAACCGTACTTCATGTTTTGCTGGGTGAACATTTACATCAACTTCTCGGACATCAAGCACCAGAAACAGCACAAAAGCTGGGTAAGTATCCGCAGGTAACAGATGACTGTAAGCTTGACGAATGGCGTGATTAATTAACTTGTCTCGCATCATACGGCCATTCACGTAACTAAAGCATAAATCATTTTGGTTACGGGCAAAGCTTGGTAGCCCTACCCAACCTGATAATTGTAAATCGCCATGCTGGCAGTCAATTTCCAGTGAATGCTCAATAAACTTTTGACCACAAATTTGTGCTACCCGTTTTGCGTATAAGCTTTTATTATTGACTGATTTAAAATGCTTAATCACTTTCTGATTATGTGACAAAATAAAACTAACGTCAAAGCGCGCCAAAGCGATACGCTTAATAACCTCTTCAATATGAGTGAACTCTGTTTTTTCAGTACGCAGGAATTTTCGTCTCGCGGGGGTATTAAAAAACAAGTCAACAACATCAATGGTCGTGCCATTGGGATGTGCAGCGGGTTGTAAGGCTACCGCCATATCTCGTCCTTCGGCAATGGCTTGCCAAGCTGATTCTTGCTCGGCAGGTTTTGACGTCAACGTTAAGCGAGAGACTGAGCTAATACTTGCCAGTGCTTCGCCACGAAACCCTAAACTACAAATACCTTCTAAATCATTTAAATCTTTAATCTTACTGGTCGCATGACGACTTAGCGCTAACGTTAGTTCATCTTTAACAATACCCGAGCCATTATCACTAATACGAATACGTTTAGCGCCACCTTTTTCAATGTCTATTTTAATGGTCGTTGCGCCAGCATCTAAGCTGTTTTCAACTAACTCTTTCACCACTGATGAAGGACGTTCTACGACTTCACCGGCAGCAATTTGGTTAGCTAGGCGTGCTGGAAGGATTTCTATGGTCATAAATTTTGATCTGTTAACTATTTATAATAAATTAATCGGCGCGAGGTATGGTTAAGGTTTGACCTATGCGAACGGTATTTGAGGTTAAATTATTCGCCATTTTTAATTCTCGTACTGAAACACTATAGCGTTGTGCAACCACAGATAACGATTCACCGCGAGTAATTTTATGTTGTCGTGTTTCAATAGAGGCATAATAACTGCCCATCGGCGGTTGAATCATAAAATGGTCTTTAATACCTTTAAAAATACCTTTCGCGAGCTTACGCTGATGAGCACTAGAGTTTAAATTTTGCTCTTCTCTATGGTTAGAAATAAAACCTGTTTCAACTAAAATCGAGGGGATATCTGAAGATTTCAACACACCAAAATTACCATGTTGGGGAACTTTCTTGTGCATCTTAGTAATTTTTTTCAGTTGTTTTAGTACGCTATTCGCCATACTAATACTGACACCCTGCGAATGCTCTTTATTCATATCTGCTAAGGTTTTTGCCAAGTTGTCATCGCGGGTATTTTTAATAACACCACCACCGCCACCTAAGAGCTCGGAGTTGTTCGAGCGGTTACGTAGCCATTTGGCCATTTCTGACTCAACCCTTTTGTGCGACACAATCCAGACTGAGGCTCCGTTAGGTTGTGGCGTTCTAAAGGCATCGGCATGGATTGACACTAAAAAATCTACTTGGTTTTTTCTAGCTATTTCACTACGTCGACCGACCGAAACATAATAGTCACCATCGCGCACCATTACCGCTTTCATGCCTTTTTCATTATTAATATAGGTAGCAAGTTTTTTAGCAATCGCTAACGTAACACGTTTTTCATAGCTGCCTTTACTCCCTATAGAACCCGGATCTTCACCACCGTGGCCAGCATCAATGGCAATAAGAATATCTCGATGATCATTTTTGGGAGTATGGTCGCCTTGGCTGATTTTCTCTTCGTCGAATAAATCAATCACTAAACGGTTACCGTATTGTCCTGCTGGTGCAAGCGGAAAAACAGCCAAAGAGTAATTATCCGCTAATTCTAATACTAAACGTGTTGTACCTTTAATACGTGATTTACTGGTGCGGATAAGTTTTATGCGTTTATCCTTTTTAAGGACATTCTTAAACGAAACATGATTCTTACTGTTGTTAAAGTCTATGACTAAACGCTGAGGATTTTTTAAACTGAAATATTTATAATCAGGCTGCTCACTGAGATCAAAAACAATGCGGGTATTTTCTGGGGCTGGCCAGACACGAACGCCATCGATGCTATTACCGTGCGCTTCAAAGAAAACACTAACGGTTAATAACATAGCTAATAATAACGATCGAATATTCATTTACTGCTGCCCTTTCCTTTTGTGTCTATTAGCGCACATTAACTAAGCCTATTTACTACGAGCTCACCCAAAGGGGTCTTTGCTTGTATGTTGATGGTTCTTTGCTCATCACTATACGCTAAGTCGATACGCAAATCAGGTGCCTTGATCATACCTAGCCCCTTTTCTGGCCACTCAATAAAGCAACAGCAGTTATCTGCAAAATAATCTCGAATGCCCATATATTCTAGTTCTTCAGGATCTGACAAGCGATATAAATCAAAATGATAAACTAACCAGTCATCTAATTCATAAGGTTCAACTAGAGTATAGGTTGGGCTTTTTACGTGGCCAATATGCCCCATACCTTGTACAAAACCTCGAGTTAAGGTGGTTTTTCCCGCACCTAAATCACCGTAAAGATATACAACGATACCTTGTTTTAGTTCTTTTTTTACAATATCAGCTAGTTTATTACCCATAGCTATAGTTGCTGATTCATCAGCTAAAAAGTAGTTTTTGTTTGTAAGCATTTCTTTCATCGATTATTTTCTAAAATTTATTATTTATAAGCTGCCGTATAATTGGCAATAGGTCACTTGCTAGCATACCAATTTTTCCATGCTTTTGCGCAATAATGTCAGCAGCCTTACCATGAATATAAATGGCCAAGGCTGTAAGCTTTGCAAAATCAGTTCGCGCCTGCAGTTCCTCCCCTTTTTCTGACGAGCTTTTTTGCATTAGCAATGCCGCAATAATACCTGATAACACATCGCCCATGCCTCCGCTTGCCATGCCTGAATTTCCCGTTGTGTTCACCCAAACCTGTTGACCATCACTTATCAAACTCCCTGCACCTTTTAATACGCTCACGCATTGATATTGTTGGGCTATTTTTTTTACGGCGCTAAAACGATCTCGCTCTATTTCTGTCACAGTACAATTTAACAGCGCTGCAGCCTCACCGGGATGTGGCGTTAAAACCCAAAAGTTACTTTTAATTTTATCCGTTAATAAATTTTGTTGGTAAGCTTGCGCCAACAAACTTAAACCATCGGCGTCAATCACACATAATTTTTTTTGAGCCAGTACTAAATCAAATAATGCCTGACTCCACTCATTTTGACCCAAACCAGGGCCAAGCACATAAGCCTTAGCTTTACTTAATGTCATTGATCCCACAAGTTGTTCTGCACAACTAGGCGCTAACATTAATTCTGGGCGGCCATTAAAGACTAATGCTCGATTATTTTTATGACAACAAATACTCACTAATGCAGCGCCACTGCGCAATGACGCCTCTGCCGACAAACGTATCGCACCAGCAAAACCTTCTCCGCCCCCAACAGCCAGTAATAATCCAATATTTCCTTTATGGCTGCTTGCTTTACGTTTAGGTAAAGCATCAAAAACTTCGTTGCCGAAAACCGTGATATTGGTATTCACTTGCTCTGTAAATGCTTGACCTAATGCTAAATCAGCAAAATAGATTTCCCCAACATGGTTAATTGCTTGTCCCGTCACTAAACCGCACTTTAGAGCAATAAAAGTTACAGTACTGTTAGCAATGATTGCCGTATTTTCAACAACACCTGTAGTTGCACATAAACCTGAGGGCACATCAACACTGATCACTTTTGCCAAATGCTGATTAATAGTAGCAACTAGTGTAACCAAAGTTTCTGGTAGGCTTCCTTTAAAACCAATACCAAATAGTGCATCAATAATTAACTTACCTTGAAAATTCGCTACCATCTCAACATTAGCCGTTTTTTGATCAAATATAATCAAGCCATTTTCAACTTTATTAACATTGATGTAAGCTTGATAAGCGCGTAAGGCATCGCTGGATAATTCTTCTGTTTTTGCCATTAATAGCACAGAAACCTTAAAACCAGCTTGCACAGCTAAACGCGCAATCACAAACCCATCACCACCGTTATTACCTTTTCCACAAATAACTAACAGCTTTTGGGTAGCTATTTTTTGACCTATATCATATTCATTTTGAAGATATTTTTGCTTGATATGCTGAAAAACAGCCTGACCTGCATTTTTCATCAATGAATACATTTCAATATTTTCTATAGCTGCAACTTTTGCTTCATTAGCTAACACTTGCTTCGCGGAAAAAGCAGCTTGTGGTAAGCTTGCACTCAACAGTTTTATTTCCATTTTTCTCTCCCTTTACCAAATTGTACTGCGATGACATGTTAACTATGACAACACCTAATATGAACTATCAAGAATTAGCTGAAAAAATCAAGCTTTGGGGTCAAGAATTAGGCTTTTCGCAAATAGGTTTCAGTGATATTGACTTATCAAGTCATGAACAAGCCTTAACAACGTGGCTAGAAAATAATTATCACGGTGAAATGGATTACATGCAAAAGCATGGTTTAATGCGCGCTAGGGCCCAAGAGCTTGTTGAAGGAACAACGCGAGTGATCAGTGTACGCATGGATTATTTACCCCCCGAAGCAAAATTTGCCCGTACGCTCAAAAAGAAAGACCATGCTTATATCAGCCGCTATGCCTTGGGGCGTGACTATCATAAATTAATGCGCAAACGTCTAAAACAACTCGGTGATAAAATTAGTGAGTACTGTGAAACCTTCAACTTTCGCCCATTTGTTGACTCAGCACCTATCTTAGAGCGACCTTTAGCAGAAAAAGCGGGGTTAGGCTGGGTCGGTAAACATTCGCTATTAATTAACAAAAGTGCCGGCTCATGGTTTTTCCTTGGTGAACTCTTGGTTGATATTCCGTTACCGACTAATGAAAAAGCAGCCAATGAATGCGGTAGTTGTGTTTCTTGTATTAAAATTTGCCCAACCCAAGCGATAGTGGCTCCTTATGTAGTAGACGCTCGCCGTTGTATATCCTATTTAACCATCGAATTACGTGACGCAATTCCAGAAGAGTTTAGGCCGTTAATTGGCAATAGAATTTATGGCTGTGATGATTGCCAACTCATTTGCCCATGGAATAAATTTGCTAACATCAGTCACGAAGGCGACTTTTCCCCTCGCCAAAATCTTGATAATGTTGAATTATTAACCGTATTTAGCTGGGATGAAGTGACCTTTCTCAATAAAACAGAGGGGTCTCCTATTCGCCGTATTGGTTTTAATAGCTGGCAACGAAATATTTCCGTTGCAATCGGTAATGCGCCATATAGTGCAGAAAATGTTAACGCGTTAAGTAATAAGTTAGCAACCGCAGAGCCTATGGTTGCTGAACATATTAATTGGGCATTGCATCAACAAGACAATAAGCGAATCGCTGCAGAACATCAAAGTGACTTTCCGATAAAAAATCAACGATTAACCGAGCGCTTGATCCGCAGTGTTGAAAAAGGTTTACCTAGAGATGCTTAGCAGGCTCGGCTGATTCAGCTTGCTGCCACTTTATTTTTAACTGCTCTATAGACTCAACACCGC
This sequence comes from Colwellia sp. MB3u-55, assembly GCF_014076785.1. Classification (NCBI taxonomy): domain Bacteria; kingdom Pseudomonadati; phylum Pseudomonadota; class Gammaproteobacteria; order Alteromonadales; family Colwelliaceae; genus Colwellia; species Colwellia sp. MB3u-55. The sequence goes on from NZ_JACGUS010000114.1 coordinate 64,466, forward strand.
TGCCTTTAATGTTGGCAGACAAGAGTAGAGCAAGCGCTTCATCGCCCAGTTTTTGATGACTTTCATCAAATTCATTACTTTGTTTAATCACCACCAATATTTTTAACATACGCATCGTTAATTTAATATTATGAGGTGTTAATCTTAGAGCTTGCTGGATAGTCTTAAGCGCGGGCTGCAAACGATTTTTTTCGAAATGTTCTATGGCCATATCATTCAGTTGTTTGGGTGAAAAATTAATTTCAGCACGCTCAAGACTTTCTTGCTCAATATATTTATTGATCACTTGGCTCGTTAATGAATCACCTGAGACTTGTTTACTGATAATCTCTAACATTTTTAGCGCTTCTTCGCGCATACCCAATTCGTGAAAGACTTTCACTTTATCTAGGTTGTCTTCAATATGCGGTGACGCAATAAAATTAACATGGTTTTCAACAAGTTTAGTGGCCTTCTCTTTTTGTTCACGAACAATATATAGCCGTGCTTGGATCACTAATAACTGCTGTTTAAACTCATTTGCGTCGCTATATTCATTTTGAAGTTGCTTAATATGCCTGTCTGTTTGCTGTAAAACTTTAAAGGATCGTTCGTCAGTAATAGCCGCCGCTAAATCAATGCCCGAACGAATAACATTTAAAAGCAATTCGGGGGAATCATGAATAGAGTTTTTCGCTTGCTGGGCGATATTTCGTGTCGCTATATATTGTCCTTCATGGTCATGATTGAGTCGTGCTAAATCCCATGATTTTTTATTACGTTCAATATTTCGTGGCGACAACGCAGTTGCTTTTTTTATCTCATCGTAGGCTCTTTCATACTGCTCATGCTCAATATAATATTGCGCCAGCATATCATGAGCCCCAAATCGAGTAGCGGGTTTATTGATTAACTTCTCAATCAGTTCATTAATTTCGTTTATACGCCCTTGCTTTAACAACGACTTTACATAGCCTAAATAAACCCAAGCATAGGTATAGGTTTTCAATAGGCTTTTAAAAAAAGATTCTGCCGTTTCAAATTCTAAAAGACTTAAGTAAGCCTCACCTTTCATCCGCAATATATTGGGATGATATTTGTGTAAACTTTGATTAACAAGATGACGGTCAGCAAAATATATAACTTTCGAAAAACTTTTAATATCAGTCGCTCGATACATGTTGAATAATTGCTTTTTGGTTTGCAAGGTATGAATTAAGCGTTGTTGCACTGTTTTAGGGGCGAGTGGTTTTACCCAAAAGTCATCGGGCTGTAATTCTACAATTGAATTAACAAGAGACTCATTCGTTTCAGTACTGAGAAAAATAAGAACCGTGGTTTTATTAACATGACCTCTGAATTTTAATTCTTCAAGTAAATGAAAACCGTCTTTATCACTATTTACATTGAATGAGCAAATAACAATATGAAAACGTGTTGTTTCACATAACCTTATACCGTAATAAGCACTTTCTGCACATTTTACGTGATTAATGCCGATATCATACAATCCTCTTTTTAGGGTGTCATGAACTAACCGGTTATCGTCTATTATCAGCACGGTAAGTTGTGAAAAATCGTCTAATTCACTTTGTTCAGTAATTTCCATTTAACTTTTACCTTAATCGTGCTTCGCTTGAATCACTATTCGTCTTTGTTGACAGTTATTAATTACCGTTATTTTTTCTTTACTTTTATAGCTTGTCCACGCCAAAATCTCATCAATATGGCGGAAACAACCAAGGCAGACATCATCGGCATTTAAGCAGCAGTTTCTAACACAGGGACTAGCAACATCCATTTCTTTTTCAGCTTTAAAACTCATTTAACTAGTATCCCTGTAAACACATAAAAAAAGCATTTAAAAAAATCCCAACACAAGGACTAGCGACATCTAACTCTTTTTCAACTTTAAAACTCATTTAACTAGTATCCCTGTAAACACATAAAAAAAGTCCAACACAAGGACTAGCAACATCCATTTCTTTTTCAGCTTTAAAACTCATTTAACTAGTATCTCAGTAGTCATATCATATTGCCTCAGCAAACTCATTTAACAGGCGTTGCTGTTCGCTTAATTGACTAAATAACGACATAACTTGTTGATGTTCTATGACCGTATTTGACGTAAGACTAAATAATAGCTGTTGGCTAATATCAATAAAGTCGTTAGCGGTTAATATTTTACTGGTTGTAAACATACTACTCGTTAAACTCATCGCTAATGGATAATTATGCGCCGCTAGTGCCGTTGGTAATTTTTTCATCGCATCATCAATATCAGCAAGGTAGTCACCTAGCATTAACATTGCCAATTCTACAGAACCCTGATTTTTTGCATAGTGTTCAAGGTTAAAAGGTTCAGGTTGATTTGTTTTCGCAGTAGGTGTTAAATCTAAGTTTGATAATACGTCATCAAGCTTTTCAGTTGTTTTTAACAGTTCAGCGTCAATATTAATATACTCTCTAGTCTTATTACTTTGTGCTTTTACTGTATTAATAGCAACCACTTTAGTTGGCTTTGCTTTTAACCAAGGCTGTAGAAGTAGCACCAAAGCATCGACATCATACAAAGCAGGTAAAATAGAAACAGCCCACTTATCTGCCAATTTTGGTGACTCTTCAGCGAAGAAATTACTTTGATTAAAAGTAAAAATGTCACGACGTACACTTTTTCCAGCAGACATTTTAATAAAAGGTGATTGTTCAAATTCGGTAAATAACAATAAGTATCTTCCAGAGCTCCACAATTGAGTCATCGTTTTAGGCTGACAGACAATTTTCACCTGTAATCCTAGCCATTGTAAAATACGCAGCAAAGTTAACTGTTTACTTGGATTTTCTACCGCAAAGAGCACTTCAACTTGGGTCGATAAATACTGATGTTTATTAAACACACTGGCAGGAAGTTGATGGTTAGTCGTTTGTTCTGTCGTTAAAAAATCAGCTAAGCTTTGCTGAAGTGTGAGTATTTGCAATGGCGTTTCTGTCTGTTCAAACAAGCCGTATCGCTCTAAAGGCGCATTAAGATAGGGTTGCATAACAAAAAGCTTTGGCTGAATATCTATCGATAAACTTGATATCTGTTGCTGTATTTTTTCGAATAACGTTACATAAAGATCACTGGCTAACATAACAACATCAATGCTTTTATCAATTAACTGCGCCGTACTCAGTTGTTCAATAATTTGTTCAGGATCGGCTAAGGTAGTCATTATGCCATTAGCTGAAATAATCGCTTTTTCTGTAATACTGCAAATGTCGTCATCACTTGCTAACAACAAAATATTGGCTTGATTTAAATTAACACGCTCTACCGATATCTCTTGTGCAACATCAGCAAAACCTATCGGCAGAGTAAAGCAGAACTGGTAACCCTTTTCTTGTAACTGTACATTTTTATCTGTGACATTAAGTGAATCAAACAGTAAGCATAAGTAATCAAGGGTATCGTTTGTATGGGCTTTTGCTGACTCAAGGCGTTCGTCTAATAATAAGCTCTCAAAGGCTTTAGGTAGTTTTGCGATTGTTTTTTTGCTGGTCACATAAAAATCAAAACGAACAATTTGCTGGCCTTCATTTTTATCAATAACAAGGGTACTAATATGTAAATTAGCTTTAAATAAATCAACAAGCAGTAATCGGCATAGGCCACTTAACAGCCGGTGAAATAAGCGTACGTCGACTTTTGCAGCAGTTAACAATTGTGGATCTTGTTGGTAATAGATTTTATTACACTGTAAATGAGCATCGGCAATAATATTAAGTAATGCCGCGTCAATTTCGTTGTGTAAAGCAACATCGCTTAGTGTCATAGGTTTAACCGCAGACAAAAATTCACTGCGAATTTTATCTTGTTGACAGCAATCAAAAATACGCGCGAGTTGTCGATAAACTTGTACCGAAGTAACGCCAGCACCAATAGAGACACTTTGGCTTTGCAACATACTACGCACCACCATATTGGTTAACTTGGCGGTGTTTTCATTGCCTTGTGATTGTCGCTCTAAAATTTGCGTATTATGGGTTAATGCGAGTTGCTGTAGGGACGCTTTTAATTTTTTAATTTCTTCATTTTGTTGATTTATATTGTCGTTAGCGGCTTGCTGCTCACTAAGCTGTTGCTGATACTCTTGCTCACTGTGCTCAGGGTTAATCATTGTTTCGAGCGCAGTTTCAAGCTGTTCGGCAATTTCTTTATTTTCCATCGAATTAAAACAGTCGGGGGTCAGCTTTTCATCACTATCTTTTGTTCTTTTTTCAATGAACTGCCTAAATAATTGCACACTCTCTTGGCCATATTTTTCTATTTTGCTTTTGCTTTTAAATAACATCGCCAATAACAACAGAAATAGTAGTGCTATCAAACTCAGCACAATTGCTTGTAGATCTTGATTGTTTACATTAACGTTTTGCTTTTCTAAAAAATCATTTATCTCAGCAGGCAGCCAATCGATTAATCGTAACTTTTTATCTGCAGATAAACGCCCTGGTGGTATAGATTCAAGCACTAATAGCTGTAATTTTTGTTGTTGTTGCTCAATAAATTCGACATATAAACGAGATAACCGTAAATGACTGCGCCACTTGGCTACCGAGTTCTGTTGTGAAAATAACAATTGCTCTAAGGTATTAAGTTGTAGCGTCAATAACTCACCCTGTTGGCTACCCCTGCTTTCTTCTGGTAAAAAGCTCATTAATACTAGCTTTAGCTCGGTACTAACATCATCAAAATCTAAAATAGAAGACTGTAAATTCAATTGTTGAAAGGCTAATAGTGCACGGATAATGGTTTGTTGTAATCGTTGTAAGTCACTCAATTCTTTAATTTGCTTTACATAGGCCTTAGCGCGGGTTGCGGTGACTTTATCTGTGTATTTATCTGAATTGAGTTGCTGTAACAGCAGACTTTTTTGTCGCTGTTTTTCCTTAATCTCAACCGTTAATTGATCATTAATTAACTGCAGTTGAATAATGGTATTTTGCTTAAGTTGAGTGTTTCTCTGATGATTTTCACTAAGTTTATCAATAACAGCTGAAAATTCTTTATGACCAACATACATCAAATCAAGCTGACCTTTATTATTTTTCACCAGTAAAGATATTTTATTAATTTGCTGTTGGGCGATCTCATAGTCAGTGGATAAATTTTTGGCATCAATACGTTTAGCTAAATTTTCTAATACTAGGTAAGTGATTAAAATTTGTTGTTGTTGTTTATTTTTATTTGTTAACCATGGCAGCTCGTTTTCGACTAACGAGGTTACTTGATTATCACGAAGAACTAATAGGGCAGTTAAGGCGCTAAAGAGAATAAATGAAAGAAAAGTAATCCGAGAGAATCGTCCTGATAATTGCTGAAAAAAGTAACGAGTAGCGTCCATAGTGATCAATACCTTCAACGGTAAATTTAGTTAAAAATACAGTGTAAGGAATTGTCACTAAGAATCAACGGTTTTTAATAACGATATGAGTAAGCTGTTTTAAAAATAACGCGCCTCACCGCCAACTAAGGTCAAATCAATCAGCGCGTTTACAGGCTCTTTTTATCTTCTCAAACTTAACGTCTTTTGGTTACCCAAGCCCACTCCATTTCACAAACAATAGGCTGTTGATCAGATTCATCGGTAATCTCGACACTAACCATCAAACTGCCTTTATCCGCATTTTCTATTTGTTCTATTTCAGCGAGACTTAATATAGCTACCGCAGACAAATTTCCCTGCATTCGCCTTTGAAAATGAAATGTCATACTTTTCAATAGCGGTACACAAGTGTCGGGAACATTCATCCCAAAAACGATACCTGTCGCCGACTCGGCCAATAATGCCGCAGCAATGGCATGAACACCACCAATATGGTTTTGTACTTTCTTTTTGTTTTCTAACGATAATACCGCTTTGGTATGAGAAACAGAAATCAACTTTATTGATGAAGTACCAGCATACTTTACTGTCGAACAGAAAATTTTAGTCAGTAAAAAAGAGCGCATAAAGCGCGGCATTCTATTAACTTTACTGATTATTTTTCCAAATTTGTTCGCCATAATTTATTTGCCTGCTGTTAATTTTAATTAAGTGTCGCGCAAACTGGTCTGACCTTCAAGTTTTTTTACCCCGTGGCAAACTTATAGTGAGTGTCCAGTTAAAAGTGCCCAGATAAAAGTGTCCATAAAAAAAGCGCCCTAAGCGCTTTGATTTATAGATCATTACTGAGCGTTATAGTTTAAAAAAGTGTTCTTGATAAACTTTCATTTCAGCAATTGACTCTAAAATATCATCAAGCGCTAAATGAGCGCCGGTTTTTACCACTTTATCTAACACTTCAGGTTTCCAACGACGCGCTAATTCTTTAACAGTACTAACGTCTATATTCCGGTAATGAAAGTAATCTTCAAAATCAGGCATATATTTATTAATAAAACGCCTGTCCTGCCCAATGCTATTACCACACATCGGTGACTTACCTTTTGGCACATATTGTTCAACAAACTTAATCGTCGCCTCAGTAGCATCGGCTAGCGAGCTAACACTTTCACGACAACGTGTAGTTAAGCCTGATTGACCATGGTGTTCGATACACCACTGACTCATATTGTCTAACACCTCATCACTTTGGTGAATAGCAAAAACAGGTCCTTGAGCTAAAATATTTAACTGACTGTCAGTCACTATGCTGGCAATCTCTAAAATCACATCTGTATTGGGTTCTAGGCCTGTCATTTCTAAATCTAACCAAATTAAATTTGTCTCATTACCTGTCATGCCGCTTCCTTAAAAATGCCAACTGTTTTACTGATACCCATATCATTAAATTATCACTCACTTGTGCCGCCTAAAGTGCGTCAAGGCTAAGTTGCTTTCAATCGAAATAGTTCACTATTATTCAATCAAGCGCCTTATCTGCATTTGTTTTCTTCGCCACAGCAAGGTAACAAACTTAGTGAGACTGATATTACTATTACAAGTATATTAGATGAATGGTGATTTAGTCAGTATAATACGTGACAATGAACTGTGATTAAAACTTTTTGTCGCATTACCCTTTTAAAAGACGAGTGAAACTCCATAATTATCATGATAAAACTCCATGTCTAAGCTAAAAAAACTGACTAAAGGTCAGACAAGGCGCATTAAAGATAATCAAGCTAAAAAACTGCGTAATAAACCAGAGCAAGTGCAATGGCAAGATACTGAGTTGGGAGAGCCTGAAAACGGTACTATTCTCAGTCGCTTTGGCCAGCATGCCGATGTAGAAGCAGAAAATGGTGATTGCATTCGTTGTAATATACGCCGCGGTGTTAAATCTTTGGTCTGTGGTGATAAAGTTTTATGGCGCAGGGGTAAAGAAACACAACACAGTATCTCAGGAGTCATTGAAGCGGTTCATGAGCGAACGTCGGTATTAAGTCGTCCAGATGTTTATGACGGCGTAAAACCGATAGCGGCAAATATCACCCAAATATTAATCGTCTCTTCGGTGTTACCTGCCTTTAACCCTGATATTATCGACCGGTATTTAGTGGCTGCCGAGCAAACAGGCATCACACCCGTGATCTTACTCAATAAAACTGATTTACTTGATAAAGCCAGTAAAGCCGAAATTGAGCAACATCTCGATATTTATCGTGAGATTGGATATCAGGTTATTTATGTCAGTAATGAATCTCAACACGGTATAGAAGAGCTTAAGAAACAACTTAGCGAACATACCAGTATCTTTGTAGGCCAATCTGGCGTGGGTAAGTCAACACTTACCAACACCTTAATGCCTGAACTGGGCTTAATGACAAAAATAGTCTCTGAAAACTCTGGTTTAGGTCAACACACGACGACGGTTGCTCGCTTATACCATTTTAAACAAGGTGGTGATTTAATTGATTCACCCGGTATTCGAGAGTTTGGCTTATGGCATTTAACGCCCGCAGAAGTTTATGGTGGTTTTATTGAATTTGAAGATTACTTAGGTGGTTGCCGATTTAGAGATTGTAAACACCAAAATGATCCTGGTTGTGCATTGATAGCCGCCGGTGAAGAAATGAAAATACATCCAAAACGTTTAGCGAGCTTTCAACGCATTTTAGCCAGCCTAGGCGATAATAAATTAACCTCTCGTTTTAACGACTAAATTAATATTAATAATATAAAGGAAATTCAGTGCTTTTAAATAAATTAAAAATCACCCTTCAATACCTTATGCCTAAACATTTGATTTCGCGTTTAGCTGGAAAATTCGCCGCTGCAGAATGTGGCCGAGTAACCACAAAAGCCATTGAAGCATTTATTAAGCATTACGGCATTAATATGTCAGAAGCAAAGCTTAAGAATGCTGAAGACTTTACCACCTTCAACGATTTTTTTACCCGCGAACTTGAAGATGGCGCGCGCCCTATTGACAATAATGAAACAACACTCTGCTATCCTGTTGACGGCGCTATTAGTCAGCAAGGCGATATTGAAGACGGACGTTTAATACAAGCAAAAGGTTTCGATTATTCACTGGAAACCTTGCTGGGTGGTTCATATAACACGGCAAAGCCTTTTCAAGACGGAAAGTTTTCTTGTATTTATTTAGCACCAAAAGATTATCATCGTATTCACATGCCGATGGCAGCAACATTACGCGAAATGATCTTTGTACCCGGTGATTTATTTTCTGTTAACCCATTAACTGCTAATAACGTGCCTAACTTATTTTCTCGTAACGAACGTGTGGTCGCTATCTTTGATACAAAATCAGGACCTTTAGCTATGGTCCTTGTTGGCGCAACCATAGTTGCCAGTATAGAAACAACTTGGGCAGGTACGATTACTTCACCTAGAGCCAAAGGAATTTTCAGAGAAACTTACCCTGCTGACGGCGCTGAGGCGATCACTTTTGAAAAAGGTGATGAAATGGGACGTTTTAAACTTGGCTCTACGGTAGTATCAACGTTTGGTCCTGGCATGATCGAGTTTGATGTTGATGCTCATCCAGGCACAGTGACCCGCTTAGGTGAACTCTACGCCAATATTGTTAACGCTGATTAACCAAAAAGTCATTGCTCATTAAATAGTCAGTAGTGTATTTCCTGAATATGCTATTGGCTTTTCGTTAGATTTCGGTAAAGGTTATAGAGCTTAACGTTCAGTAAAAACAGCAATCAGGGCAATAAGTCTGGGTCGATGATGCCTTTGTGACCAATAACATCGCTAATCACTCTGTTTTGATGTCTTTTCTAGAGTGGTATTCTTTTGATTCTTGATAAGTGCATGACACCCTTTAATCACAGAGCTCAGCCAAACACCATCGAAAATCACCGGGCGATGTTTAATTAATATCACACTAAAAGTCGCTGCCATTTTCACTAACTACCTCGCTCGTACTACATTAAACCTTGAGTAATTCAAAAATAAATTTAATTTAAAAACCTTTGTTATCATAGTGATGTTTTAAAAAAAAGCCACTAACAACAAAAGGTGTTGCTCATTTTATCAACACAAGATACGATTGCATTCGTATATAACTTATAATTATTCATAGTATTAAGGATTTTAGATGGCTCGAGATAATACAAATATCAAGCCTACAGAAGCAGAGTTAACTTTGCTTAATGTTCTCTGGAAAGTCGGTCCAGCAACAGTTCGTCAGGTACATGATGTTGTCAGTAAAACGCAAAAAACAGGTTACACCACTGTTTTGAAGATTTTACAAATTATGCATGAAAAAACCTTGGTCATTCGAGACGAAAGTAATCGTGCCCATGTCTATGCACCATCAAATAGTGAAACTTTTACACAATCTTCATTATTAAAAGACCTAGCTTCAAAGGCTTTTGGTGGCTCAACGTCAAAATTAGTGATGCGAGCTTTAGATGAATCAACCAGTAAAGAAGAAATTGCCGACATTCGTCAATTACTTAATGAGCTAGAAAAGTAAAAACTGCTACACTTGTTATAGTACAATTTAAAAAGTGCTATAACATGGAAGGATGTTGTCAGATTAATTTAATGAGTAGTCCATTTTTATACAATTTATCGTTAACCCTTATCCATTTTATTTGGCAAGGGATCTTCGTTGCGCTTGCGCTAAAGTTGGCATTAACGTTTACTTCTTATAAAAAACCACAATGGCGTTATGCGATGGCGTCATTGGCTATGGTGGCTAATTTATTATTGCCTTTTTTCACTTTCTATATTATCTCTCAAGCTGACTTTCAACAATTTGGTCCTTTATTGAATAACAGCATATTGCTGGGTGATATCATAAATAATGACGCCCAAAATACTGCTGTCTGGTACTCCAATGCGGTTGAATTCTTACCCTACTTATCATTAACATGGGTAACAATAAGCTTTGCCTTAGCGCTAAAGCTGTTCATCGAATTATATAATGTTAACCAACTACCCAAAATAGGCACCTCGCCGGCAAATGCTGAACTTGAAGCCAGGTTTCAGCAATTAGTAGAACAAGTAAAATTAACCTGCTCTCCTCGACTATTAATCTCGCTTAAAAATGATGTCCCTATGGCAATAGGTTGGTTAAAACCGATCGTACTTGTCCCCGTTACTATGCTGACAGGTTTAACACCCGCACAACTTGATATGTTGATATTACACGAACTGGCACATATTCGCCGACATGACTATCTAGTTAACTTCATTCAGACCTTGGTAGAAATCTTTTTATTCTTCCATCCTGCTGTGCGCTGGGTGTCAAAGCAAATGCGTAATGAACGTGAATATTGTAGTGATGATATTGCTGTGCAGCATTGTGGTAACCCTGTTGCTTATGCGCACACTCTGGCAGATACCGCTTCAATATGTGACAGCCACCGTCATCATTCTATTCCCGCTATGGCAATGGCGGCATCGGGTGGTGATTTAAAGCAACGCGTTCTGCGTTTAGTTGACCACGACCAACACTGCTCAACAACGACTCACTCAGGAAAATGGTTAGCGTCTATCGTCATTATTTTCTCAATTATTGCTGTGGGCAGTAATAAATACATCCAAATTCCTAGCTTAGATATAGGCACTGATACCATTCCTTTATACCGCAGCGCCGATGATGGCTTCAAAACATACACAGATAGTGGCGATGAAATAGCGTTACCTTCTTTGGCGCAGCAATTATTACACCGAGGCAATGAAAGTAATGCCTTAGAAAACAAACTACCCGCAAAGATGATAGCGCCATTTTTTCCTAAAAAGACCAATGAAAATCCAGTAAATGCTGAGCTCGTAGTCGCGCAAGCTTACTTTGTGAGCAACGATACTACTGAAAACACGGATACTGCCATCAATCCCCAAGAAAAGAACACAGTCGATACCTTAACGGCAGTCGTAAACAATAAATTAGTCGAACTAAAAAAGGCTCAATCTGAACCTTCAAGTCATTTTACTGAGTCTTTGACAGTTAAAAAAAATCAAGCTGAACAGCTTACTACCCAAATAAAGATAAAAAAATCTTTAGCTCAATTGGCATTAAGCCAAACGGTTACTATGGGTAAATCGCCAGCAGAATTAGCCTTTGAGCGCACTGACTCAACAAAAAAAGCTTCATTATTAAAAAACCCATATGCGGCGCAAATAGCTGATTTGACTCAGCAGCCATTAGCAATAAATTCACACTTAGCGTTACCAACGACTCGTCGCTCACCGATGATAGAGCAAGTGCTTTCCTCGACAAGTGAATCGACAACTAACTACATGCCACAGCGCGCACCCGCGCAATTACTGACATCGACATACCCGAAATACCCTGCCAATGCTAAGCGAAAAGGTATTGAAACGGATGTAGAAGTTACATTCACCATAGATAAAAATGGCTATGTACGTGATATTCAATACGATGGTGAAGGCAGATTCAGTTATTTTCGTAACACTATTCGTTCATCATTAGAAAAATGGCGTTTCACCCCGGCGAGTTATAATGACCAACCGGTAGAAAGCACCATGTCTAAAATATTTTCTTTCAGTATTGCTAGATAACAATATTACTCAGCAAGATGCTTTCTTCTGCCATCATGCTTTTGGTGTGACTGCATTTTTTCTTTTTGTCCCTCCGTTAATATCATCATAAAACTGTGCTCTTTCTTTGCTTTAATTAAGGCTTTTTGTGCAATAATATCTTGGTATTGACTTTGTAAATCAATAAAAGCTTGTTCATTAAAGTGCTCTTCCTTCAGTAACGCTTTACGTTGTTGATGAAAACCTTGCATACTCTCTTTTAATGCTGAACGACTTGTTTTTGCTGTTTTATTTAACGCCTTTGCCTGCTCACGTTGTTCGTCAGTAAGCGCTAAATACTTTGCCATTCTTTTAAAGTCACCTTTCATGCCACGCTTTGATTTGTGCTGATGGTTACCGGTATGCTTGGCATCATGACGGTCATTGTTAACGACATCACCGTTATTAATCGCCAACGCTGCGGTACTTGCTAAGGATAAGGTTAATAATGCACTGGTTAATAAAACTGAACGTTTACTTTTCATAAGATTTACCTCTGGGTTAAATAGATAATAATATTGATTAAGTGAATGGATCGATTACTGAGCGAGCCCGTTGAATCGATTCATTCTTCTAAGTGAGGTAACTATAAACCTTGCAACGCAAAGAAACGCAAGGCAGTGTAAAGTTTTTGTAAAGGCAACAACAAAGTCAGTTTTCTAATAACAGTTAAGTTAATATTAAGATACGCCAAATACCACCACTAACAAAAGATAACAAAACCTCATGAGCAAACAGAAAATATTAATCATCGATGACGACAAAGAACTCACTGAGCTATTAACTGAGTATTTGTCGTATGAAGGATTTGAATTAGAAGCCTGCCATGATGGTGTTAGTGGTCTGGCACGTGCTTATGATGAAAAATTTTCACTGATATTACTTGATGTTATGATGCCCAAACTAAATGGCTTTGAAGTATTAAAAGCCTTAGGTGGCCAGCATAAAACGCCAATTTTAATGTTAACGGCTAAAGGTGATAACGACGACAGAATATTAGGCTTGGAGCTAGGCGCCGATGACTATTTAGCGAAACCTTTTCAGCATCGTGAATTACTGGCACGTATTAAAGCTATTTTACGGCGTATTAAAATAGTTAAGTCCAATGAAAGTACTATCAGCCATCAACAAATTAATGAGGTCAGGCTTGAACATAGCACTCGTCAGGCTTTTTGCCATCAACAGTTAGTTGAATTAACCGGTACCGAGTTTCAAATATTGGCTTTGCTGATGAATAATGCCAGTCAAATCGTCAGTAAAAATGAAATATCAGAACAAATATTGAAACGAAAATTAAGTGCTTTTGATCGCAGTATCGACATGCACATCAGTAATATTCGCCGAAAGTTACTCGAGTTTTCTGCAAGTGATAAATTAAAAACCATTCGCGGCGCGGGTTATATCTTCCTCACAGGAGAGAGCTCGGGGATAAATGATTAATGCTCAATAAAATTAGACAGTCACTTTCATCGATTGGCTTTAAGATATTTTTATGGTTTTGGCTGTTCGCCTTGAGCTCTATTATAGCAACACGATTTATCTCAGCGCAGTTAGCACAGAACAGTATTGTTTTGCCTGCGCACCATGGCGACTTAAAAAAATTGAACCGTATCGCTAAACGTATTGAAAGAAATAATATGTCAGCCGATGGTCTTTTGCGATATCGAGGAAAATCGCCTAATGAGGCTATTATTATCAGAAATATTGATAGTGGTCAGCTCACCACTGATAGTAGCCGTTTTTTAAAAGACTTGGTTAGCTACCTAGAAAAAAATCGCTTTTCAGCCATTACCTCCATTCAATTTCCAAGATCTCGTATTACTGGCCCTAAAAATATCATCTTAGATAATCAACCCGTCGAACTATATTTAGCCATTAAAGGTCAGTCTCGACATTTTGATTCTTTTATTATGCAACTGCCTAATTGGTTGAAACTTGCCATCCCCATAGCGGTCAGTGCTCTATTAGCCTGGTTATTAGCACGAACATTAATTAAGCCAATATTGGCAATACGACGTGCGGCAACCGATATTGGTAACGGCCAGCTTGATGCCCGTATCGAACATGCCAATAAAAGAAAAGACGAACTGGGTTCACTTGCCATCAGCTTTAATACGATGGCCGACAAGTTATCATTAAATCTAACCGCTAATCAGCGATTATTAGCTGATGTTTCCCATGAGCTTCGTTCCCCGATGACTCGCTTACAACTTGCGGTTGGTCTAGCTCAGCAAGCGATTAACAAACCCGAGTTACAAAAAAAACATCTCGCGCGCTGTGAACTAGAAGTCAGCCGTTTAAATGAAATGATAAGCGATGTGCTTTCTCTTTCTCGATTAGAAAACACCTTTCAAAAAATTAATTTGCAAACCGTTCATCTCGATGAATTATTAGCCGATATTTGTCAAGACTGCCAGTACCTTGCTGACGAAAAACATATCTTAATTACTATGAAGCACTTTTTCTCTTTGGATTTACCCGGAGATCAAAATTTATTAAGCAGTGCTTTTAGCAATGTCATTATTAACGCCATTAAATATAGCCCAAAGCACAGTGAAGTCGTCATTTCTATGGCGAGTGTTATTCTCAATCAACAAGACAGTATTAAGATTATCATTAGCGATAGCGGTAATGGCGTTCCTCAAAGTACCATCGAAAAACTTTTTCAGCCTTTTTATCGAGTCGATGAAGCCCGAGATAGAAAAACGGGTGGCACCGGCTTAGGCTTAGCCATAGCACAGCAAGCAGTATTAGCACATAATGGTGCGATAAGTGCTAAAAACAACGACTCTGGTGGCTTATCTGTAACCATTATTTTGCCAATAAGCACAACACTGACATAAAACTGATGGACATAAGTGAATTGTCACCGCTAATGTCATGCGACCTTAGGATTAAACAACATGGCTTTAGCGAAAATCAATAGTAACGACTATGGCAAAGAAAGTGAGCTTAGTGCTCGCTTATCAACTGAAATAAAACAGTTTTGGCAACAAGGTTACTTCTCATTTTTTAGTGGCGTCGATAAAATAAGAGTAAATTACGCAACCTTTACTCACAGTAAAAACCAAGAAAATCTTGTACTGGTTACTGGACGGTCTGAAAGTTATCTAAAATATCAAGAGCTCGCCTTTGACTTGTATCAGCAAGGTTATAATATATTTATCGTCGACCACCGTGGTCAAGGTTTGTCACAACGATTATTGAATGATGGCCAAAAAGGCTATGTAAAAGAATTTGATGACTACGCCGAAGATCTTAAAAAATTTATTGATGATGTTGTTTTAGAAAGTGCCACAAATATTCCCAGTAAAACATGTCCTAAAAAACCCCATCTATTAGCACATTCCATGGGGGGAGCCATTGCTGTGCGCATGATGCAGTTATACCCACTGTCAGTAAAGTCTGCGGTGTTAACCTCGCCAATGATTGCAGTTAACAACGGCAATATCGCTAACTGGCTTGCCAAAGGGATTATTTATTTAGGTGATTTCTTTAACGCTTGCTTTAGTGCTGAAGCTAATTTTTTTATGGGACAAACCCCCTTTAAACACACACCTTTTGCTAAAAATGAACTTAGTCAATCGACTGTTCGCTACCAAACTTTTGTGGAACTTTATCAGAAAAATAAAGAGATACAATTGGGCGGTGTCACCACTCATTGGCTCAAAGAAGCCATTATCGCTAAGAAAAATATTTTTGCAGATTTAGCTAAATTGACTACACCTATTTTAGTCATGCAGTCAGGTAACGACACGATCGTTTGTAATAAAGCGCAAAACACTTTCTGTCAGCAATTACACCAATACCACCAACAGTCTTGCCCTGAAGGCAAACCTTTCACTATCGACAATGCGCGGCACGAGCTTATGTTCGAGCAAGACCAGTACCGCAGCCCCGCCTTAAAAAAAGCACTGCAGTGGTTTGATACACATTAAACTTAATGTTATTTCTATTGCAGTTCTTGGTTGATATTAACCGTTTTAATTGCTACCACTGAAGTGGGGTCATGATGAATAAACACTTCGCAAGGCGAGAATTTCGCTTCAATTTCTTCTTCTATCGCTTCACCAATATCGTGAGCTTCCAGTAAAGACAGTCGGTCATCGAGCTCTAAATGAAATTGAATAAAGCGATGTGGGCCTGATTGTCGGGTTCTCAAGTCATGAACACCTAAGGTCGAATCATGAGCAATCACAATAGCGGTAATTTCAGTCTGCTCTTCTTCACTCAGTTCATGATCCATTAAGTTGTGCACACTTAAGTAAATAATTTTTAAAGCGCCACTCAATAACAACACTCCCACAAGACAAGTAAATATCCCATCTGCATATAAAGAATAGCCACTGCTTAAAATCAACGCCGCTAATACGCCCAGGTTTAATAATAAATCTGACTGGTAATGCAAAGCATCTGCACTAATGGCAACAGAACGGGTTTTGGCAATCACAAAACGTTGCAACACCACTAGTAACAGTGTCATCACGATAGCTATAATCGTCACCACTATGCCTATTTCTGTTTTAACAACCAGTTTGGGGTGAATAATTCGGTCAAAGCCATGAAAGATCAATAACAAGGCAGAACCGGTCACAAAAGCGGCTTGTACCAAACCGGCTAAACTCTCGGCTTTACCGTGACCAAATTTGTGCTTTTCATCGGCGGGTGCCAATGCATAATGAAGAATAACCACATTCATCAACGAAGCAAATAAATCCAACATCGAATCAGTGGCCGAAGCCAGCATTGAGCTAGCATCTGTTACCACCCAAGCATATAGTTTCAAAAGAAAAAGTAATAAGGCCGTTCCAGTAGCAGCGAAAGCAGCTACTCTTACCCAAAAACTGTAGTCATTTTTTTTTGATAAAGCTTCACTCATAGTCATTACTTTTCCATGCTTGCTACTTAAGCGCTAATTTGTACAATATAGTAATTCGTTTGGTATAATACCTTATCATCTTCGAATTTAAGTACATTTTTATGTTAGACGTCGTTTTGTTTCAGCCACAAATCCCACCGAATACCGGTAATATTATCCGCCTCTGTGCGAATACAGGCTTTAGATTACACCTTATTGAACCCTTTGGCTTTGATCTAGACGATAAAAAGCTTCGCCGCGCGGGTTTAGATTACCATGAGTTTGCCGCCATTAAGCGCCATAAAGATTATCAAGCTTTTATCGAAAGTGAACAACCTGAACGAGTTTTAGCGGTGACCACTAAAACAACCAATTACTATGGTGATATTGCCTTTAAACCTGGGGACTATTTACTTTTTGGCTCAGAGACCAGTGGTTTGCCAGAAGAAGTAAGACAGCAAATACCCGATAAAGATAAAATTCGTATCCCTATGCTAAAAGACAGCCGGAGTATGAATTTATCGAATGCCACCGCAGTACTTATTTTTGAAGCTTGGCGACAAATGGGCTTTGAAGGCTCAGTTTAACTTCACAATAGTAAAGATAAACTGAGCCAAACAAAGTGTAAAATTATTCGACAGTACGGTCGCGAGAAAGTAAATCAGCAGCGGCTAGCTTTGCTGATTTGCCACAATAAAGTACCTGATAGACTTGCTCGACTATCGGCATTTCTACGCCCATACGTTGTGCTAACATATAAACTTCTTTGGTATTACGATAGCCCTCAACAACTTGGCCAATATCAGCCATCGCTTTTTCAACATCAACGCCGCTGCCAAGTGCTAAGCCAAATCGACGATTACGTGATTGATTATCAGTACAGGTTAAGACTAAATCACCTAATCCAGCCATCCCCATAAAAGTACTTGCCTCGGCATTAAGTGCACAGCCTAAACGTGTCATTTCAACTAAACCACGGGTAATTAACGCAGTACGAGCATTGGCACCAAAGCCAATACCGTCAGCGATGCCAGCACCAATAGCGATAACATTTTTAACCGCACCACCGAGTTGTACACCAATAAAGTCTTTATTTGCGTAGACCCGAAAGGTTTTGCCACAATGTAATAGATCAGAAATTTCAGTGACAAAATCATCATCAGTTGACGATAATGAAATAGCCGTTGGTAAGCCAGCAGCCATCTCTTTTGCAAAGGTTGGCCCAGAAAGTACGGCCAATGAAATATCATCCCCCAGAATATCACGGGCAACATCTTGCAGTAATCGACCTGTTTTATGATCTAAACCTTTAGTTGCCCAAGCTATTTTAGCCTTTGATAATAAGTAGGGTTTAATTTGGCTGAGCATTTCGCCGAAGGCATGGCTGGGGACAACCACTAAAATGTTTTCACTCGCTTGAACAGCACTTTCAAGATCGTTAGTCGTTGTTAGTGAGGGTGGAAACTCACTACCCGGTAAATATTTCTCATTCGAGTGAGATGCTTGCATTTGCGCAATGTGTTGAGGATCTCGTCCCCATAATACGGTTTTGTGACCATTTCGAGCGAGACAAATAGCAAGGGCAGAGCCATAAGACCCTGCCCCCAAAACCGTGATTTTTGCCGTTAATTTCGACATATCATCACTTCCATTTTATTGTTACTACTAGCCGATTTTGAAGAAAAACCGTTAATTAGTGAGTTTCACTGCTCGCAGGTATCTGTTCAGTTTGTGCTTGTGCGGCACGTTGTTGAACATATGAAGCAAATAGTGCTTCAAAGTTTACTGGTGCTAAATTAATTTGTGGAAATGAACCACGACTCACTAAATTCGCCACTGACTCACGTGCATACGGAAATAATGTTGTTGGGCAGAATGCACCAATAGTATGAGCAAGTTGTGCTTCAGGTAAATTACCAATAGAAAAGATACCAGCTTGTTGGACTTCAGCTAAAAAGGCCGTTTGCCCTTCAACAGTCGCGGTAACGGTTACCGAAAGAACAACTTCATATGTATCTTCAGCCAATTTATTTGATTTAGTATCTAAATCTAATTGAATTTCAGGCTTCCAATCTTTTTGGAAAATAGCAGGAGAATTTGGCGTTTCAAAAGAGATATCTTTTGTATAAATACGTTGAATAGCAAATTGCGGTGCGGCTTGTTCAGTAGCGGCTTCTGGCGCATCAGCGTTATTGGTGTTCTCATCAGACATAGTTTTTTCCTATTGTATTTATTATTTTATATAATGATGACTTTTAATCTCTTGCTAAAAGTTCATCTAATTTATTAGCGGCGTGAAGTGCGAATAGTTCATCGCAGCCCCCGACATAATGATCACCAATAAAGATTTGTGGCACAGTTACACCGCCACTACGCTTGATCATGGCATTGCGCAATTCTGTATTATTGTCAATTTTAATTTCATTAAAGCTTACTTGTTTCTCTTCGAGTAAAGCTTTTGCTCGCATACAGTAAAAACAAGTTACTTTAGTATAAATATCAACTGTCATATCAAACCTTTATTAGTTATTAGCTATTATTTTTTAACCAGTGGTAAACCGGCATTAACCCAAGAATTCATACCACCCTTTAACAAACTTACTTTAGTAAAGCCTGCTTTAAGTAATTGATTAGCAACCGGGGTAGCAGTAATTCCTGCGGTACATACAACTATGATGGGTTTATCTTTATAGTTTTCAAGGGTAGCAAAATCATTATTTGATACTTTCTCTTTCACTAAATTTTTTGAATCGATGATACGACTCGCTTTAAATTCTTTTTCGGTACGAATATCAACGACTACACCTTCTTCACGGTTTACTAAAAAAGTAAGTTCCTGTGTAGATATTTGCTTAATAGGAGACATTTGAATACGAATAGTCGTCACAATAATAAGAACGACAATAGCTGCCCAAGCAGCGCTTAGCACTGGATGATTACCAGCAAAAATAATTAATTGATCCATAAAAATAATAAATATTGGTTGAATAAAAAGTTAACGATAGTATACAGAATTACCAAGCAAACCCAAAAAGAACTTTACGTGATAAGTGATTAAATCAATGAAAAGGTTTTTTTTGTTGATACAACCGACCGATAACGAATAAAAGCACACAATCCATTTGAAATGTTTTGTCTAATACCACACAAGCAATTCTTGATTTGCCTTGGTATACTGGTGAATAATTAGCTAATTTCACCGTTATGGAAACTAAAATGCCAAATAAAAAACCTACCGTATTACTGATTTTAGATGGTTGGGGATACCGAGAATCTACAGAATCTAATGCTATTTTTCATGCAAGAACGCCGGTACTCGACGATTTAAATGCTCGCTATCCACATATGTTAATTGGCACCTCAGGCATGGCAGTAGGTTTACCTGACGGACAAATGGGCAACTCAGAAGTGGGTCACGTTAATTTAGGCGCTGGTCGTATTGTTTATCAAGACTTCACTCGTATTACCAAATCGATAAAAGATAAAGAATTTAACAGCAACAAAGCACTTAATGATGCGGTTGATAAAGCCGTTAAAAATGATAAAGCCGTACATATTTTTGGCTTATTATCACCAGGTGGCGTTCATAGCCATGAAGATCATATTTTTTCAATGCTCGAACTGGCTAAAGAAAAAGGTACCCGTAAAATTTACTTACACGCTTTTCTAGACGGTCGTGATACACCACCACGTAGCGCAGAAGCGTCATTAATTAAAGCACAAGAAAAATTCAAACAACTAGGCTGTGGCCAGATAGCTTCGGTAATTGGTCGTTATTATGCCATGGACCGTGACCAACGTTGGGATCGTGTCGAATTAGCCTACAACTTAATGGTTAGTGGTGAAGCACAGTATAAATATTCAAGCGCAACTGAGGCATTAGCCGCCGCTTATGCCCGTGATGAAAATGACGAGTTTGTTGCCGCTTCAGCAATTTTAGACGAAAACAACCAAGCCATAAAAATTGATGATGGTGACTCCTTAATTTTTATGAACTTTAGAGCCGACCGTGCTCGTCAATTTACCCGCTGCTTCACTGAACAAGACTTTTCTGGCTTTAAGCGTAACAAGTGTCCTGGTATTGCTGACTTTGTCATGCTCACCGAATATGCCGGCGACATAAAAGCCAATATCGCTTTCCCTAAAGTGGCACTTGAGAACGTACTGGGTGAATGGTTAGAGAAGAATAACAAAACACAATTACGTATTTCAGAAACAGAAAAATATGCGCACGTTACTTTTTTCTTCAGCGGTGGTAAAGAAAATGAATTTGTTGGCGAACAACGTATTTTAGTACCTTCACCACAAGTTGCCACCTACGATTTACAACCAGAAATGAATTCAGTGTTACTCACTGATAAATTAGTCGCCGCCATTGAAAGCGGTGAACACGACTTTATCGTTTGTAATTATCCAAATGGTGATATGGTGGGTCATACTGGAAAGTTTGATGCTGCCGTAGCCGCTTGTGAAGCGGTTGATGCTAGCGTAGGCCGTGTTGTTGCCGCTCTAGAAAAAGTGGGTGGAGAGTGTTTAATTACCGCTGACCATGGCAATGCTGAACAAATGGTTGATAACAATTCAGGCCAAGCACACACCGCGCATACCTGTGAACCTGTGCCGCTAATTTATATTGGCCGACCCGCTCAACCAGCAGAAGATGGCGCGTTGAGTGATATTGCGCCAACAATATTACAGCTGATGGATATAGAGCAACCCAAGCAAATGACCGGTCATTCGTTAATGAAGTTTATCTAAGAAAATTATTATTAAAATGAAATTTACCGTGAAAAAAATATCTTTATTTGCATCAATATTCAGCCTTAGCTGCGTATTGATGTCGGTGAACGCCACTGAGCAGACGTCGAGTAATGGTGATACGACCAATAAAACCAATCAAGCATTGTCGAAAGTTCAGCTGCAAATAGTTGAGCAAGAAAAATCGATTAAACAAACGAGTAATAAACGCTCATCTTTAGAAAATCAATTAAGAAATGACGATATTTCAATCGCTAAAATAGTAAAGGTGATGATTAAAACCCAAGATGATTTTGAAGATACTCAGCAAACATTAAAAGAACTCGCGCAAGAAAAAATAACCTTAACGCACAAGAAACAGCAACAAGAAAAAGTGTTAGCCCAACAATTAAGAGCCGCTTATACATCGGGACATCACGACTATATTAAATTATTACTTAACCAGCAAAGCCCTGCTAGCGTAGAACGTACCGTTACCTACTATAAATATTTGAACGATGCTCGCATCAAAGAAATTGACCAATTTCAGATTGTCTTAAGTGATTTGCTCGCCGTAACGACACAACACCAAGAGCAAGCTAAAAAGTTAAACACTATAAAACAACAACAAGCCGAACAGAAAATCGTATTTCAAAACACTAAGCAAGAACGAAAGAATACTATTCGCGCATTAAATAAAGAGCTGCTTGGTAGCAAACAGCTGTTAGCTCAATTAGTGGCAGAAGAACAAAATTTAGTGGTGGCATTACAACGAATCGCAGCATTAGCAAAACAAAGTGCAGAGTTAGTTGGCCTAAAAAAACTTAAAAGAAAACTTTCTTGGCCGGTTAAAGGCAAAATTAGCCACACTTTTGGCTCTCGCAAACAAGGCTACTTAAAATGGAAAGGTATTTTATTAACCGCTCCTGTTGGTAAACAAGTTAAAGCCATTCATAACGGCACGGTATTGTTTTCAGATTGGTTAAAAGGTTATGGTTTAGTCACCGTATTAGATCATGGCGCCGGCTATATGAGCCTATATGGCTATAACCAAGCGTTATTAAAGTCGGTAGGAGACCGGGTAGAAACCGGTGAACCGATAGCACTTGTTGGACAAAGTGGTGGGCAGAGTCAATCTGGATTATATTTTGAAATACGCAGCGATGGTCAGGCAGTTAACCCTAAAGCTTGGTTTAAATAAAGTAAAAATATATATTGCCTACTGAGGCTTATTTTTTCTAATAAATAAAAACAGTCAATCCGCTGTAATTATTTCGAAATACGCAGCGATGCGTCAGGCAGTAACCCCTACAGTGTGGTTTAAATGAAGATAAAAAGTTAACTTCTCCTCGATTTTAACTTTTTCTACTGATAATCTTGGTCAATAATAATGTATTCCAAATTAAGAGTTCTTTTGCCTTTATTCCTACGACTAGTTATTTTATTGACGTTACTAAGTATAACGCCTTTAGCAACCGCTAAAAACGCACAAGTTGCCATTATTATTGACGATATTGGTTACCGAAAAAGTGATGCTGCCGTGCTAACCTTACCCGGCGCAATAACCTTCGCTATTCTCCCCCATACGCCTTATGGTAAAAGACTGGCTTTAGAAGGCTATCATAAAAATAACGAAATTATTTTGCATATCCCAATGGAAGCAGAAAATGGTAAAAAGCTAGGGCCTGGCGCACTAACCGTCAAAATGAATGAAGAGTCAATCCGCGATCAGTTAGCACTTGCTTTCGCTGAGATACCTTTTGCTATTGGCATCAACAACCACATGGGGAGTAAACTAACCAAACTTTATAATCCAATGATGTGGACCATGCGTTTTTTAAAAGAGCGAGATTTAATTTTTATCGACAGTGTTACTACCAACAAAACCAAAGCAGAACATATTGCCCTTCAGGTAGGCGTTCCAACAACCCACCGACAAATATTTTTAGATAACGAATTAACCACTGACTATATTGATCAACAATTTATGCAGCTTATTGAGCACGCCCAGCAATATAAATCAGTGGTGGCTATTGCGCACCCTCACCCTGAAACGATCGCTGCACTCAATCGTTTAATACCGTTACTTGCAGCCCTTGATATTGACTTAGTGCCCGTTTCATCCTTAATAGACTCACCCAAAATCCTGCAAGACCTTACTGTCATAACTGAAGACTAAAAATTACTAATTAGTACCGAGATAATCAATGTTATCTTTTTTTAGTAAGGCTAATAAATATTTAACCGGAATCGCGTATGTTATGCCACTAGGATTAGTAATAACCGCTTCCTTTGACTCCTGCACAAACACCTTATTAATAATACCAATTACTTCTCCTGAATCAACATCATATAAAGCACTGCCACTATTGCCAGGGTAAGCGGTAGCATCAAGTTGATAAACTAAATAAGGATTACGTAACATTTTCAACATTTTAATACTAATTTGCTGAGCATTATCCACCGGGATTATCGTTGGCGTAATACTGGCAATAATACCGCGGTGGGTCACAGGGTATAGGCCTAAAACAGCGCCAATAGGAAAGCCCGTAAAAGCAACATAGCTGCCCTCTCGACTAAACACTTTACTTGCAAGTTGCATCGCGGGCAGTGGCGCGCCATGGATTTTTAGTACGGCGATATCGTGCAACTGCGAACTAGCAACAATATCAGCGGTTCGCACTTTCGCCGCTTTCCCAGAGCCAGTAAACACCGCCATCTGTTGAAGAATATTTGCATCAAGTTCTTTGGGTAAAACGTGAAAGTTGGTGACCACATAGCGGCCATTACCGATAACAAAGCCACTGCCGTTCAAACTATTTTGCTGTCGACCCGATGGCGTATGAACACCAATACCCACTACTGACGGTTTTATTTTTTCAACGGTATCCGCTAAATCGGCTAGTACTGAGCTGGTATAAAAAATTAAATAAACACTTAATATTATTTTCAAATAACGCATCTTAAACCCTCCATTCATTATAAATATTATTTATCGTCAATAAGTTTACTGCGTTTTACTCGCAAAAACAGCTATGATTACTCATAATTAAAATAATCATAACAATATGTTATATCCCTGTAGGCAGCTATTTCTTAAGGTCGTTAAACAATATGACAAAAAAAACGGTAGTTCCTATCTTCGCTGGCGGAGGCACACGACTGCCTGCACACGTTGGTATCTTACATGCGTTACAAGCTTATGACATCGACTTCAATCACTTAGTAGGAGTTTCGGGTGGCAGTATTGTTAGCAGCTTATTTGCAGCTGGCTTAAGCCCTGCTGAAATTAAAGATATCGCGTTAAATACTAATTATAACAAGTTCCGAGAATTTTCATTATTAAAATTAATTCGCAACGGTGGTTTAAGTTCAGGTGACCGTTTTGAACAATGGATGGATGGCCTACTCGGTGGAAAAACATTTGCCGAGCTCGATTATAACTTACATATTGTTGCCACAGATGTCGCTAAAGGTACCCCCGTTATATTCAACAAAGAGCTCACCCCTGATGTAAAAGTATCGCTGGCGGTACGATTCTCGATGTCCATTCCCTTAATATTTAGTTTCAAGACTTTTGGCGAACAGGTCATGGTTGACGGCAGTATTTTATCTGAAGACGCCCTCCATCGAGACTGGGCAAAAGACGGTACACCGGTACTATGTTTTCGCCTTAAAGGTGAGCATGAAAATAATGAAGTTAATATAAAAGGTTTTTTCCCAATTTATATGTACGTGACCCTGCTTATTCGTACCTTTATGACCACGATCTCGCGCGAATATATTAATGAAGCCTTCTGGCACAATACCGTAGTAGTTAATATTGGCAATTACTCTGCCGTAGACTTTTCCATGACGACAGAGCAAAAACAAAGCTTATTTGATATTGGCTTTAAAACAGCAGAGGAAATATTACCGATAAAACTGGGAAAAAAATAAAATTTTTAACAGTTAATAGTAATATTTCTCAGATATTAGGTTATATTAATAGTATGTCTCGTGACGTAATGACTTCTATCACGAAATAACATGAAGACAAATGGATGAGAAAATGAGTCTAAGCAAATTAATATTAAATTCCCCTATCATTGGCGATGTCGCAAAAAAAGTGGCGTCGTTTAAGGTCAATCATGATGCCGGAAATATTGCTGAGCATTTTACCAAGTTTCTCAAGCCACAATACGCCTATACTAATAGCCTACGTAACGAAGTATTTAAAATTCGTCACAATGTTTATTGTGAAGAATTAGCCTTCGAAAACCAAAAAGACGATGGCATGGAAATGGATGATTTTGATTCTCACTCTATTTTCGCTCTAATTCAGCACAAACCAACCAATAATTACACCAGTTGCGTACGTATAGTTCGCTCAAGCAATGAAGATGAATTGTTACCGATTGAAAAATTTTGTTATGGCGCGATTCAAAACAAAGACTACGATCCTAAAAGATTCAAACGTGAAGAAATTGGTGAGATTTCTCGCTTGGCCGTAAAAGCTGACTTCAGACGTCGTAAATCAGATCGTTTTAAGGGTTCTGCCATCGGTGCCATTAGTGAAAGTTCATATTCTGAATCAGAACTGCGATGTTTTCCATTTATTGCGATTGGTTTATATATGGTTGCTGGCACTTTAGCTATCGATACCGGTATAAAACATGCCTATGTAATGATGGAGCCACGTTTAGCCCGTAGTATGAAGTTTGTTGGCATTAAATTTGTACAAATTGGTGAGCCCATTGAATATCATGGCTTACGTGCTCCCTATTATATTAATGCTGAAATATTTTTAGAAAACCTAACAAGTGGCTTTAAGAGCTTGTATAAAGAAATACAAAAAGATATCCGTAGCCAGTTTTAATTAACTATTTCGAATATCCACTGGTCATAATAACCTCAGAGAAAATACTGATAAAAGTAGCGAAAATAAAATGTACTTCTTCTCTTTTCGCTACTAATACAACAAACCTTCAACTATTCAGACAATTTCCTTTTTTTCTCTATTTGCTCCGCTGATACCACCGTTATTTCGCTCAATATACGTTGGGCTTCTACTCTATTATTATTTACTAATAACGTTTTTACGTAGTTTAAAGCAATATCAGTATCTTTCCCTTTAGACAAATAATAAGCTGCTTTTGCTTTTGCTAATGCTTCTACTTTATTATCTAACTTTAATAAGACCTGAGCGTAAGTATCAACGACATTCGGTATTGTAGAATTAATAGCATAGGCTTGTTTCGAATATTTCAGGGCCTGTGAATATTTTTTGTCTTCCATATACAGCCATGATAAATTATTTAAGGCCACAATATTGTTCGGGCTAGCTTTAATAAGTCGTTCATATTCAATAATAGCTTTATCTTTATGTTCAGCTAAATACATATTTGCTAAACTCAGGCTAACGCGAGGATCAATTTTATTTTCTATGTTTTCCTTATCAGAAAACTGCTCTAACAGCTCAATAGCTTGCGATTTTTGATTATTTCCTTCCAAAGCAAAAGCTAAAAACGACGCATTATTACTAGTAGCTCTGGCCTTATACTGCTGCTGAAGTTTAGGTATTGCATCAATAAAATTTCTTTCCAGTAAGAAAATCCTACCTTCTATTCCTGCTTTTAAATCTTCATTAACATCAAATTGGTCTAATGACTTAAACAAATCTTTCGCATCCGCTATGCCACCACTGTCTAATAAAACCTGCATTTTCACCAAATTAATCATTAGATTGTTAGGATGCTTTTTAGAGGCTTCATCTAATACACCCAATGCTCTGTCAGGAGATTTTTTACTCGTCCAATAATTTGCTAATAAAAAGGCAGGTTCAATATGATAAGGATTATTCTTAAACCACTTATCTAAGATTGAATAGACATCTTTAGCATCTGGCTGTTTAGCATTAGCCATAAGTACTAACTGCCAATAACGTTTTGGCGTTCTTCCACTTAATTGGTAACCATTCAACATCGTACTAGCTTGCCTAAATTGATCTAACTGTATAAGAACTTCGGCTAATAGCATTCCATGTTTGACATTATCGGCATTACTTTTTTGAGCCTGAGCAATCACCTCTAAGCCTTCTTCATTTTTGTGAAACTCAAAGTATAGGCGAAGTACTTCAACATTATTCGGATGTGCTTTAAGTGCCTGCTCTGTCAATAACGTAGCTTGTTTGGTATCTTTTTGATAAGCAACCAACTTTACAATTTCTGTTAATGCATACACATTATTAGGCTCTAATGCTAGACTTTTCTCTAATGCAGCCTTTCCTTCCTCAAATTTATTGTTTTTGAATAAAATTGTCGCCTGTAGATTATGTCCCCCTGCTTTATTTGGGTATAACTCCAACCACTTGTCTGCAATTTTAGTTGCTCTAGCCAAGTTTCCAGACTGAATTGAAGCAAAGGCCAGTGCAAGCTCTGCTGAAATCAATTCAGGGTCTTGCTGTAAAGCTAATTCTAATTTTTCAATGCCAGAAGGGTCGTTCATCATCAGTTTCAAAATACCCGCTCTTGCAACTTCTTTAGCCGTCATATTCTCTGCACTAGAGGCATAATTAGCCATTTCTTGTGCTTTTTCGTAAGCCCCTACTTCTAGTAACCCATAACTTAATGTAGATAAAAACTGTGCGTTTTCTTTATTATTTGAGTCGTAACCATTTAGTGTTTCGCTAATATCATCAATCAAACCTAACTGTAATTGACTTAACGCAAGCATTCTTTTGACCGGGTGTTCTGCGGGTAAATATGAAGTCAAATCTTTCAGATGAAGATGGCTTTGCTCATAGTTTTGCAAATAAAAAGCACTTGCCCCGGCAACTAATTTCAAGCTAAAAGAATTAAACCCTGAACTTAACGATTGATTAGCAAGAACGTTTGCCGTTTTGTAGTCTTTATTTTCAAAGCGTGCTATCGCCTTAATATATTGTAAAAAAGGTTGAGTCGGAATTCTTGCTAAAATAACATCGGCAATAGCTTCAGCCTCATCATACTGGCCATTTTTGATTAACGAATCAGCGATAAAAAATTGCACTTTACCTGAATTTGGTTGCATTTTTTGATATTGCTTAAAGCTAACAACAGCTAAAGCATAGTTTTTTTCAACCGTCGCAATCTGACCTTGCAACATAAGTGCATCAGCATTGTTTGGCATTGTCGTTAAAATTTGCTTCACAAGTGAACTTGCATGATCAATATTTTGTGTTGAAAAGGCTAAATAGGCATTCGCTAACAGGCTGTAGCCATCGGATCCAAATAGAGAAAGTGCTTCATCAACTATTGCCTGTGCAAGATCATTTTTTCCAGATCTCAATGCTGCTAAAGTTTTATAGGCGAGGTATTGAGTATTTGGTATTGATAAAGACTTTTCGTGTATTTCAAGCGCTAAAACATCATCATCAGATTCTGTCAATATATAGGCACGAGCTAATAAAGGTAGCACTTTATCAAGGTCATATTTTAATGTATTAGCACGCTCTAACTCTTTTACTGCATTTTCAGCATCTCCTGCGCCAAGATATAACTGGCCTAATAAGAATCTAGCATATGCATTTTTACCATCAACTTTAAGGGCATTTTTTAATGAAATAATTGCGGCGTTGTTTTTCTCTGCTAAAATTGAACTCTCTGCTTTAGCGATATATGTTTGTGCCGACTCATTGTCAGAACATGCAGATAAAACCAAAACAACACTTATACACATTATCGACTTTAAAAATCTCATTAAACTTCCTGTATCTTTTGTTGGATTAAATACTTACATATAATAGTAAAGCATTAAGTCATCTTATTATATGAAATATAAATCATCACAACATATACAAAGTATAATAAGGTTGGGCATTTGTAACATGACTTACTGGGTACAATTTAATTTCTTCGGCTATTCACATAATTACAAATTTTAAAGGTATATAGAATGTTTAACTATGAAAAAGCTTTTTCTAGAAACATTGGTTGGGTTACTGAAGATGAGCAACAAATTCTTCGTGGGAAAAACGTAGCTATAGCTGGCGCTGGTGGCGTAGGCGGAGTACATCTTCTGACTTTAGCCAGACTGGGTGTTGGAAATTTTCACATTTCTGATTTCGATGATTTTGAAGTACATAATTTTAATCGTCAATCGGGCGCCTTCATGTCAACTTTAGGAGAACAAAAAGTTGATGTAATGGAACGAATGACCCTCGACATCAACCCTGAAGCACAGATAAAGTCTTTTCCGGAAGGTGTTTTTGAGCATAATGTAGATGAATTTCTAGAAGGTATTGATTTATATGTTGATGCATTAGATTTTTTTGCCTTAGAAGCTCGAAAAACAGTGTTTAAAAAATGTTATGAAAAAAACATCCCCGTAATTACAGCTGCGCCTCTTGGAATGGGAGCTGCTTTCTTATGCTTTCTGCCTGGAAAAATGACTTATGAAGAGTATTTTCGTTTTGAAGACAAACAAACTGAAGACGATCAACTCATTCAATTTTTAATCGGTTTATCTCCCGCCATGTTACAGCGCTCATACCTAGTAGATGAAAGCCGAGTTAGTTTTAAAGAAAAACGCGGCCCTTCTACACCTATGGCAGTTAACCTTTGTGCTGGCATAGCAGAAACTTATGCACTTAAAATATTATTGGGTCGTGGAGAAATAATTGCTGCACCACACGGTCTTCATTTCGATGCTTATCGCAATAAATTCAAAAAAACATGGCGACCATTTGGTAATGCAGGCTTAATACCAAGAATCATGTTTCATATTGCTAAAAGGATTGTGTGTAAGTAGACTAGAGGTAATAAAACTAAAACATTATAATCATAATTCAACCTCTATAGTCTTGGGGTGGGTATGTAAAAGGACTTCAAATGAATAACCGTTGCCGAAATATTCTCTTCCCTACACTGCTTTTAACTCTTATTTCTTGTTCATCTCCAAAAGATAACGAACAACTTTTGATCGAAGCAAAAACATTAATTTCGCAAAATGAAAAATCTGAAGCGGCTATCAATTTAAAAAACATTCTACAAAAAGAACCCGAACATAGCGAGGCTCGTTACTTACTAGGTAAAATTTACCTTAGTGCCGACAATTATTTGAGTGCAGAAAAGGAGTTTAAGCGAGCTATAGCTAACAATCCTCAAAATTATCAGGCAATTTTAATGTTGGCAAAAACGCAACTCTCATTAAGTCAATTTGACAATGTTATTAATACATTGAACCTTATAGATTTCAAAAACCTTGAAGATCAAATTTATTCACTATTACTTACATCACAAGCTTACTTAAGTACTGACAAAATAGACTTAGCAAAAGAGAATATTAATAAGGCGAATAATCTTAACAGTGACTCTCTACAAAGTATTTTGGGGAACGCATTAATTGCTGCCTATGAAAATAACACTGATGAAGCCTTGTCGCTTTTAAAGCATTTACTTGAGAAAGATAGTACATTTCAAGAAGCCTTATTATTGAAAGGTAGTATTCTCAGTAATAACGAACAATACCAAGAAGCTGCGGAAGCCTACTCAGCTTACTATAAATTGAAGCCAGCAAACTTTGGTATTAGGACACTTGTCGCTCATAACTATATTAAAGCAGGTAACTTCGACGCAGCAAAACCACATATAGAAGCGCTTCTTCAGATTAATGATAACCATCCAACAATCAATCTATTAGCTGCACAAGTAAAATATTCAGATGAAGATTACCAAGCAGCAAAAGAGCTAGCAGATAAAGTCGTTAATAGTACCAATAATGCACTTGCTCAGATGATTTCAGGACTAAGTAGTTATCAATTAAAAAGCTATAATCAGGCTTATTATCAACTTAATGCCATTGCCGACTTATTACCTAAAGACCATAGAGTACATAAAGTTCTTGCGTTATTACAAGTGAAATTAGGCTACACCGAAGAGCTTAATGAAACACTAGCCCAATTCTCAAACTTAACGGCTGACGACGCTTCACTTTATGTCAATATAGGCAGAGAGTTAGCTAATAAGGGTGACAAGAAAGCGGCACAAGAAATGTTCAGTATGGCTAATAATTTGGCTCCTGATAATGCGACTATAAAAGCTCAACTTGGTATAATAAAGCTACTTAATACAGATAAATCTGGCTTAGATGAACTAAAAAAGGCGATTAAATTAGACCCTGATTTTAAAGCAGCAAATATTGCTTTAGCAATGAATTACCTGAAAGATAATAAAATATTAGAAGCAGAAAAAATTGCCGACAAATGGCTAAAAACAAACCCTAGTAACACTGCCGCAATAATCCTTCGTGGAAATATTGCAATGAAGTCAGGGAATATTAGTGATGCTAAAAAATACTTTAATCAGGCCCTTACAATTAAACCTGAGAGCATAATTTCATTCTTTAATTTGGCAGTAATCACTGCTGACGAAAAAAAATATAGTGAATCAAATGCCTACTTAGATAAGCTATTTTCGATTGATTTAGAATACCCATACGCTTACCGCTTAGCGATAAGCAACTCATTGAAAGAAAATACACCTCAGTTTTTAGAAGCAAAAATATTAAAATTCATAAAAGAGTCGCCTAACGCTATATGGCCTAAAGTGATAATGTCTAGACGTTTAATCATTAAAAAAGACTACCCACAAGCTATATCGATTTTAGAAACATTAACCGATTACAACGTGTTACCTAATTTCTATTTTTTAGCTCTCTCTAATGCTTTACTAGCTAATAATAATGATGAAAAATTAGCTGATATGTATAAAAAATGGCAAAATGCGCAGCCAAACAATTCAGCTGCTTTTTTGAGTTATATAGATATATTAGATCAAAAGAAACAATACAAACTCGCATTATATGTAACAAAGGAAGCATTATCACAAGAGAAATTACATAATCATTTTCAACTACAAGTACTAGAAGGCTATTATCTGTTAGCGACGAATCAAATTGAAACTGCTAATAAAAAAATTACACGCTTATCAACAATTGAGCCAAACCATGCCTTTCTATTAAGAGTTCAAGGACAGCTTGCGCTAGCACAGTCGAACTTCCCTCGTGCTATAGATTACTTATCTCGCTCTTTAAAGTTAAACAAAAGAACATCTACAGGACTTTTTTTAGCAACGGCATATAGGGATAATGGACAGGTGGATGAAGCGATAAATTTTCTTGAAACTGAATTAAAAATAGCACCAAACACACCTTTATTCAGTAGATTACTTGCTGAATTGTATGTAAAGAATTCTCCCGTGGATGCGATAAATAGCTATAAAAAGATGATAGAAAAAAATCCTAATGATGTTGTCGCCCTAAATAATATTGCTTGGACATATTTAGAGCAAAACAGTTTAGAACAAGCATATTATTTTTCTGCAAAAGCTATAGAATTAGCGCCTAACCACCCACAAATACTTGATACTTACGGTATAATTTTGACTAAAACCAACCGATTACCGAAAGCACTTAAAGTACTCACCCTTGCATATGAGTTATCACCTAGTAACACCGAAATCATCGTTCACTTAGCTGATGCTTATAAGGCAGACAATCAACTCGATAAAGCAAAAGAGTTATTAAAAGAAAATAACTTGGACGTAAAAGAGTAGTGATATAAACTAATCTAACGAAAGGTGCTCAATTGGGCGCCTTTATTTCTAATTACAATTTGTTTAAAAGGCTAGCTGTGTTCTATATTAAACAATATTTTCCTCTCGTTATTCTCACTCTAATTTACTTATTTATTGCTCTTACGCAGCTACCTATTATTGAGAATATTTGGATATATAGCTTCGATGATGGAACATATTCTCACGCATACCTTATTCCAATAATTAGCATCTATTTATACTGGATATTATTTAACGAGGGGAAGCTGCAGTTCAGCAATAAGTTAAATCCACTATGCATTGTCATTACCATTGTTTGCGCTTATGCATTATCCACTTTTAGTTTAGCGCAATTTCCATTTGGCTATAGAACCACATTAGTACTCTTTCTTACTTCTATAATTGCTATTATCTTTAAACCAACGCTTAAAGTGCTTTTCCCTTCATTATTTTTAATATTTCTTATTCCCGTATGGGGAGCTTTAACATCTACTCTGCAAAATATTTCGACAGATGCGGTTACTATTATTATGGGCTATACCGGCATTCCCACTTATGTTGAAGGTAATATTATAACTATCCCTCCCGGTGTATTTGAAATAGCAGGAGGCTGTAGTGGTTTACGGTATTTATTGGTTTCACTTGCCATATCAAGTTTATTTATTTTTCTTAATATAAAAAAGGCATCGCATGGTGCATTATTTTTATGCATTGCTGTTCTAGGGGCATTGCTAACAAACTGGATAAGAATCACAGGCCTTATAGTTATCGGTAATTATACCAACATGGAAAGTAGCTTAATGGCAGACCATAATTCTTTTGGCTGGTATTTATATATACCATTTATGGTTTCGCTATTTTATTTTGGTCAGAGATTCGTCACGGTTGGTGAAACTAACGCTAAGAAACAGAACCCGCAAAGCGATCGAGTAAATACAACAGCAATAATTTTCTCTGCATTGCTTGTACTAGTAATTTCCGATTTTGTAAAAAAAGCTATTCCAAGTGTGGCTTTTTCAAAAAACAATATCTGTCACGAAATCACTACTTCTATACCTCTTCCCCAATTACATAATCAGTATCAAGTTTGTCAAAACAAAATAAATGACCAAGAATTCATCATCACATATAGCTTCGATTCAAAAGGGCTCGAAAACTCAGTTGATTTTTATTTAAATGAGTTTATTCCAGAAAATTGGCAAGTACTCAAGAGCAATGAAACTGTAAACTGGAATTATATGCAAGTTATCAAAAATGGTAGCAGCTATGATATCGCTTATAAGTTTCAAGCCCACATGTTCGAAACAGTAAGTTTAACTAAATTGAAGAAAGTAAAACTAGTGAATGCACTGCTGGGAAAAAGCGGAACTAAATTAATATGGAAAATTCAACAAATAAATTAAATACGATTTTAAACTCTTATGTGTTGCAAATAAGGTGTCAGTATATTTTACAACTAAGATTATTTCTGTTATTCGAAAAAAATTAAGTTACTGTTAAGAAAGAAGTTTAAAGTATTGGCATGGACAGTGCATTTCATGGTCAGACAACGAATTTAATCAATTTTAATAAACAGCACAAGGATATAGCATGAATACGAAACTTAAAGTCTGCGCAACTATACTAGCAGCAACATTAGCAAACGCAGCAAACGCTGGTGTAGTTACAGAATGGACTTATAACAACCAAGCAGGTTTCGCTACTTGGACTAGTGAAGGTGCTACAACAACTACTGCTGATGATGTTGTTGCTTCAGGTAACTCTTCAACTGGTGATAATAGTGCATTAACTGTAAATGGTGATAACATTTTAGATACGAACGGCAATATCATCGTTGATGGTACTGACAATGCATTGCACACAACCTTAACTTGGGGTACTCCTGCAGCAGGCGCGAATAGTGGCGACCCTCAGAGTAGCTTATACATTGATAGCCCTATTGAAGGCAGTATTTCAACTAATGATTTGAACTGGGCTCAAGGTACTTCGATGACTCATGAAAACTGGGTTATTACGGGTGATTCTTTAGTTTCTGGTAGCTTATTTGATGGTTTAACATTAACACCAACATCATGGGTTGCACTGCCTGGCGAAAGCGACCCTACAGCTGATGCACCTTACTTTGCTCCTCAACTTCAATTTGCAATGACATTTACAGAAACACCAAATAAAGGTGTAGATGTTAATGGCCTTTGTCCTAACGGTGTGGAAAATTACGTTGACGATAACGCTAACGGTTGTGGTGATATATTCGCACTAACTATCCCCACAATAGCTCAAGATTTCGTAACATTTGGTGATAACTTTTTAGAATTTACCGTTCCATTTGTACTTTTAACAGCAACAGGCCAACCAATTCCAGGTTGGAGCGACACTTTATACTACGTAACAACTCGTTTATCTGGTCTAACAACATTAGCACCTGAACAATGTGGTATTAATGGTGCTGACTTATGTGCTGGTTTCGTAACTAAAGAACAACAATCAAACGAACTTATTGCACAATTTAAAGTACGTACAGTTCCAGAGCCAACAGCTATCGCATTATTTGGTTTAGGTCTAATTGCTACAGGCTTTGCTGGTAGAAGAAAACGTAACGTATAATTGCAAAAGTAATATTATAAAAACTGGCTTTTAATAAGTCGGTTTTTTTTTCATTAAATTATGATAAAAATCTTAAACTTAGTTATATTTCACCGTCGAATCATTAATTTTTCCCCATAATTAAAAATATTTAACTACAATTAATCAAACTAAAACATTTTTCTTATTGGATTTTTGTTAATTTTCAATAAAGGTTTGCGTTAAGGATATAGCTATGATTTCAATAAAACTAAACTTCAGTATACCCATTCTACTTTTCACTTCTTTTTTTACATTCGCAGACACCTATAAGGTTGGGCCTAACCAACCATATGAAAATTTAAATACAGTCCCATGGTTAGAACTTATAGCTGGCGACACCGTATTAATTCATTATCGAGAAGAACCTTACAGAACAAAAATAGGTTTACGTAGCATAGGTACTAAAGACAAACCAGTCACCATATCTGGAGTCGCCAATTTTGAGGGTAAACTACCTATTATTTCGGGAGAGAATGCAACAACCCCTGATAGCCTTATCAGTTTTTTTAGTGAGCAATGGGATGAAGCAAATGGACTTATCCTAATTAAAAGAGATCGGAGCATGCGTTGGGGATTAAAACCATCCCACATCATCATCAAAAACTTAATTCTCACTGGCGCCTCAACTACGAACCAATTTACCGACCAATTTGGTCAAGAGAGAAATTATGCCCAAAGTTCTGCTGCAATATGGGCCAGTTTGGTAGACACTTTAACCGTAAAAAACTGTCAGATTATTGATAATGGTAATGGTATCTTTGT
Source organism: Colwellia sp. MB3u-55 (assembly GCF_014076785.1). Taxonomy (NCBI): domain Bacteria; kingdom Pseudomonadati; phylum Pseudomonadota; class Gammaproteobacteria; order Alteromonadales; family Colwelliaceae; genus Colwellia; species Colwellia sp. MB3u-55. The sequence goes on from NZ_JACGUS010000114.1 coordinate 100,990, forward strand.
TCTCTCAAAAAATAGTGAAGAAGAGATTTCACGTGATATTATTATTGAAGGCAATACATTTTCGGATAATGGTGTAAAAAACAGTTTTAGGCAGCATAATATCTATACGCAAGCAGCAGGGATTATCATACAGTACAACAAAATAAATTCTCTTAGACCTTTATCGAAAGGTGCCGCAATTAAAGACCGTTCATCTGGCACTGTTATCCGATATAACAAAATTTTTGCAGGTGCATATGCGATTGACCTCGTCGACCCTGAAGACAGTTACAAGATACTCACCCAAGAACCTAATTTTCATGATACATGGGTTTACGGGAACACAATAATTAGTGCAGCTAATCACGAAAATAGAGTTTATGCTTCACGTTTAATTCATTATGGTGGAGATACAGGGGTTACTGATATATATCGTAAAGGCACATTACACTTTTTCCACAACACCGTTTTCTTAGATATTTATTCGACACATGATTCTTTGCCCTTAAGCTGGCGAACAAGACTATTTATCATGGACACTAATGATGAGTCAGTAGAAGCTTCAAATAATATATTTTATTCGCATGGTGACACCAATGTTAGTTGGCTATCTGGTTTTGGTCACCTCACGCTCTCTGGTACCAATTGGGTAAGTACAAATACGGCAGTCAATGCTGATAACATAGAATTTTCAGGAAGTTATACTAACAACAGTAAGATGATACTTGGTAAAACGATTGGATTTACCGACATCGACAGTTATAACTTTAAACTAAGAAATGGCTCTTCTGCACTTGACAGCGCTACCTTATCGGATAAAAACTCTAGCGATCTGCATCCTTTAACGTCCCAATATAATGAAAATACTATGACCTCTCCTAGAACAATTGAGGGAGCATATCCAGATTTAGGCGCATTTGAAGGAAAGACTATTGGTGATGGTCCTTTCGATTCGAAAGATAACATTATTATTGATCCTGAGGCTATAGATAGCTGGCCATTAGCTACTGCAGGCCCATTCATTGAAAGTGTCACTGGGATCACAAGCGTATACCCTGCTCCTCTAACAAAAGTATCATTGCTCGATAAGCTTGAAATACAATTTTCCAGTGTCACTGTATACGAATGGACAAGTGACCGTAAATTAAAGCTCTATGATAATAATGCTAACCTCCTTGCCGATATAGATTTAGAACCTGGAAGTCCAAATGAAGGAGAGCATAGTATTTCATTTTTACTCTCAGATCTTGGTATTAAAAACGTAGGTATCTATTATATAACTATTGACTCTGGCTTTGCAAAATTTCAAAGTACGCCTTGGAAAACAGCAAAAGTAAGTCATAGTCAATGGATTTTTGCAGTTGTCGATAACATTAACCAAACAGTGCCAGTTGATCCGGACAACTCTGCAACTTGGCCAATAGCATATAAAGGGCCCCTTACGGAGCCTGTTGCAGGTATTACAGAAATATACCCCGCCCCTATCACAAAGGTACTAAAAACTGATAATTTAGAAATAAGCTTTTCCAGTGCGGCAACATTTGAATGGACCTCTGGTAGAAAGTTGTCAGTATACGACGAGTATTCTACATTGATTTCAACACTTGATTTGAAAGAAGGTGATATAAATGAAGGCAACTCTAAACTATCATATTCTTTAAATGAATTAGGTATTTCTAATACTGGGGTATATAACCTTGTTTTAGATTATGGCTTTGTTAAGCTAGCACAATTCCCTTGGAGAAATTCTCTAATTGATTATGGTCAATGGAAATTTATTGTCGTTGAGAGTTATTAAAGAATAAAATGAATAAAAAAAAGAATTTACTCGTTGTAACAAATGTTTACCCACTTCCATGGCAACCTACACGAGGGACTTATAATAAAATTCAGCTTGATTTATTAGCAAAGGACTTCAATATTAATATTGTTGTTCCTATCGCATTTCCTGAATGGATAAAAAATGATACTAAATCAACCGAAAATATTAAGTATGCTTGGCAGTTTTATATTCCTATTATAGGCTCCCCTATTAATGGGATATTACTATTTTTATCATTATGGCTAAACTCTTTTAGCTGGATCAAGCGGACATCTCCAGACCTACTATTAACATGTTGGGCATATCCCGATGGTGTAGCAGGTTATTTATTGTCGAAGCTACTCAAGATCCCTTTTTTCTTAAAAGTCCACGGCAGTGATATAAATATTCATACCAATTATGCAGCGAGGCGAAAGCAAATTTCCTGGGTAGGAAATAAAGCCCAAAAGATCATTTGTGTTAGCAGCGCACTCAGTGACAAATTAATTTCCATTGGCGTCGACAAAGATAGGCCAACAGTTATATACAATGGTGTGAATTCAGTACTCTTTAGTCCTACAAATACACCAGCAAAAGAACAAATTTTATTTGTTGGTAACATAAAAAGAAGTAAAGGAGCCTTTGAAGCATTAGCAGGCTTTCACCTGATTTTACCAAAGCATCCCTCTTATCAACTCATTTATATTGGCAACGGACCTGATTTAGCTGAATTAAAACAGGAAGCTACAAAAAAAGGTATACTGGGAAATATTCAGTTTTTGGGGGCTAAAAGCCACCAAGAAATAGCAAGTATTTTGAAAGAGTCAAAACTTTTATTATTGCCGAGTCACGCTGAAGGTGTACCAAATGTTGTTTTAGAGGCCATGAGCTGTGGCATCCCTTCTGTTGCGACTGCTGTTGGCGGGATACCAGAAATATTAGTCAATGGTGTTAATGGCTATTTAGTTAATGGTATAGACAACAAAAAAGTTGCTGATGCACTTGAATTAGCACTATCTCATGAATGGAATAAAACCGATATTATTAAGAGTGCAGAACAGTTTAATTGGGAAAAAAATGTAAATTTATTTAAAGGTGCGTTAGAAGAAGTTTGAATATTTTAGCGTTGATTTAATTAAAACTTAATCGAGAAAACTAAGTTTATATATAAAAAAAATGGAGAAAATTACATACATGAACATATTATACCATCACAGAACGCGAGGAAAAGGAGCAGAAGGCGTTCATATATTAGGTATTGTAACTGCATTACGAAAACTTGGTCATTGCGTTAATATTCTGTCATTTCCAGGCTCAGATCCTGAAAAAGACAACAATAGTTCCGAAGTTACTAAAAATCAGGCAAAAGTAGTTAAAAGCTCCCCTTTCACTTTTTTGGCCAAAATTACTAAATACTTTCCAGAATTTGTTTTTGAACTCTTTGAACTCGCTTACAATCTAATTATTTTGTTTCGCTTACCTAAATCTTTAGCGCACAAAAAAACGCAGCTCATTTATGAACGCTATTCTCTTTTTATGTTTCTTGGGATCAAAATTGCCCAACGACGTAATATTCCTTTCATTCTTGAAATTAATGATTCGGTATTAGTAGAACGGGTAAGGCCAATATTTTTACGCTCTTTAGCCAAATATATTGAAGAATGGTGTTTTACTAATGCTACCGGACTCGTATTCATTTCTACTTATTTTCAAAAACTATCTCAGACTCACTATAGTAATATAGCCCCATCAATCGTTTGCCCTAATGCCGCAGATCCTGAGTACTTTGATCCAAGTAAATATGAAAAAGAGAGTGTTAAATCTACACTTGGGTTAACTGATAAAATAGTGTGTGGTTATGTTGGTGCTTTTGTAAAATGGCACGGAATTGTTTGGTTTATCGAAGAAATCGCTCCACAACTAAAAAAAAATCCTCATTTGTCCATACTATTGGTGGGTGATGGCGTTTGTTATCCTGATATCATCGCATTAGTAGAAAAATATGACCTACAAGATCAGATAGTACTTACCGGTAAAGTAGAACATAAAGATGTTCCAAAATATGTTTCTGCAATGGATTTTGGTATTTTACCTGATTCTAATTTATATGGGTCATCGATGAAGCATTTTGAGTTTATGTCAATGGCTTGTGGTATGGTCGTGCCAGCATTTGAGCCTATGAAAGAAGTAGTCACTGATAAAGAGAATAGCTGGCTTTTTGAAATAGGCAATAAGCAACAATGTGTTGATGCTGTTTTATCACTATCTCAAGATGTAGAGCACCTAACTGCAGTAGGTATAAATGCTCGAAATTATATAATTAACGAAAGACAATGGTTACATAACGCAAAAAGTATTTTAGGCTTGGCATTTAACAATGAAAATATTTAACGATTTAAAAAGTAAACAACGCCTATTTATTGACGACGGTGCTAATATTAGTTTATTACGGGTCATTTTCACAGATGGTACTGGCGCTAATATTTTATATCGATTAACATCTTATCTCACAAAATTTAAACTATTATTTCCTTTAGTTTTGGTAATACAATGGATAAATAAGGTGCTTTATGGCTGTGTAATAGGAGCAAAAGCAGAATTTGGTGATGGCTTTGTCTTAGTTCATCCCATCGGTGTAGTGATCAACTCAAAAGTTAGAGGTGGTAAAAATGTCATTATTGAAAGTGGCGTTGTTATCGGTGATGAAAAAGGAAAATCGCCCGTATTAGGTAATAATGTTTTTATTGGGGCGGGTGCAAAAGTTATCGGAAATGTAATGATTGGCAATAATACCAAAATTGGTGCAAATGCAGTTATTGTAAAAGATGTTCCAGATGGGGCAACCGCAGTTGGTATACCCGGTAGAATATTAAATAAAGGAACTGATAAATGATAACTTTATTCTGGCTAGCATTATTTTTGATTATTTATTCGTACCTACTCTACCCTTTGCTTCTTAAGGTATTTGTTACGCCAAAAGAAATTAAAATGGAAATGCCGACAGACCTACCAAGTGTAGATGTGATTATCGCGGCTTATAATGAAGAGTCTTGCATTAAAGAACGTATAGAGAATGCATTGGCTCAAGATTACCCTGGAAAAGTTCAGGTTTTAGTAGCTTCTGATGGCAGTGAAGATAATACAGGAAAAATTATTGAGTCATTCTCAGATCCTAGGGTTATCGCTTTTAACTATGAAGTAAATCGTGGAAAAATATCAGTATTAAATGATTTAATTGCAAAATCTAAAGCGAAAATATTAGTATTTACCGATGCTAACACAGATTTTAATACTGATGCTATTTCAGTATTAGTCTCAAGCTTTAACAATAATATTGGAGCTGTATCTGGTGAGTTAATTTTAGAAACAGATGATGGCAATCAAAATTTAGATGGCTTTTATTGGAAATATGAACAATTCCTTAAAAAAGCAGAATCTCAACTTGGTTCATTATTAGGTGCCAACGGTGCAATTTACGCACTTTATAGAGATCTTTATATTCCCTTATCTACAGATACCATTGTCGATGACTTCTGCATTGTCATGAATGTTAAAAAGCAAGGCTATGATGTTGTTTACAATAATAAAGCAATTGCGAAAGAAGAAGTAGCACCGTCAATGCAAGATGAATTTGGCCGCCGTGTACGTATTGGTATCGGCAACTATAAAGCATTCTTCGCCAATCTTTGGGCACTTTCACCAATGTTAGGTATTATGAGTTGGTGCTACTGGTCACATAAAGTTTTGCGATGGTTTGCTCCTCATTTAATGCTTATTTTATTTATCGCTAATGCTAGTTTACTAGGAAACGATTTTTTTAATCTTATTTTAGCCCTGCAAATAGCTTTTTATGGTACTGGCCTTATTGGTTTGAAAAGAATTAATCAACAAAAACACGTAAATAAACCCGTTGCAATTATTAGCTTTTTTGTATCAATGAATATTGCGTTAGCCCAAGGTTTTTTACGTTTTTGTAAAGGTCATAAGAGTGGTGGTTGGAAAAGAACCGCCCGTCAAGGAGAGAATTCTTAATGTTGTACATTGTTATTGGTTTAATCATTTTATCAGCTATCGTTTTTTGGCGAGTATTGAAGTTGAAAGAAATGCATATGTGGTTTGTGCCATATATCAAACAAATTATTTCACGTCCAAAAGTTGATGGGACAACCCATGTTCTTTTCTGCTTTGTTGATCATTATGAACCGCAATGGAGAAATGACGATATTGAAGTAGAGCGAGCACGCGTAGATCGTTGGTTCAATGAATATCCTGAAATGGCTAAGCAGCATAAGGATGCTGATGGACATATGCCAAAGCATTGTTTCTTCTATCCAGAAGAGGAATATCGATATGAACATTTGGCCAAACTTTCTGACATGTGTTACCACGGTTTTGGTGAAATAGAGATTCATTTACACCATGAAGATGACACTGCTGAGAACTTTACTAAGACCATTGAGAGTTTCGCGAAAACACTAAATGAAGATCACGGAGCTTTATCGATACACCCTGATACGGGACAAATAATGTATGCATTTATCCATGGAAATTGGGCATTAGATAACTCATTACCCGGTGGTGCTCATTGCGGTATCAATAATGAACTTAGCTTATTAAAAGCAACGGGATGCTATGTTGATATGACATTGCCATCATCTCCGAGCCCAAGCCAAACAAGCAAAGTAAATGCTATTTATTATGCAACGGGTAAAGATGGCCATTGCAAAGGGCATGATACCGGTATTGATGTTAGAGTGAACCAAACACAGCAAGGTGACTTAATGATGATTCAAGGCCCAATAGGCTTGAATTTCAAATGGAGAACAGCTAAAGGTTTACCTCACATCGAAAATGCCGATGTACGTAAAAAAGTCCCACCACTTCGCTCTCGAATAGATCAATGGGTTAGTTCACACATACATGTAAAAGGACGTCCGGAGTGGGTTTTTATTAAAGTTCACACCCATGGTACTCAAGAACCTGATATGGATACACTTCTCGGTCAAGATCGTCATGATATGCATAGCTATTTAGAAACAAAATACAATGATGGCGAAAAATACTCACTGCATTATACATCTGCACGTGAGATGTATAATATAGCGAAAGCAGCAGAGGCAGGGGAAACAGGTAACCCTCACCTTTACCGTGATTTCATCCTCCCAAAACCAGCATTTAAAAAATTATCTTAAGGGTCTTATGGGGTTTCGCTTAAAAAAAGGATTAAGAAAGTTATTAGAGCTATCTGGCATTCTTCATGCTAGGTGGCGAAACCTGCCTAACGGTGTATATGTATTCAATTATCATAGAGTTGGTGATAAATACACAACCATTTTTGATAGAGCTATTTACTCATGCTCGACAAAAGCATTTAATGATCATGTTATAGCCATCAAAGATAACTTCACCATTATAAATACTAAACAATTGCATGAGCTTAGCAAAGATAATCAAGTCATATCCCAACGATATGCGATTATAACTTTTGATGATGGTTATATTGATAACTATACTGACGCATACCCAATTCTTAAAGCACATAATGTTTCAGCTACTTTCTATTTAGTCACTGACTTTATCGATTCGTGCCATATTCCTTGGTGGGACGAAATTGCATACTTGTTAAGAAACTCTGTTGGTCAATATTACCGTTTACCAAACAGTTCAAAAAAATATGACTTAAGACCTCAAGATATAGATAAAACTATTTACCGTATTATGCGCCACGCAAAAGAAAGTAATACTGTCAGTATTGATGATATTTTAGCGGATATTAAAATAAAATTCCCCCAGGCTTACCAGAAACTAACTACGCAACAGCATCAGCTTTTTATTAATTGGCAACAAGCACAAGAAATGGTGAATAATGGGATGGAAATTGGTTCTCATACGATGAATCATAAAATATTATCACAGTTAGATGACCTTAGCCAATTACACGAAATAACCCACTCTAAAAAAGTATTAGAAGAAAAATTAAAACAATCGATATACTCAATCGCTTACCCTGTAGGGCGCCAAAATTGCTATAATCAAAAGACACTCGACTATAGTAAACAAGCAGGCTACCTCATTGGATTTAACAATATTCCAGGGAGAAATATAGCTATTAATGATCCTTTCGATTTAGTTCGTTTTTGTGTTGAACAAGATGATTTAGCCATTATAAAGTTTAATAGTTGTTTTCAAAAGTGAGTTTAGATAGCCAAGCCATCATTCTTGCCGCTGGACCTAATGGTTTAGGTGCAATAAGAAGCCTTAATTTAGAAGGTATTTCACTTGATGTTATTGCAGCAACTCCTGATGACGTAGTGTTATCTTCAAGACTGCCTATACGTAAAGTTGCATTACAAAAAAACAAGAATGAACAAGAACTTTTAAGCATATTACTTAATTGGCCTAAGAGTAACCTAGTACTGATCCCAACATCAGACTGGTACGTTAACTTCCTGTCAAAAAATCAGCAGATACTTACAGAGAAATTTTCATTTGTTATTCCTAATGGTGATCTTTCTTATCAACTCATTGATAAGCAAAAAGAAGTAGAACTGGTAAAAAATCTTGTTACTTTACCAAAATCACTACTGATACTACCAGATTCTGCAGAGCAACTTTTAGCCAATATTTCGCTACCCATTATAATTAAACCCCGCTCGAATGAAATGAATTATATTGGTCAAAAAAATATACAAATATATAACGATATAGAGTTAGATAGCTTTTATCAAACGTTTGCTGACAAGCTACAATACTGCATTGCTCAAGAAATTATTGTTGGTGACGATGCTAATTTATGGGTATGCAACTGTACATTCGATTTGAAAGGAAAGTTGATTAATGCCTTTACCTTTCAGCGCTTACAACTTACCCCTCCTCATTTTGGTGTGACTAGCTATGCAATAAGTCGACCTAACCCAGAAATCATTGAACAAGTAGCAAAGCTCGGACAAGGTTTGAATTATGTAGGTCCTGCCATGGTTGAATTTAAACTTGATGACCGTGATGGACAATATAAGTATATTGAAATAAACCCAAGGTTAGGACTGTGCAATTACTTTGACACTAGTTGCGGTAAAAATAATGTATATGCCAGCTTCTGTGTGGCAAAATCATTACCATTCACCGAAAAAGAACAAATAAATCAACGTATGTTTTTAAGTTTATACGAGGATTTATTTTCTCGTCATAAAGATAAGCAAGATAGTTTATCTATTTTCAAAACATACTTTAGCAACTTGCTAAAATCCCATACATTTATCTATTTTTCTTGGTGTGATCCTAAACCTGCATTTTATATGTTCACTAAACAATTCAAAGCAACGATTACCTCTCTCAAAAGAAAAATAACTTAATAATAAGCAGCATTATCATGAATGGATTTTTAATCTCAAGAACTCTTAGAGATACAAATGAAAGCAGAGGCGGCACTACAACTAATCTCTTTACCATAGGTGATTATAGTTATCGTATTTCACATAAAAATTGCCAAATCGTTCACTTAACTGACATGGTATTATTAGTTGATGGTTACTTCTTTCCTTCGACCTTGAATAAACTTAAAGAAACGATTACTTTGCAGAATTTTCATGAACTTATTCATGAGAAAGGACATTTTTGTGGTGTATTAATAACAAGTGGTGGCATGACTTTTTTTAACGATGTTTTCGGTGCCAAAACTATCTACTGGCAACAACAAGGTAATAAGTTACTGATTAGCTCTAGAGCACAATTAATGCCCATTTATGATCTAGTAATAGATCCTTTAGCAAAATTTGAAATACTACTCTATCGCTATACAACCAGCTCAAATACCTTACTTTCGGCAATATCAAAATTAAAGCCTAAGCATACAGTTAAAATAACAGGTGAAGAAATTCATCAACAACAGCAATATTGGGTCCTACCGAAACCAAAGTATTCTGCTGTTCCCCTGACAGAGAAAATAAAAAAGACTAAAATTGCATTGCAAAATAATTTGAAAGTCGCGAGTAAACACTACAAAAAAGTCGCCATTTTTTTAAGTGGCGGGGTAGATTCTTCATTATTAGCCGCCCTTAGTAAGGACATATTTGAAGAATGCTGCTTAATAACACCTGTTTTTAAAGATGAAGAAAATCCTGAATTAGCCACAGCCAAAGAATTTGCTAAAATATTAGGAATGAAACATTATCTTGTTGAAATTTCAAATGAAAGTTTACTTAATGACTTACAACAACTTATCAAGCTTAACAGAGAACCCCTTAGGCATTATAGTTCTTTAGCAATGACAGCGATGATGAGAGAAATTCCACAAGCTTACCAAGCCGTTATTTATGGTGAAGCGGCAGATACGCTGTTTGGTTCTAACGGTATTAAGCGACTTGAAACACATCTGCGTTGGAAAAAACAGTGCTCATATATCCCTATAAGCTTACTTTCTCTAGGTGAAAAGTTTCTCCCTGGTCGTGTAAAAGTACTTAAAAATTTAAAAAGTACATCCTTACAAATCTTATTTTTAAACTTATTCAGAATACATTATACCTCCACGGAACAAGAGATTATTGATAAGCTTCAAGATAATAATTGTTATACCGTAGATAGTTGGTCTTCAATCAAAAATGGTTCTTTATCTGATATTCGTTATCAAGCACAAAATTTATTTATTGATTGTGATATGCCCATACATTTTAAAGAAGCTGAATTAATTGCTGGGCTACATGATAAGCATTTTATCTCGCCTTTTTTTGATGCTGAGGTCATGGAAGTATCATCAACATTATCTAATGATGATTTCTATGGCAGTGACTACGTAAAACCTGTACTTAGAGAACTTGCCTGTGAATACTTTCCTCGTGAACTAATTTATCAAAAAAAGCATGGTTTTCCTGTTCCTTTTATTTCATGGCTCAATAATCCTTTTCGAGCAATGATCAAAGAAGCAGTTGCCGAGCAATTTCTTTTTAGTAAAGAACAAATAGGAAAGCTAACTGTTGAGCATAATTATGAAAGCTATTGGCTACTGCTTAATTGGCACTTAGCGCAAAAGAATAACAAAGATTGCTTAGAAAAAAATCAGCAAACGGCAACTAATAATATTGATCGTCATGTCATTTAAATTAGTAAGACTCAATCCATTTACGAATGCCATAGCAGTAAAGAAAGTGTGGACACTTCTTGAACAGGAAGCAGAAGTTAGCTTTTTTAATTCATGGGGCTGGATTTCTACTTGGCTCAACTGCCTACCTGACACAACTCAACTTGAATTGATTATTAACTATATTGATAATCAGCCGGTCTGTTGCTTTTTTCTTGGTGTGAAAAAAGGTGTTGAACATAAAATCTTTAACAAAAAACGTGGTTATTTCAATAATACCGGTCATGAAGAATATGATGACTTAGTCGTTGAATACAACTCTATTCTTTGCAATAAAAATATCCGTGACCGACAATTGACCTTAGCAATAAACCATCTAGAAGATATTAACGAATTTAGATTACTAATTTCGACAAACTTTAGTGCCTTTAATAGCTCTGCTTTTCTTGTGAGAACAATATCTCAACCTTCATATTGGATCAATTTAACTCAGTTCGAGCAACCAGCAAGTTACCTAGCTCATTTAAGTAAAAATAAAAGATCACAAATCAAACGTTCTTTAAAGGAATATGAAACTCAAGGGGGCGCTAGAATTCAATTTGCTAAAACCGCTGACGAAGCAAAATTAATGTTTAATAAGTTAGAGGTCCTTCACCAACAAGAATGGATAAAACGAGGGAAAGAAGGAGCTTTCGCTAAGCCATTCTTTAAAGAATTTCATCTGAGCCTCATTAAGGCTCGATTTGAAGCGGGTGAAATTCAACTCGTCAGGATATATACCGACTCGGAAGATATTGGCTACCTTTATAATTTCATATTTAATCATGAAGTATTATTTTATCAATCAGGCTTTAGTTATAAACAAAGTAATCATTGTCGTCCTGGTTTGATTTCACATTACCTCACTGTTTTATCTTGTATAACGGCCAAGTATAAAAAATATAACTTTCTCGTGGGAAGTACACTGTATAAGAAAAGCCTGTCGACTGATGCAGACCAACTTGACACAATAATTATTGCCAGAAAATCGTTTCAATCCTATATTGAGCTATTTCTTAGAAACATAAAGACAAAATTTCACCCGAGTAAAAAATAGAGATCCTATTATGAGTGATACAAACACCTTAATAACACCCGTATTTATTTTTGGTTCATATCGCAGTGGCACAACAATGCTAGCTTCACAATTAGCGGCAAATAGTAACGCAATAGCACTGCCTGAAATGCCATTCATTCAAATGTTGATTACTTCGACTGCTTCCACAATGGATGAGATTACGACGCTTTATCATAGAATGACAGCAACGTTTCACTTTCGAGCTTCGGGGATAGACATTGACTTACCTACTTTCTCGCAGCCTTTCTTAGTTAAGGCGGAGCCAGCAGAGCGTGTTTATAACTTACTTCGACACCACTTTCAGCTCAATGAAAATAAGCCAAAAACTTGGATCGAGCATACCCCACATAACCGTGAGCGAGTAGACTTGTATAAGGCGATTTTTCCACAAGCAAAATTCATCCATATAGTTAGAGACCCAAGAGCTGTTTATGCCTCAATGCATAATTTATTACGATGGAATTCACATGATCCAATAGCTTTTGCCAGCAATTGGAATATCGCAACAACGTATAGCTTTACCGCTAAAGCACGTCAATCTCATTGTAGTTACGAGCTTCGATACGAAGATTACATTCTTGATCAAGAAACTAAACTGATTGAATTATGTGGTTTTATTGGAATGACGAACGAAGAATGTATGAAAAATGGTGGTGGAATATCACTACCGCACTACACTAAAAAGCAACATAGCTTAGTGGGTAAACAAGTTGATAAAACTAGAATTAATGCTTGGCAAAGCAGTATTTCATTACGTGAAGCACAGTTAATCACATGGCGCTGTTTACCTTGGATGTTACATTATAATTACTGTAATAAAAATGAGGCTATACACCCCCCCCGCTCATTAGAGGCTTTAAAGTATAAAATAAAACAAAAATTACTTTCTCCATTATCTAAGATAAAGCGTATTAAAGATAATCTATCAACGTAAAGTATCCATTTAAGATTTATAAAACAAAATAAAATGATAGAATCTGCAAGATATAAAATTAAAAGGAACATTAATGCGAGTATTACACGTAGTCAGTAGTCTCAATGTCGGTGGGGCAGAAAGATTTGTCATTGATCTCGCATCAGAACAGCTAGCTAATCAAAAGTTATCTGTTGGGATTTTAAGCATGGGCCTGCAAGGTGAGCCTCTTGAGACAGAAATTGCGAAAGAAGAGTTCCGTCTTCATTTTGCTACAAGCATATCAAAAATAAGAGCTATTCTAAAAAACTATGATCTAGTACATGTTCATAGTAGCCATTCTTTACTAAGAATATTGTTAGCATCTTTTTTTACCCACATTAGAGTTGTTTATACACGTCATAATGAGCGTGTACACCAAAGCTTAAAATGGAAGTTTATTTATTTTCTTGCCAGATTAAAACTAGATAAAATGATTTTCGTCGCAGAAAAGGCACTAAAAAACTACTTATCTGTTTATCCGCAATTTGCGAAAAAATCAGTAACGATACTTAATGGTGTATTACCAATATCTCCGATTAAAAGCGCGAGTACAAAGCTCAGATTGAGCCATGTAGGTCGTTTCGTACCATTAAAAGCACAGCACTACCTTATAGAAGCCGTTGCAAAACTTTCTCCTGATATCCAGCAACAGCTCTCTTTATCATTCTTCGGCACAGGAGAGTTGATGGCTTATAACCAGCAACTTGCGACTGATCTGATACCAAATGTTGAGGTTACATTTCACGGTTTTGTTACCGACCGAGATATTATCTACCAGCAAACTGATGTTTTGATTGTCACGTCTGAAACAGAGGGGCTTTCTTTGGCTATATTAGAAGCACTCGCCAGTGGTACACCGACCATCGCCTCTAATGTTGGAGGTAATCCCGAACTAGTGAAGCATCGACACAATGGGTTATTATATTCTTACGCAGATGCAGCAGGCCTAGCTGAACAAATAAGTCTATTTTTAGAAGACCAGTCCCTTTTAAAAGAGTACAGCCAACGTTGTATTGATATTTATCAAGCCGGTTTCTCAATGCAGCAGTGTGCAAAGACCTATCGATCACATTATTAGCACATAACCAGAAGATTAATAACTCACAATGAAAACATCTTTACAAGCAGCAATGGCTGCCATTAATTTATACAGTGAATACTTTTTAGGCTTAATTGTATCGATGACAATTGCTCGACACTTATCGACCGAAGACTATGGTATTTACTCGAGTATTATTTGGCTTGCTGCCTTAATGACTCTAGCTATTAATGCCGGAGTATCATTAAATGTCACTAAATTTATAGCTGAATTTAAGCATAAAAATAGTGACGCATTACCTGCTGTCATTGCTTATTTCTGGCGAATTCAATATAGCAGGTTACTGATCGTTGCCCTGATTGTCTTTACTATCCTGTTTTTTGATTTGGCTGATAGTAATATTGAAAAATGGTTACTAATATTGTTGTTTTTTAGTGTCGCAATCAAAGCAGATTATATGTTTAGAGTATCAATATTTAAAGGGATAAAGCGCTTTGATATCATTGCAAAAACAAGTTTAATAGCGAACCCTTTCAACATTGTTGCCGTATTATTATGTGCTTTTATTTCTCCAAAAGTTGAAAGTTTTATTATAGTTTATTGTTCTGCTTGTATTGTTTATGGGATGAGTACTCGATTTTTCAATAAGCAATTACCCTTACAGAAATACAACAATGAGCATATTGCAGAACACAAGCAGCGCATGATGTTCCAAGTAATATCAGCAACGATTATCGTATTACTTGGTGCCTTAATTTTCAGACAAAGCCAAGTATTTGTTTTAGAAGAAAATAACTTTCTGTCTGAGGCAGGTTTTTTTAATATTGCCTTCTTACTTTCTACAGCAGCGATTACTTTAGTACCGGGAATATATCAAGAGATTTTACTCCCCAAGATTACTGAGGCAGTTCAAGACGGCAATGTAAAATCACAAGTGGCTCAAGCTGAACGATATTTACTTACTTTATCATTACTTGTAGTTGTTCCTGTAGTGCTATATGCCAATGTAATTATTGAACTTTTATTTGGTTCACGCTACTTACCTGCCGTTTTCCCTCTACAAATGATGATGATTTTCAAAACTATTATAACCTTGAATCAAGGCGCAAATTTAACCTTGATCAGTAATGACAAACAAGTAAGTATGGCAATGGTTCATGTTGCTCTATTCATTTTTGCTTGCGCTATTAGCTTTTTCATTGTTCCACAATGGGGTTTAGATGGTTCTGTTGCAATTTTTGGGCTGTTAGTGGTCATAATGCTATTTAGTTATAAGAGTCTCGCTACGAGGGTTGGCTATCAAATGATTTCTTTTATGATCGCTTCAAGATTGGTTTCTGCCGCGGCCATATCTGCGATCCCAGCAATAATCATTGATCAATACCTCGATGGAATTCTTTCAGCCATTATTGGCTCCATTGTTTTTGCACTATCTTACATCAACCTGCTATTTATTTTTAAAGGTTTTGATCAGTCTGTTCTGTATATTTTGAAAAAAATAGTTTCTACAACACCAAAGCCAATCAAAGCATATTTGTCTTGGGGTATAAAATGTTTATCCTGATCAGCAGTATATTTAAAATTTTTTTAGAAAAAAAAATCATAGCCGTAATTGACATGCCACTTAGGACAAAAAACATTGTTTAAGCAATTAATTTTTATCTTAATGTTACTCTCTTATCAATCTTATTCTAGCGATATGACGAGTTCGCTTTCTCCCTCAGATGAAACCTGTAGAACTGTTGATATCGGATTCAAATGGGAAAAACGTAAACGTGCTGCTTTTGCAACTTCACTTGCACAGCAGCCAAATAGCTTAGTGCAATCAAATTGCCTGTTATTCACGGGGATCAGCCCGTTTATCACCTTAACTAATGAATCCAATATTGAAGTATCAATTGATGGCGGGGATTATCGTCCTATGCCTGCAATCATTTTCTCAGGAAATACTGTCCGCTTACGCAAAGCAGCAAGAAATCTGTTCGGTGATAATAAAATATACTCCATATATATTTTAGGTGATGGAAAAAATAATCATAATATGCAAACAGGACGTATTGAATGGACCATCCAAACTCATGGTGTCTATAGAGAGAAAAAGATATGGAATGTAGGGCCAAATGAACCCGCTAAACAACTTAAAGACATTACAAATCTTCTAGCGCCAGGTGACGAAATACACTTAATGGGTGACGCAATTTATGACCCGATAGACATACGCGGTATATCAGGAACAAGAGCTTTGCCCATAACATTAAAGGGCATCAGTAAAAATGGAAAACGACCGACGTTAAGAGGTGGCACAGAACGTTTCAACTGGACATTAGCTCTAAGAAACTCTCATTTTTGGCATATTGATAACATTATTTTGGAGCGTGGTGGTATCTGCTACCGGCATGAGTCAGCGTACATAAAGCTTTCAAAAGTTCTAATCCGTCACTGTGGTAACGGTATATTAGGCACGGATTATAACTCGGGTTCATTACATATTTCTCAACTCGAGTTAACACGTTCGGGTGGAAAACCAGAAAAGAAAAACTGGCGACACGGCATTTATATGGCAACAGATAGAGATAGGTTTCCTGAGAGTATTTTTACTATCGAAAAAAGTTTTTTACATAACAA
The DNA here is from genome assembly GCF_014076785.1 of Colwellia sp. MB3u-55. Taxonomy (NCBI): domain Bacteria; kingdom Pseudomonadati; phylum Pseudomonadota; class Gammaproteobacteria; order Alteromonadales; family Colwelliaceae; genus Colwellia; species Colwellia sp. MB3u-55. The sequence goes on from NZ_JACGUS010000114.1 coordinate 117,579, forward strand.
TAAAGGTAATTCAATAAAGTCGAGAGCTGAGCGCACAGAGGTTTATGGGAATTGGCTAGAAAACACGACCAATCAACAATCTATATATGCCCTTGAATTAATTGGTTATGATGGATATGAAACCCTAGAACCTATAAATCATGACGTTGTGGGTAATGTTATTGCTATTAACAGCATTAAATATGGTGTCCGTGTGGGTGGCGATGGGACAGGTTCTTCAAATGGTCCTAGCCGTTTTTCAGAGAATATTTTCTTAATGCCAAAAGACTTCAAAGGTTATATTTTTCGATTATTAGGCCATCTCCAATTCCTAGATATCACAAACAATATGTTTTTATCACAAAATCAAGGCAGTAAAAGTATAACCTTAATTAAAGATTATATCCCAAGTGCACAATGGTTTTATCAAATGCCACACATAAGGGTTTCAGGAAATACATTTACTTCCAATATTAATTTTTATCATAGCGAAGAGAGTGGAAAGGTTACCAATTATGAAGGAATCTATAAATATATTGATGTTAATAATAATGAAACATTACAGCTTGATTTTTTAACAAATGGATCTATACACAATATTATCTTTGAGAAATTAAGCCTAAAAAAAGCATACATTAATACGAAAGTTACTCATCCGAAGTTCTTTAAAAAGTTATATAACCCAAAACTTAACCAACGGCCACATGCTGGTGGTATTCCTTTTCAATAAAGCTATATTTACAATAAGAACTTTAGTGATAAGTTAATTCCAATTAATACACAAAAAGCAATAAGGCATAGCTTTTTAAAAAGTTGACCTGTAAATTTTATAGGCTTATCTATAAAAAGGTTCATTTGCTGCATAAGACCTACGGAAACAGCACAAAACATATAAAGAGGTACAAAAGTCAGCCTACTCAGAAAAACCACCCCGATTGCATACCCACATAAACTATAAAACATTACTTTGGACATCAGTAAATAGCGATTAAATTCAAATTCAGTAATACCTTTTTTTACATTCAATTTTTCTTTTGAAAATTGAAGTTCTGAAAAACTTATTTTGTGTAGCATAAAAATAATTGAAAAAAGAAAAGAGAACCAAACTAAGAACCCCACGACACCTAACTCACTCCAACATAACACATAGGTATTATGAGCAGTTAAATGATGATTATCTAAAAACCCGCCTAATCCTGTACCAAAAAGTGGGTTACTTTTAAGCATTTGTGAACCTGCATACCATGCATCTAAACGCCCATGAGCAGATTCTTCGCTAGCACTTATTGAGCGAAAGCCACTAAAAACTAACAATAAAACTGGGATAGCGGAAATAACCAAGACATTAGCCACAATTTTCCCATAGCGTTTATAAAGGTATAAAACGATTAAGACCAAAACACCCAGTAATGTTCCTCTTGAGTTAGTTAAGTATATTCCATAGAAGATAGCGACAAGGCTCAAAACAGATATTTGTCTAACGAGCCAATTTTGTGTTTCGCGAAAGTAGAATATGAGAGGTATAGTCATTAAAAACAGTAAACCTACATCATTTGGATCACTAAAAATCCCAACAAACTTAATTCTTAAATCACCATGTTGGTCAAGTATTTCTGCACCACTCCAACCAATCCCAGAAGGTAATGTGACTTGTTGATAGCCGTTATATACTATAGCTACCGCAGCAAAAATAATTGTCGCAAAAATAAATTCTTTAGACTTTCGAGTAAAAGCTAAACCTAAAATAACAATGAAAGGCAAAGCTGTTGAAAATAACAACTTGGTTAGTGCAGCTATTGCCCCTACAAAATAAAAATTGAAAACCTCAGAAATAAATCCAATCAAACATAGCGTAAAAAGTAACATCGTATGATGATTAGTGATCACATTTTTTTTCGTAACCGCAAAAATGGCTCCTAGCATGCCAACCACCATCACAACAGGAATCCCTTCAAGTGGGGACCACCAATCTTGAGGGCGGATGAAGACTAAAATAGTAAATAATGATGCTATTAAGGCACTCATAAATAGGCTCCTGATGTAGGTATTACATAAAATAATAAGTAATAATCAAGAGATTTCATATGAAGCCTTTTTATGACGTACGAAGTTAACAGAGGGTTAGAATGTAAAAGAAGATATAAGCCATAAGACCTTTATCTTCTTCATTTTACTTTTCTTTTAATGTCTCTTCTAGAGTAGTTACCGGTTGCCATTTCAATACATTGACTAGTTTGTCATTACTAAATTCAAGCGGTGTATACATAGTTTTAGCGCGATATGCACTAAAGATATTTGGAAAATTTCCTTTTGATGCTTTATGAATTTTTTCAGCAAACTTACAAATGGTTAAATAAAGCCAAAGTGGTAAGGTAATTTTTCTTGGTATTTTATTTTGAAACTTTTCATACAAAGCAATAAATTCTTTTTGCGTAGGTGTTTCATCAACAAGATTAAATATTTCACCATTGGCCGCATCACTAATCACCGATAGTGCTACACCTAATCCACAATTTTTCACATGTACGAAAGGAATTTTTGATTTTCCTCCAACAATAATAAAAAATGGAATTTTGGGTAATGCTAAACCTACACGTGGGGAAAGTATATTATGCTCTTTACTATAGATGACACCCGGTCGATGTATAACTAGCTCAATGCCTAAGGTTTTACAACGCTCAATACAAAGCTTTTCTTGATAGAATTTAACCCAAGAATAACTATCACGTAATTCTGGATTAGGCTCAACTGGAGTTTTTTCATCTACCGTTTGTTTTGCAGATAATAGCGATGTCCCATAAAGCGAAAATGAACTGACAAAAACAAATTTTTTCACTTGAGATGCTTCTATAGCATCAAAAAGTATTTCGGTCGCAACGACGGTTTCTGTGAACATCCCCATCGGACTACCAGATTTTGAGGCCGCTAGATGTACAACAGTATCTAAACCCACTAAAGCATCTTGAACATTTTTTTCACTATTTAAGCTACCGCGAGAGACTTCAATATCGAGTTCACTTAATCCATTAAGAGAACTACCAGGACGCACCAAACAGCGAATGTCATTAACTCCTAAGTCGACCAAAGCTTTAACAACTTCAACGCCTAAAAATCCGTTGGCTCCAGTTACTAATATACTCATGATTTTCCTCCTGGCGAGCTAATTTGTTGACAGATTTTATCAATAATATTTGAAGTCCGTTGAATTTCATTATATGGAATAGGCGCATCCGTTTTGGTCTCAATCGATTGATAAAATTCTTCTACCAGTCGTTTCATATCAGAAAAAAATGTTTCTCTGCCTAACCAAAAAGCTTTAAAATTTGTCCAGTATTGTGTCTTTAATTTTTTGGCTCTAGCTCTTATGTTTAGACTTAATCCTAAACCACCCGGAAATGTTGGTGCCGTATCTTCCATCCAAAAATGTTCTGTTAAATTTAAGTTAATTGTAGATTTAGAACCGAAATAACGTACAACAAATTGCACAGGTAAAGCGTTTGAAGTAAATAGTATGGAACAAGTGACTTTGTTTTTTCTATCAAAAATCTGCACTCTTAATTCGTCATTAACGACGCCATTATTGCTTCGATCAAAAGCAAATGAAGTGATCTCTAAATCATCACTTAAAAATGGTGTCAGCATTGCTATGGGATGAGAAATATTATTTTGAAAAAGTTGTCCTGGGAGCTTTGCAATCCAATGGTCTGGGTTTGATGTCACTAACTTCCCGAAAATACCATTCAAATTATAGCCAAAGACTGCATCCATGTGGATCATTTCACCGAAACGACTTTCCTCATTTATTGCTTTAAAAACTTCAATAGTCTCAAATGAACGTAATCTATGTGTACCGGGGCATAATTTCAGGTTGCTATCTTTTGCAACCGCAATTAACTTTTCTGACTCTTCTGCAGTTAGCGTTACAGGCTTCTCTATATAAACACTACTACCGCCTTGCAATATTTTCAAGGCAAGAAAAAAGTGTGAACCGGGAGGAGTCGTGATATGAACAACATCAGGTTTTGCAACTTCTAGCATCTCATCAATAGAAATATATGACGCGGCAATGTTATATTTATCAGCAAGCGCTTGCGCAGGAGTTTTTCTTAAATCGCACAAGCCCACAATGGTTGCGCCTTTTATTTTCTGAACTTCTTCAATGTGAGCTTCGGCTATTTGCCCTGCTCCGACAATACATACTTTCAACCTAATTCTCCAAAATATACTAATTCTGTCTTTCCAAATTTACTTTATTCTTTCTGTTTTAAAACGTTATTAATCGTGTGATTAACGACCTTTACCAAACAAAACAATTTCAACGGTTCTAATTAAAATTAATAAGTCCAACATAAAGCTACGGTGCTTAATATAATACAAGTCATATTTAAGCTTCTCTAATGAATCTTCTTCTGTTGAACCATAAGGGTACTTTAATTGTGCCCAGCCTGTTAAGCCTGGCTTAACATTATGACGTTCATTGTAGTAAGGTAGGTTTTTAATAAGTTGCTGAACAAATTCAGGACGTTCTGGACGCGGGCCAACAAACCCCATGTCGCCACGAATAACATTTAAAATTTGTGGTAATTCGTCGACACGATATTTACGAATAAATTTACCAATACTCGTGGTGCGATCATCATTTTCAGAGGCCATTTGAGCACCATTTTTCTCGGCATCGATTCGCATACTTCTAAATTTATAAATATTAAAAGCTTGGCCGTCAAGACCAACGCGCTCTTGGAGATAAAAAATAGGGGCTTTCATGCCTTCGTCTAATTTAATAAGAATGGCTGTTATTAACATAACTGGCCAAGTAACTAAGGTTAAAGCTATAGCAATAGCAGCGTTAAAAACCCAATCTAAGGTATTGCGTAAATGGTTACCTGAAGCAAAACCATTTGAATAGATAACCCAACTTGGATAAATAAGGTTTACCGCTATTTGGCCAGTTTCTCGTTCTATAAAGTCGAGTATTTCGGTAATTTCTACGCCACGTATTTTACAGGCAAAAAGTTCATCAACTGGTAAATTATCACGACGTTCGTCGCTTGCCACAACTATTTCGTCGATACCATGCTCTAGTGCATAATTAACCAGAGAACCTTCTAATGCAATACGGTTTTCGTTAACTATGCCGGTTTCGGTGTCACCTGGCATAATAACAAAGCCGTGCATGTAAAACCCTTGCCTATCGACATCTCGGCGCATACGTTTTTCGATAATAGAGGCTCGGTCACCGGCGCCAAGTACTAATACTACCCGCTTACTAAAGCCAAAGAAGTCCACTTGCAGGGTAAAATAACGAAAAGCACTATCAATAATAAGACTAAATAATGCCGCCAGTGCAAGTAATTCAATTTTTAAAGCATGTTGACCATATAAGGGATTAATTAAGGTAACAATAAAGAAGCCAATCGCTACTGAAACAAGCAAACGCCTGACAATACCACGATAATTTTCACGCAGCTTCGAGTTATATAAACCTAGAGCTAATAACGATAGTTGTACCATTAGAGCGAAAACAATCGCGCAAATAGCCAATAAATTAGTAGGTATATTTTGATGCTCGACAAATAAAAACAAGCTATTTAAATAGACGGTCAATAATAACGAACCAGCGAAAAAAATCAGTTCAATAATAACTAAAGATTTACTACCCGAAGATAGATCTCGAAACTTTGGGCTAGACATATGAATTAATTATTCCCTTTATTATTAATAGATTCAACTTGCTCATTTATTATTTTTAGTAAAAACACCCAAAACATAAGCGTGTAAGATAATAGCAATAATCATAAGTTTTTTACACCTATTAAATGTTGTGCAACCTTTGTAAAAATCACATACAATCAAATAGCTTAGTATCAATTTAATAAATTCGATGTATAAAGAAGGTTATAACCATGGAAAAGAATATGCTCGGTCAACTAAAAACAGCAATACTACTAACTATAGCTTATGTTATTTCAGGTTGTAGTACATTAACCTTACCACCCGCAACCATACACCAATCGAATACGGTTGATGTTAGCTCTTATAAATATTTAATTGGTGCCGGTGATGTTGTTAATATATTCGTATGGCGTAACCCTGAAGTTTCAGGCACATTTGTTGTGCGTCCCGACGGAATGATAACCACCTCTTTAGTTGAAGATATCCCTGTATCAGGCAAAACACCAACCGAACTCGCTCGAACTATTGAAGAAATTCTAGCAACTTACCTCAGAGAACCCGTAGTTACCGTAACCGTAAATAATTTTGTTGGCCCATTCAGTGAACAGATCCGTGTTATTGGTGAAGCTGCAGAGCCTAAGTCAATCAATTATATTCAGCAAATGACGTTGCTCGACGTAATGATTCAGGTTGGTGGCTTAACTGAATTTGCTGATGGTAATGATGCTGTTTTAGTAAGAGTGGAAAATGGCGAGCAGAAACAATATGAAATTTATATTGAAGACTTAATTAAGAATGGCGAGATAGCGGCTAACGTTGACGTTTTGCCAGGTGATATAATTGTTATCCCTGAAACTTGGTTTTAGTTTTAGTTACATAAGATAACAATCGCCTATTTTATTAATCGCCTGTATTTAGAGGTCAGGAATGCAAGAAATACTTGAACAAATTTTAGATTATTTAAAGGGTATGTGGATAAAACGCCGCTACCTTATGATTGCTACTTGGCTTATTTGCCCTTTAGGTTGGTTTGGCGTTTCACAGCTACAAGATAGTTATGAATCAGAAGCGCGGGTATTTGCCGATACTCAATCTATTTTAGGCCCTTTGTTAAAAGGGATGACGGTTGAGTCGAATCCTGATGAACAAATCAGCTTGATGGTAAAAACATTGCTCAACCGCCCAAATTTAGAGCGTATTGCTCGGATGACCGATCTAGATGTTCAAGCGAATACCCCACAAGAATTTAATGACTTAATTGAACGATTAACTAAGGATATTTCAATTAAAAAGACTGGCGGCATGAGGCAAAATATTTTCAATATCACCTTTTCTGATAAAGAGCCCGTAATGGCACGCGATGTTGTGCAAGCGGTTATTACGGTGTTTATTGAAACGACTCGAGGTGAGAATCGTCGAGATTCTGATTCTGCACAAAAATTTCTTGATAGCCAAATTAATGAATACGAAAATCGCTTATTAAAAGACGAAGCAAGGTTAACTAATTTTAAACAAAAATACAGTGAAGTGCTGCCTAACCAGTACGGTGGTTATTACCAAAAGCTAAATAACTCAAAAGAACAATTAAAAACTATTGAACTGATTTTGCTAGAAACAAAAACACAATTAGCTGGTTCAAAAGCTAAATTAACGCAATCTTCAACGTCAGAATCTAATCAGCAAAATAATATTGTTGATTCGAACAGCATAAAAACGACTTTTGATGACCGTATTGCCGAATTAGAAGGACAATTAGATTCACTTCAGCTTAGATATACCGAACAGCATCCTGATGTGAAAGAAGTTCAACGTCGCCTTGAGCATTTATCAAAGAAAAGAGATGATGAAATTGAACAGTATCTAACAAGCAGTAATGAAGCAGGTAATGACTACACGCCAATAAGTCAGAACCCGGTAATCCAAGATGTTCAAATTCAAGTGAATCAACTTGAAGGACAAGTTGCTTCGATGGAAGTAAGAGCTAATAACTACAGAAATACTGTTAGAGATCTTGAAAATAAAATTCATACATTACCTGAAATCGAAGCAGAATTAGTGGCGCTTAATCGCGGCTACAATATTACTAAAAAACAATATGAAGACTTGCTTGAACGTAAAGAGAAAGCACAAATAGGTCAGTCTGCTAACGAAACGACCAGTAAAATAAATTTTAAAGTGATTGACCCTCCTCGTGCACCTTTACAACCTACAGGTCCTAAAAGGTATCTGTTTTATGTAGTGGTTACCTTTTTAGGGGTAGGTGTTGGATTGGGACTTTCCTTTTTATTCAGCCAAATTAACCCAGTTGTAACTTCGAGCAGCCAAGTAGCTCGGGCAACGGGCATTCCTATTTTTGGTATTGTTTCGGCGACTGAAAATATAGGTCTACAAAGTAAAGATAAACGTAAAACGATACTGTTTTTTGTCTCTAACAGCTTATTAATTTTAATATTATGCTTTTTTATCGCTTATTCGTTATTTCCGGATGCAATACAAGCGCCAATACATAGGATTTTTAATTTATGAGTACCATAGAAAAAGCACTCGCTAAACAAAAGATGGCTCAACAAGACAAAACACCGGTTGTTACTGAAAGTGTAACGATTGATAAACCAACTAAAGCTGTTGAAAGCTCGACAGCCTCAGTAACTTATGAAAATAATGATGTTTTAGTGCTTAACAAAAGTGATCTTGAAAGTCGTGGTTTCTTAATCGATAACGGTACCAGAAAAAGTATTAAAGATGAGTTTCGTCAAATTAAACGTAAGCTCTTAAACAATGCCTTTGGCTCAGGCTCTAAAACGCTTAAAAACAGTAATTTGGTTATGATAAGTAGCTCTAAACCAAATGAAGGTAAAACTTTTATTTCAATTAACTTAGCGCTCAGTATTGCTTTAGAACAAGATAAAACAGTATTGCTAATTGACGCCGATGTTCTTCGCCCAAGCATAAATAGAGAATTAGGCTTTAAGCAAGTCCCTGGTTTGATTGAATACTTACTGGGTGATAAGCAGGATATTTCTGAAATAATGTACAGTACCAATATTGATAAGCTTAAAATAATACCTGCAGGTGAACCTCATCATCTTTCTAATGAATTACTCGCCAGTGACCGTATGGAGTCTTTAGCTAAAGAACTTGCAGAGCGCTACCCTGACCGTATTGTAATATTTGACTGTCCACCGTTAATTGGCGTTACAGAAACGATGGTCTTAGCCAACTTAATGGGCCAAGCGCTTGTCGTAGTTGAAGAATCAAAAACGCTCTTAGCAGATATTGAAAAAGCGACAGAAAACCTCAACGAAGATTTAGCACTGGGTTTAGTGCTAAACAAAGCAATCAGATCTCACAAGGATATGTATGGCTATTATGGTTATGGATACGGCACTAAATAAGACAGTATTAGCTGCAGCAATCTTTGCCATTTTACCTGCAGATACTTTTGCAGGGGAATGGCAGTTTACACCACAATTGATTATTGATGAAACCTATACTGATAATGTTAATTCATCTGTTAATGAAAAAGCATCAAGTTTAGTTAGTCAAACAGGTGTTAAATTAAGTACACTATTTTCATCAAAAAAATTAAATTTTACCTTTGATGCAAAAAGTCTTTATGCAATGTACACCCATGACCATGATACCGATGATGACTATCATACATTGGACAGTTCTTTTCGCTTAAAGTTAGGTCCTAAAGGACTTGCTTTAATTGGTAGTGCTGCAATATCAAACCAATCACGCAATAATTCCCGTAATGCGCTTGCAGATATTGTCTCTGGTGACACCATTAGAGTTGAAAATTATTCAGGTGGTTTACAATACACGATTAATAATAGTGATTTCATTGTTGGTACGGGAATTCAATACCAAACAACTAAATCACAGGACGGTATAGGTGAACGAGAAGGCTATGCGATAAAGTTTTTGAGTGAAAATGGCTCTGCTGCTCGAAATGTATATTGGGATGCGTCATCTGAATATTCTGATGCGACTAATCAAGGCAGAGACGGACAGTTATTCAAAGGCGAAGTCAAAATCGGTTTAATTACGGGTTATAAGATAACCCCGTTTATACGATATTATGATGAAACTAATGAAGGTGATCTTGTTAATAATAGTTCATCACTTGAGTCAGACTCTTATGGCGGCGGCTTACGCTGGTTAATAAGCCCTAGGCTCTTATTAGACCTATCTTATAACACGCCTACTGGTACTCAGCTAAACCTCGACGGTAAAGAACAACAAGACTATGCTGCGGCCACAATTCGCTGGGAGCCTAGTCAAAGAACAACCTTAATAATTGATTACGGCCAGCGCTTTTACGGTGAAAGTTATGGGTTTGACTTTGTACATAAAAACAAGCGTTTAACCAATACCATTTCTTATGTTGAAGAGGTTAAAGCATTTACCCGTAATAATTATGAAAGTGTTGCCTTAGGTAGCTTTTGGTGTCCACAAGGTGACATAGCTGACTCTTCAAATTGTTTTGTCAATAATAATGATAATATCGATTTTGATAATTATCAGCTAGTCAACTTAAATGATTTTGTTTTAGTGGAAGATTTGGGCCTTTCATTAAACAAAGAGTTACTGTGGTCTTCAGAATTAGCACTACCGCGAACCACTTTCAGCGTTGAGCTATCAAAATTGACCCGCGAAAATTTAAATACCCGTACCCAAGATGAAAATAAAAAGGCATCGTTTGCGATTAAACGCAAAGTGAGTGGTAAATCAAATATAAATTTCATGCTTGAATATACTGACACCCACTTTTTACTTGGGCAAGAAAGTGGCCGTCAAGACCGCTACCGACGTTATAGTCTTGAGTATGACAAATCCTTAAATAGTAAACTAACTGTTAAATTAGGTGTAAGCCATCTTAACCGCAGTTCTACTACACAATCATTCAATTATGAGGAAGACAGAATCACCCTCAAATTCAGTAAAGGTTTTTAGCAGTATGTACGAAAATTATTATGGTTTTAAAGAGCGTCCTTTTCAGTTAAGTCCCGACCCACGTTTCTTTTTCGCGTCAAGCAACCACCAAAGAGCAATGTCTTATTTACAATATGGTTTAGATCAAGGCGAAGGCTTTATCGTAGTTACTGGGCCTATAGGCACGGGTAAAACAACAATAGCGCGTAATCTTTTAAACAATATTGCTGACGATTCAATTGTTGCCGCTCAACTTGTCACGACTAAGCTCGACCCGCAGGAATTACTTGAGCTTGTCGCCTTTGAATTTAAGATTACCGTTAAAGGTAAAAGTAAAGCTGAGCTATTACAGTCAATAGAACAGTTTCTTATTGATTTGAATCGCCAAGGTAAACGGGCTTTGTTGATTGTTGACGAAGCACAAAACTTACCGATAGAAACGGTTGAAGAACTCCGCATGTTATCTAATTTTCAGCTGGATAATAAGCCATTGATACAAAGTTTTCTTCTCGGGCAAGAAGAGCTTAAAGATATTATTCAAGCGCCTAATATGGAGCAATTTCGTCAACGTATTATTGCATCTGCGCATTTAAAGCCACTGACTGGTGACGAAGTTAAAGAATATATTAATCATAGATTGCAGCAAGCAGGTTGTATTAAAGAGGCACTCTTCTCAGATGAAGGCTTTAACGTTATTCATGAAAAAACGTTAGGCGTTCCAAGAAAAATCAATATTTTTGTTGACCGTTTATTATTGTTTGGGTTTTTAGAAGAACTAGCTTGTATCGATGTTGACGCAATTAACGAAGTCGCGTTAGAGATGCAAGTAGAGTTAACCGGTTCACTGCATAAAGTACAATTAACCAGTAATGAACCTAGCCAGGCAAGCGCACAGCTCATCGTGAATTCAACTGAGAATGTTGAAAACATGAAAGAAATATTAAGGGAAGTAGAAGAGATATTAGAGTCGTCGATTAAGCAGAAAATTAAAATGGCGCGTTATGTTGATAAACTCCTTAAGCAGAAGAGTCGTTTATATGCTGAAAGTAATATCGATGAAAGTATTGAAGCCAACTCAGAGCTAACGGCTGATACAATTGCCGATACTAACTCTGAACGAAGTAATGAAAACGATAAGAGTTAACATCATTAATTAGTGGAGAAGATTTTATTACAAAACCTTCTCTATATCTTCACATCAGCTAGGTTTCGTTAATTATTAGCCCATATTTTTCAATTAATGAATACAATGTTGGTCTAGTTACACCCAGTAATTCTGCAGCTTTTGACATATTGCCTTCGGCTAACGCATAAGCTTTTTGAATAGCCAGTGACTCTGCTTTTTCTCGCACCGAACGTAAATTCAAAGACAACTCAAATTCAGTACTCGTATGATCAAAAAAGCCTAAGTCAAAGGCAGTCACTTGTGTACCAGTCGTCATAATTACCGAACTTTTTACTTTATTTTGTAACTCACGAATATTACCCGGCCATTTATGAGCCTTAATAGCACTTAAACCGTCTTCTGAAAAACTTTTTACATTACGTTTATATTCAAGTGCGTACATCTGTAAAAAATATTGAGCTAGAATTAATACGTCTTCATCTCGGTCACGTAGTGGGGGTATATTTAAGGTTATTTCACTAACGCGGTAAAATAAGTCTTCACGGAAAGTTTTATCTTTAACCATTTGTTCTAAGTTTTGATTGGTTGCACAAACCACTCGAACATCAACATTAATTTCTTGTCGACCACCAAGGCGTTCAATTGTTTTTTCTTGTAAGAAGCGCAATAGTTTTGCTTGCAAGCTAAAGGGCATATCACCAATTTCATCAAGAAATAATGTTCCGCCTTCTGCACACTCTATTTTGCCTTTAGTCGCACGATGAGCCCCGGTAAAAGCTCCTTTTTCAAAACCAAATAATTCACTTTCTAATAAGTTTTCAGGGATAGAAGCACAGTTGATGGCAACAAAGGGCTTATTACTGCGCTCACTGGCAATATGCACGGCATTGGCTGTTACTTCTTTACCTGTGCCGCTTTCGCCCAGTAATAAGGCTGTAATTTGTGTTGGCGCAATGCGCTTTACCATCATGCGGAGACGGTCAATAGCTTCACTGTTACCAATAATGCCAATATCACTACCCGCAACTTGACGCATCTTACGGTTTTCTTCTTCAATTGCCGAAACACTAAACGCCCGAGCAATAATGACATTGATCACATCAGCATCTATTGGCTTTTGATAAAAGTCGTAGGCACCCGCCGAAATAGCTTTTAACGCATTAGTACGATCATCATTGCCGGTGATCACTATCACCTTAGTATGAGGTGCTATGGTCAAAATTTCCTGTAATGCCGCTAAACCTTCAGTGGCATTAGCTTCATCTGGCGGCAAACCTAAATCAAGCGTAACAACTTTGGGTTCAAAACGACGTACTGCAGCAATAGCACTTTCACGATCACCAGCTAATACAGCCTCATAATCAGATAAGCTCCACTTAAGTTGCTTTTGTATTCCTTTATCATCATCAATGATCAGTAACTTTTCCATACGACTAAAACCCTTTTATTATTTATACACTTTATTTGAGCGCCTGATCCTAAATTCATGTACGTCATGCTGAATTCACGAACGTCATGCTGAATTTATTTCAGGATCTTAACCCAGATACTGAAACGAGTTCAGCATGACGGAGGAAAACAACCTTGCCTATCGACATACTGAATCCACGAACGTCATCCTGAAACCACTACGTCATCCTGAATTTATTTCAGGATCCCAGCCCAGATATTGAAACGAGTTCAGCATAACGGGGAAAAACAACCTTACCTATCGCCGTCAAGAAATCACACACGTTATACTGAATCCATGTAAGTCATCCTGAAACCAAGTACGTCATCCTGAAACCAAGTACGTCATCCTGAATTTATTTCAGGATCTCAGCCCAGATACTGAAACGAGTTCAGCATGACGGAGGAAAACAACCTTACCTATCGACATACTGAATCCACGAACGTCATCCTGAAACCACTACGTCATCCTGAATTTATTTCAGGATCTTAACTCAGATACTGAAACGAGTTCAGCATCACGGGGAAAAACCTTACCTATCGTTGTCATAAAACCACACACGTTATACTGAATCTACAAACGTCATCCTGAATTTATTTCAGGAACTCAGCCCAGATACTGAAACGAGTTCAGTATGACGGGGGAAAATAACCTTATTTATCGTCATCCTGAATCCACAAACGTCATCCTGAATTTATTTCAAGATCTGTATTACACGGTAATATATATCATTTATAAGCTTGGGTTTATTGGTAAGTCTATTATAAAAACAGTGCCTTTATCTTCAATACTTTCGACTTTAATTATTCCGGCAATACCTTCAAAAAATTGCTTAGCCTCAAAGACACCAATGCCCATACCCGCATTACCTTTAGTGGTATCAAAAGGTTTGAATAGTCGATTATTAATAAAGTCTGTCGACATACCGCAGCCATTATCAGAAATTTTAATGCCTATGTGGTTTTCTCTCTGAGTAAGTTCTACTTTAACCCAGCCATCTTTGCTTGTCGCTTCCTGTGCATTCTGTATTAAGTGATTGAGCACTGAATGAAATGTCTCATTATCAATAGCCATTTCGCAATGGTTGATTTTATCAAAGGTCACCTTAGGCAACTCAATATTTCTCTGTTCTATTACACTGTTAATGACAGCTGAGATATCAACCAACTCACTTTTGGATTGAGCTGCTTGTTTATTACGTAATTGCGAAAGTACTTTAGATAAACGTTCTGTCGCTGACTCTACCGTTTCAAAAACATCAGCAATAAACTCTGGATTATCTCGGTGTTTTTCTGCATTAGAGGTAATAAGTGCTAACTGAGCTTGTACATTTTTCAAATCATGCACTAAAAAAGCGGACATGCGGTTAAAGGCATCAAACTGTTTTGATTCTGCTAATTTATCATTAGCTTCATGTAAAGACACGAAATTTCCTAACTGTTTTGATATGGCGAAAAGTAAGTCTCTGTCTTCCCAATTTAATTGCTTAACCTCATTTTTTCCCGCTAAAATAAACATCCCATAGAGTGCTTTACCAATAAAAATAGGGACTATAATTCTAATGTCTTTGGTATCGAATAACGATAAGTCTAGAGATAAGCCAGGATAAACAGTTGGCGTTTGGCGATATTCTTCAATATCAATGATCCAACCTTGGCGCTGACAAAAAAGACTGCACTCGACCAGTTGTTGATTAAAGGTATCATCTAGAAGCAATTTTTCAGAGTATTGAACACTGAAACGTTGACCTGTTACTTTTTTCAAAATAGCGCCAGCATAAGCATCTACTTTTGACATCATTATTTGAGTTGCCATTTGATAATAGCTTTCAGCATTGGTGGTTTCTATTTTTCCAATAAGGTTTAACCATTCATCTCGGTATTCGTATTTATTAGCAAAAAAGTTTTTTGCTATAAACACTTTTAATTTCCGGCGCAACGATTCGGTAATCAATAAAGCGACTAAGACCAAAGCACTTAACATTAGAAAGCCGATACTAACAACGCTGCCCCACTCTCCACCTATGTAGTTAATAACATAGCCAGCAAAGGCCATAACCAACAAATATATACCGGCAATCATCAACATTGAGCTATAAAAAACAACATGTCGAGAAACAAAAATCCTTACCGCGCCATTACGAATCCGTCGAGTACTGATCAGTAATAAAGGCACAACAATAAGAGAGATAAAGCCACGACTAAACCAAAAATCAAAATCAATACCATCAACCATTGTGGCTTGTGCATATAAAACAAAGTCAAAAATTGCAATGCTGGCTAATGCAATAACCATCGGCCAAATAGCCCAGCGCACTTGTGAGTCAGCACTTCGGTATAACTGTTCTAGTAGCACTAAACTCCATAAATTAAGCACAATAAAAAGCAGAAATAAATATTCGTAAGAGTAATGAAGTAAGACACTCGCCAACCAGCAAGCAACCATGAGTATGGTCCAAACTTTGATATATTGACGAATATGTGAATTCGCAATTATCGCTCGAAAAGAACGTTGTTCGGTGTTACAAAGTAGAATTAACAATGACCAACAAGCTACTTTAAGACCGTCAGCAAGCATTGCCCACTGCAAACTAAAGCCGATCTGTATTTGCAAGGCAGCAACCACATTAGCAATGACGGTTACTAATACTGAAACTAATACCCAGCGAGCTAGGCTTGTCTTATTTCGCGCCGCAAAAATGAGTAATGCAAAAACAAAGTATGCAGCACTCGCTAACGAATAACCAAAGAGCCCTAATGAATCCATAATATAAACTTCTTATTGAGTTTTTGTTTAATCGTTCTGCACTGCATTTTCTTTAGTAAATATTTCAGTTAATACCGGTACCAGTAGAAAACTAGCAATCGCCGAAACGCATAATCCTGAAATAATCACTGTACCTAATGGCTGCCATAAACCGCCGCCAAAAAGAGTGAGTGGTAATAAGCCGCCAATAGTCGTTAATGTTGTTAATAGTATTGGGGTAAAACGGGTGGCACTGGCATTGAGTATCGCTTGCTTTAAATTATTCGACTCAACAAAGTTACGGTTCGCCGTATCAATTAATATAATGGCGTTATTCACCACAATACCAAACAAACTAATTAAACCTATAAATGCCATCATCGAAAATGATTGACCCGTAATATATAACCCTATAACTGAACCAGCCATCGCAAATGGAATGGAAGTAAATATCACCAGCGGTTGTAAAAACGATTTAAACTGTAAGACCAACACCGCAAATATACCTATAGCAGTAACCAGCATTATTTGTGCTAAACCTGAAAAGTTTTCTTGACGAGATTCTTCTTCTCCGCCCAAGGTATAGCTAACTCCCTCAGGCATTTCATACTGCGCTAAGTAGTCGATAACTTTAGTGGTTAACTCACTTACGGTATGATTTTTATCAACATCTGCAGATACCTTCGCCATACGTAACTTTTGGTAATGATAGAACTCAGTACGACCTTTTTGCAGCTTGGTAGTAATAACTTGATTAAGCGGAATAGCTTCACCTAAACGGTTAGTGACATTAATATCAGCTAAACCGTCAACATCAGGGTTTTTACGGCGCACAACAATAGGATAGCTTTCACCATTATCATCATTAAATCGACCTACAGCCGTTCCAGAAAGTATTGTCTGTAAAGTAATATCAAGGGTATTAATATCAATGTTAGATAAGCCCGCTTTTTCATAATCAATATCAAGTAAGAGTTCGGTATTAGCAATGCCAATAGGATTATCAATGTTTATAATGCCTTTAGTGCTTGCCATCATAATTGAAAGGTCATTAGCGACCTGCTCTAAATCAGACAGTGATTCGCCCATTAGTCGAACACTTATTGGTAGATCGGTAACCGGTCCTTGGGTAAATTCACTGACCGTAATTTTGGCTTGTTGCCACTTGCCAAACTCTTCACGAAGTTGACTAACAAAATCAGATACTCTTTGTGCATCATACTCACTTAATACAACAATGACCTGACCATAAGTTGCCACACCACGTTTAGGAATTTGATTATAATAAATACGCGGGTTTGCATTGCCGACATTTAAAGCAACTTTATCAACCAACTCATGCTTTTCAATAACCTCAGTCATTTTTTGCATGATGCTATCTGTATAGGCTAACGATGAGTTGGGCGGTGTTTCAACATCAAGCATAATCATTGGCTTTTCGGCTTTAGGAAAAAGACTCACTCCCACTTTACCAAATAATGACAACATACCCCCCAAACAGACTACGGCAATAGCGATAACAATCCAGCGGACATTCATAAATCGTGACAGCCATTTCGCATAAATGTGCTCGGCAAATATATTCACGTAATGCTGAAGCGTTTTTATTTTAGCTTTATTTTCAGCTGTATTTTTTGCAAAAAAACGACTGGCTAACAATGGCGTTAATGTCAGGGCGATTAATAAAGATGCTAGCAGTACTAAAACAACCGTTACCGGCATTGAACGAACAAAGTCGCCTGTGTTGCTGGCTAGCATTAACATAGGCAGAAACGCTAACATCGTGGTAACAGTACCGCTGGTTATTGCCCAACCTACTTTTGCTGTGCCCGCTGCTGCAGCTTCAGCAAGATTTGTTGTTGTTTTCTTTTCTCTATGGATGCTTTCAGTCACCACTATCGCATTATCTACGAGTAAACCTAAAGCGATAATCAAACCCACAATAGACATTTGTTGTAAACCAAAGCCACTAAAGTCTAACCAACCTATTGCCACTAAAAAGGACAATGGAATAACGGCAATGACCACTAAAGATTCACGTAGTCCTAAAAATAACAGTGACATAATGCCGACGAGCACCAGTCCTTGCCACAGGTTGTCAAAAAAACCATTCACTCTCATTTCTACACTGTCGGCTTGCTTAAACAAAACATCAACTTTCATATTGTCGGGTAAGCTGTCAGTAAAGTTGGCGATTTCATTATCAATACTTTCAGTTAGGCCAAAAATATTGGTATTAGGTCGTTGTTCTATAGTGAGAAAAATAACTGGCTTATTATCATAATAAGCTAAATAGTTTGGTTCTAATCCTGAAAACTCGACTGTCGCTATGTCTTTTAAACGCAGTACAAAACTATCATCTGAGCGAATAACCGTTTCACCTAACTCAGCTAGTTGTCCAAAGTTACCACTGGCTTTTACATTAAAACGCCGTGAACTCGCGTCAACATAACCTGGGGTAATATTTACCGCACGTCCTTGTAAAACTGAGTTAATATCGGTAACAGATAAGCCGTAATGTTTTAGCTGTGCTAAATTAATGTCAATGGCGACAATTTGCTGAGGATAACCCCAAACATCAGCTTTTCGAACATCGTTAATCGCTTCTAAACGTTTTTCTAACTGTTTGGCATAAAATTCCATAACTTTATAATCTATTGGCTCACTCCATAATGCCAATTGCATGATAGCAACACTTGTAGGCGTTGCTTTTAAAACGAGTAAATCATGAACACCTTCAGGTAGTGTTGGCTTTACTGTTGAAACCGCCTGCTTTACTTTGTTATAAGATGCCTCAGGATCTGTGCCGTACAGAAAAGTAATTTCAATACGTGCACCACCATTTTTGACTTGTGATTCTATTTTTTGAATGTTTTCTATATCAGAAAATTCTTCTTCGAGCGGATTAACCACTAAAGTTTCAATATCTGTTGGTGATGCGCCAGGGTAGATCACTTCAATTAAGGTGATGGGCATATCAAACTGTGGATCTTCTGAACGTGGCATTTGAAAGTAGGAAACAATACCAACGAGTACTAATAGCACCACTATTGTTAGGGTAAATTGTGCGTTCTTTATAGCGAGTTTAGGTAACAGCATAGTAATTACTTACCTAATTTAATATGTTGCCAGCCACTACTGACTATTTGTATGGGTTGATCATCAACTGAAGCAAACAAATACACAAATTGGTTATCTAAACGGTAAATATCGTAATACTGATAAACTAGTTCTTGATTGTCTTTTACAATAACAACAGCTTGCCCTTTATCGTTAACAGAAATCAATGCTGATATCGGTAAGCGATAAACAAAGTTATCACTAGTGAAATCGATAATGATTTCGGCAATTTGCCCAGCAACAATCCCACTGTTCAGATTAATATTTGGTAGCAACACTTCAATGATAAACATATGACCCTTGGTGTTTGAAATTGCGGGTATTTTACTTACTTCGCCAATAACACTACCAAGTGCTTGTAAAGAAACATTCACTTTTTGACCTAAACGCACTTGGCTGACTTCGTTACCTGTTAAGGCAACTTTTACCACCCAATTTTGTTCTAATGCGGCTATTTTTAGTACATTACTTCCTGGTGATTGTAGTTCACCTAGTTCAGTATAACGATTTAATACCACACCTGAAAATGGCGCAAAAATTTGTGCTTTTTCAAAATGATAAAACGCAACTTGATAGTTAGCTCTGCTTGTTTCAACACGAGTTAAGGCAAGATCAAGATCTTGTTCTGAACTTAATTTATTTTCGAGTAGTTTTTTTTGCCGGTTAACTTCGCGCTTTGCTTGTAATAATTGCGCATAAGTAGCGTTTTTATTTTGCAGTAATTCGCGAGTATCTAAAGAAGCAATGAGCTGGTTTTTTTCAAAGTACTGCCCTTCATCAAAGACTAACTTAGCTAAATACCCACTACTTTTAAATGACAAATTTAACGTTCTTTTAAAATCAAGTTTCCCTGTCCGTTTTATGGTATCGGCGTAGGGCTCAACAATGATCTGTTCAAAATCGTAACTCTGCGACAATGTCGATGATGATGCAAGAATTGTCATTCCTATCATCAAAAACCTAAAAAAACTATTCTGTGATTTCATATGCAATTCTATAACGCGTTAAATTAACTGATTTTATTATAGCCAATACTTTAGGGTTGTTGCTGAATAAAGTACATCTTTTTTCATTATTTTTGCTTAGCGCAATAAAGATGGATAGAATTCCCCCCTGTACCTAAAATAAAGACGACAAAGCTAGACAATTTTCACGATTAATTATAGTATTTGCCGCGCTTAACACAGCAAACCACCCGTAGCTCAGCTGGATAGAGTTCACGCCTCCGAAGCGTGAGGTCACAGGTTCAAGTCCTGTCGGGTGGACCAATTTTTTCCTAAAAACAAAATTCACGTTAAATAAACAGTTTTATTTTTACAATGACCGCTTATCTATTTTACCACGTCACTCATTAGCTGTAGTAAGCTGCTACTGCAGCTAAAAACGCTTCAATCTTATCTTTAGGAAGCGCATTGATACCAGCGGCAGCGGCACGTCCTCCACCTGTCGCAAACTGACTACAAATATCGCCAGCACCTTGTTTATTCGCTAATGGCGCTCTTAAAGAAACCGTATAGGTGTTATCTGTATTTATTGTAAAAATAGCGTGTGCTTTCTTTGGGTTTATATTGGCTAATTCATTACCAAAAACACCACTTATTCTTCTGGCCCATGTTTCATCCGGTAATTCAAATGCGGTTAATAACGCTGTGTCATAAAATGCTTTGGTGTTAACGGCTTTTAAATGGTCTTGGTTATATAGTTTTTGCAAAATATAATAAGGAGAGTCTAGATCTTTAATTGCATCAAAAGGGCTTGAGTAAGCTAACAGTAATTCATATAACCTTGCCGGATGAAAATGCAAGTCGTCAATATGTGAACCATAACCATTGTAGTTAATTAAGGTACCTAACGTTTCTAACTGCTCGCATTCGTTATCGTTTAAACCGGCTAACTTGGCTAACTTAGTCGCTTTAGCAATAAGATTGTCACCAAAAGCGGCACAAATTGCCCAATAATGAAACTTCCCAGCTAAAATCTTATCAACGATTAAAGCCGTACAAGTATTTGCATCTAAATCAATATGCGTTTGTAAATTTACATGTTCCGGAATGTCACCCGCACGGTGATGATCGATATAAGTTACGTTGCCGCCTTCAGCTAATAAGGTATTCAATGCGTCTTTATTTTTTTCCATTGAAATATCTAAAACGCGGATAACACTCCCGTCTCTACTATTGCCTTGGGCATTTGTTATTTCAACGACTTGTTGTAGTAAAGCAATATCACGTTTAACGCCAGTAATTTTGACACTTACTGTCGGATTGGCTAATTGCAACTGCAGCAAAGCGATAATTCCGTCGGCATCACCATTAAATACGTCATAATTCACAGATAAATCCTTTATTGTTATTATTTACAATAATTTCTTTTCGATAAAGCCATTGGTAAAGACTATGATTTTATAATTTGTTTTTCTATTAAAGCGTTTATCACTAAATCAGCACATTGTTCAATTGATAAATGCGCTGTTTCGATATGTATTTCAGCATTTTCAGGGGCTTCATAAGCTGAACTTATACCGGTAAAGTTAGCGATTTCACCTGCTCTTGCTTTTTTATATAAACCTTTAGGATCTCGGTTTTCACAAACATCTAAAGGTGTATCAATAAATACCTCTAAAAATAATGTGTCTTTGAGTAACCCTCTTGCTTGGTCTCTATCTTTTTGAAAAGGAGATATAAAGGCCGTTGAAACTAGCAAACCTGCGTCTACAAATAACTTAGCCACTTCACCTATCCTGCGTATATTTTCAATACGGTCTTCGTCAGTAAACCCTAAATCATTATTTAAACCGTGGCGAACATTGTCACCATCAAGTAAATAACTATGACAGCCACGTTCCAGTAATTTCTGCTCAACTGCGTTGGCAACGGTAGATTTACCCGAACCACTTAGGCCGGTATACCATAGTAATGCTGCTTTATGGCCTTTTAACTGGGACTTTTGCTCAGCAGTGACACTCTGTTGATGCCAAACCACATCTGACGATTTTTCTGTGTTGTTTTTTTCTATATAAGGGCTTGCTGGGTTATTTTTTTTCATAATTCACATTTATTATTGAACGCTATTTATAGCTAAAAAGGAAAGAAATATAAAATACTACCTATCGCAGTAGTGCAATATATAACGCTAATTGGCACACCTATTTTTATAAAATCTATTAACTGGTATTGCCCAGCACTAAAAACCATTAAATTGGTTTGATACCCATATGGGCTAATAAAACTAGCACTAGCACCAAAGGCTACGGCCATAATAAAAGGAGTAATATCTACGCCATAGTTCAACGCTATACTGTAAGCTATTGGGAATATTAGCGCGGCTGCGGCATTATTAGTGACCAACTCGGTTAATAATACCGTCAATAAAAATATAATAATTAAGGCGACAGTCGGTGTAATACTGCCAGAAAAAGAAGTAATTGTTTCAAGAGATGTTAATAACCCACTATTTATTAACGCACTGGCAAGCATTAGCGCCGTAGAAATAATCAGCCAAATTTGTATTGGAAAACGTCTAATCACTTCATCTTTAGACAAGCAATTTGACAATAAGAAAAAAGAAAATAGTACTAGCATTCCTTTGAATAAAGAAATAATCCCTAGTGCACTTAATGCTACGGTTAAGAAAAAACTTATAATAACAAAAGGTTCTTTTTTACCCGTCAGTTTTGATTCTGGCTCAACGCCATTGACAACAATAAAGTTTTTATCAACATTATTTCTGGCTTTAAAATCTTGGCCAGTTGCTAATACTAAGTAATCACCCGGACGAATACTAACATCCCCAAGCTTACCTGTAACGGCTTGCCCGTCTCTTTTCATTGCTACCACAGCGGCATCAAACTTAGCTCTAAAGCCAACACCTTTTAATGTTTTATTAATAAGTACACTTTCAGGTCGAATAAAGACTTCCGTCAAGTTGTCATCAGACAACCCTTGCTTGTGTGCAAAAACAGTTAAACCATCAAACTGCTTAAGTTGATTTACTTTAGTAACGTCACCATTAAAAATAAGCTTATCGTTGGCACTAATAACTTGATCGGGTGAAACAGGCGTAATTGTTTGCCCAGCACGAATTATTTCAATTAAAAATAAAGAGTCTAAATGCCTTAAAGCGTTTTCTTCTACGGTTTTGCCAATCAATGCCGAATTAAGTTCTACTTTAGCATCTAATAAATATGAACTTTCTAGCGTTGAATTAATATCTGTCTCGGGTAAATATCTAGATAAAAACCACAGCGCACAACCACAAGTAATGACGATAAAAAAACCTACCGGGAAGAAATCAAAAAAACCTAAGGCAGGTAGGTCAGCATTTAAGACTAAACTGTTAACAATTAAGTTAGTAGACGTGCCAATTAAGGTTAGCGTACCGCCAAAAATAGCCGCATAAGACAAAGGTAATAATAATCGACTGGCAGAGTGATAAGGGTTGTTTCGAATCGGCGCCAGCATGGTAGAGACAACAGCGGTATTATTTAACAAGGCTGAAGAAACAACCGTTAAACTAAAAAGCCTGATCCATGTTTTGCCATAACTTGAGAATAAAACTTTACTGGCAAGTAAGCGTAGTAAGCGGGTTTTTTCTAACGCTAGAGAACACAGTATTAACAAAATAAGCGTTATTAAGCCTTTATTAGACATACTGGCTAACACAGCTTCATTTGAAACTTGTCCACTAATAATAAGAGCAATAAAAGTAAAGCCAAAAACCTTTCCAGGCTGCTTCTGAAACTTTAATAAACCTATAATTGTACTAATAAAAATTAATAGTACGAACGCTGCATCTATATTCAAATATATAAATCCTTTTAACTTTTAACTGCTAATCTTAAGAAAAAAGTAGAGGTAAATAACAACTAAGAACAAAGCGGCTGAATAAAAAACTGAGATATTGCTAGCTGTTTTTTACACAAACCTCATTGCCCTTAGTTTACATCTTTTAGCCTCGTTACTTTTTAGCTAAATTTTTAGCTCCCCAATGAGGAAAGTGCTTACAAACAAAAGCATTAAGTTCAAGTTCGTAATCACTGTACTTTTTAGGCTGTCCTTTTTCCAATGGCGTCAGTTGTGAAGCTATCATGCCAGCGCCAACTGTTGCATTGGTCAAACGGTCAATAATAATGAAAGCACCTGTTTGACGGTTCTCTTGATAAGCATCAAACTGCACAGGTTCGTTTAACGTAAAATTACAACGCCCTATTTCATTCAACGATAAATGCTGTACGTCTTGCTTTTCCATGGTATTAACATTAACGCTATACTCTATTTTATCAACAGAACCAAACGTGGCATGAGTGCCCACTTTAATAATGTATTCACGGTCTATTTGTAGTGCCGCTTCATCCATCCACACAACATCTGCACTAAACGAATTAGAAGAAGCGGGTTGCTCATGCGGTCGCACAATCATATCACCACGACTAACATCTATCTCATCTTCAAGCGTCAACGTTACAGCCATATCGGCATAAGCCGTTTCAAGTTCGCCATCAAAGGTTACTATCGACTTAATTTTACTTTGCTTACCTGAAGGTAGCGCAACAATAGTATCACCAACACGTATTTCACCTGAAGCAATCGTACCGGCAAATCCTCTAAAGTCTAAGTTAGGACGATTAACGTACTGAACAGGAAAACGAAAAGCACTGTTTTTTTCACCGCTAATTTGCACGGTATTCAATAATTTAAGTAAAGGTGACCCCGGGTACCAAGGCATATGTTCACTTTCGTTAACTACGTTATCGCCGCGTAAAGCTGAAATAGGCACAAAACGAACATCTTCAATTTTTAATGATTTAGCAAATTCACGATAATCACTTTTAATTTTTTGGTATGTTTTTTGGTCATAATCTACTGCATCCATTTTATTAATAGCAATAACCACATGCTTAATACCTAATAATGAACAGATATATGAATGACGTCGTGTTTGCACTTGTACGCCATGACGCGCATCAATTAATATAATGGCTAAGTCACATGTAGAAGCACCCGTTGCCATATTACGTGTGTATTGCTCATGGCCAGGAGTATCGGCAATAATAAATTTACGTTGCTCTGTAGCAAAGTAACGATAGGCAACATCTATAGTAATACCCTGTTCGCGTTCAGACTGTAAACCGTCAACGAGTAACGCTAAATCAAAATCACCATCTGTGGTATTAAACTTTTTAGAATCTTTTTCAATAGCAGCCATCTGATCTTCAAAAATCATTTTGCTATCAAAAAGTAAGCGGCCTATTAATGTCGACTTTCCGTCATCTACACTGCCACAGGTGATAAAGCGCAGCATATCTTTGTTTTCATGCTGTTTTAAGTAACCTTCAATATCTGTTGCCAATAATGTTTGTTCATCGTTCATTAAAAGTACCCTTCCATTTTTTTCTTTTCCATTGAACCGGCTGAATCATTATCAATGACTCGGCCTTGTCGCTCAGAAGTGGTTGTTAAAAGCATTTCTTGAATAATTTCAGGCAATGTTGTTGCAGTCGATTCAATAGCGCCAGTAAGTGGATAACAACCTAGCGTTCTAAAGCGTACTGATTTCATTTCAGGCACTTCACCCTCATTTAGAGGCATGCGTTCATCATCTACCATGATTAACGATCCATCACGTTTAACAACAGGTCTTTTGGCTGCAAAATAAAGTGGAACCATTTCAATATCTTCTTGATAAATATACTGCCAAATATCAAGTTCAGTCCAATTAGACAATGGGAACACACGAATACTTTCGCCTTGATCAACTTTGGCGTTATAGATATTCCAAAGCTCTGGACGTTGATTTTTAGGATCCCAACGATGATTTTTATCACGAAATGAGTAAACACGTTCTTTAGCACGTGACTTTTCTTCATCGCGACGAGCGCCACCAAAAGCGGCGTCAAAACCATGCATGTCTAAGGCTTGCTTTAAACCTTGTGTTTTCATGATGTCGGTATGTTTTGCACTGCCATGAGTAAACGGACCTACACCCATAGCCAGTCCTTCAGGATTTTTATGGACGATTAAATCGAAGTCATACTTTTCGGCTAGATTATTACGAAATTCAATCATTTCTTTGAATTTCCAATCGGTATCAACGTGCATTAATGGGAAGGGAATTTTCCCTGGATAAAAAGCTTTACGCGCTAAATGCAAAAGAACAGAAGAATCTTTCCCTATTGAATACAACATAACAGGATTATCAAATTCAGCAGCAACTTCACGCATTATTTGAATTGATTCAGCTTCCAGTGCTTTTAAATGTGTTAATTTATTCTTATTCATATATGCCCTATTTTACATTTTTTATGTCAAAATCTTACAAAAAATTATATCAAACCAAAACGATATAGCGAAATAACTAAATAACTTAGGTTATAACTAGCTTGTAATAAACTAACTATACATAAACTAAAGCTAACTTAGAGAATTAAATTAAAACGACTAAACAAGAGTGAAAGCACGACTATTACAAACGCTATGTTAGTATTATTAAATATAGCTACCTTGCAATGATTATGGCGGTGACGAAGTTATTCTGCAATTAAATATTTAGCTGATTATAATGATCTATTTTTCTATATTTAGCATTATTATTGAGCATTTCTGGCAAAAAAAAACCGATAGATAAATCTATCGGTTTTTATTCAGATAATAGTTACTGGGATTAGTTACCCACCAGTACCACCGCCACCAGTACCACCTGTACCGCCAGTACCACCTGTACCGCCAGTAATTTCGTCATCTAGATCAACAGAAGCTGCAATATCATCAGGATTGATTACGTCAGGAATATTTACAATACCCACAGCATTACCTGTATCGCCCGAAATAACTGATGCTAAATCTATAATTGCTTGCGAAACTTGAGCTTGAACAGCATTAATACTTGCCATTGCCGCTACTGTGTCAGCATCTAATGCTGCGCCAGGGTTATTAATAATCGCTTTGGTAACTAGTTTAACTGCAGCGATATAAGTTTCAATTGCATCAGCAAGAGTTTCATCAGTGCCTGGCTCTAAACCTGAAAGCGAACCGTTAATAAGCGTTAACGTTGCTGCTACCATATCATCTGTTGATACATTTGCAGATACTGAAGCATCAACAATTACAACGTCAAAAATGTTAGTTTCAGATAAATCTAAACCTAAAGTAGCACCAATTACTCGAGAAGCATCTACTTGAAACGCTTCAAAAATTTCTGGGTCAGAAAGGTCGATATCTGCATCGTCTTCAATTACCGCTAAAATAGTTTCAGTTGCAAGTGTTGTTAATGCGTTAACTTCAGCAAAGATTGTACCGCTACCGTCAGAATTGCTCATTGTTGAAAGTTTTAAGCCCGCTAATTGTGAAGCAGGAACAACGCCACCTCTAACTACGTCACCACAAACTGTAGCATCACAAATCATTGTAGTATCTTCGTCAGCACTTACGCTTACAAAAAAAGTACCTGTAATTGCTTCACCAGAAGCATCAGTTAATGAAAGTGTGTAATCACCATTTTCATCTGTTTGAGTGTTTGCTAGAGCAGTTTCTAAATCTGAGCTATCAAAAACCTCAACTAAAGCGTTAGCTAATACACCTTTGATACCAGAACCTGATACATCTAATGTAGAAGGCGTTGGTGGAACCGGCGGCGCTTGGTTTGGCGCAAGAACAGTACCATCATCTTGGTAACATGCCGATAAAGTCAAAGAAATTGCCGCAGCAACTGTTGTAAGCATAATTTTATTCATTGTTAATCCCTGATTTGAAAGTAAAAAACCTAACATTCCTTGTTATATAGATAAACAACAGAATGATCTTTGCAGTAAATATTAGCATCGACATCACGCCTGATCAACAAAAAGAATAACAATAAAAAAATATTTAATGGCTGATTTGCATTATTAAAATCTTAAGCCTTTATTGCATTTTTATTACGGTGCCGGATGTTCAATAACTTAAATAAATCACTGTGATACAAAAGTAACTTCGCGATATAAGTTGATATAAACTAATAAATAGTCAGTAACTAAATTCAATATAACTACTTTATAAACAGTAGCTATTATTGAGTAATTTACTGAGGATAATAAAGATAGTACAGATTAAAATAATAATGTTATTTTTTCTGTTAACAAGCCTAATTGGTCAAAAAGTACAAGCTGCTGGTGTGCCTTAGCCATTAATTTTTTCGCTTGCTTGTGTTGATAGCCAGCCTCTAAGTACCACAAGCCATTAATGAGATAACAACAAGCGAGATATGTACGCACTTTTTGTTCATCAATCGTCGCATTAGTAAATTGCTGATAGTCTTGTATTAGAACATCTATATCGTTAACACTGAATTCGTTAATTGCGATAAACATGGCGAGATCATATTCGGCTTCAGCTAAACAACTGCATTCGAAATCGACTAACCAAGCATGCTTTTGCGGACTTTCATTATTAAACAGTGCGCTTACACGAATGTTTTCATAATTAACATCACCATGACAAAGTACTAAGTGATTATGCTTGGCTTGCGGAGGTGTTATTTCGCTGATTATTTTCTGTAGCGCGATATGCTGAGACTGCGAGAGTTTACTATTGGAGGCTTGGTGGTAAAGCAGCTCTTCAATGGCTAACACCGGATGATTTTCTGGTGGCGTTAGCTGATGAGTTTTTACCATTAAGTACATCGCCACCGTAAGTTTGTTATTAGCTGCACTGACAGTTTGTTGCTTATAAAAACAGGTTAATGAATCACCGTTAATAAACTCGGTAACAAGCCATGATGCTGAATGATAAATAATAGCCGGTGCTACAGCCATGTTTGCTGCTAATAAGTGACTGGCAATCTCGGCTTTTGCTGTTTGTTGATGGCCCGCAAAGGACTTTACAAAAAAATTTTGCTCAATAGTATTTTTGTTAACCGTCACTTTAAAACATTGATGACTTTCCCCCCCTGTTAATCGCTCAATTTTACAATCGCGATGAGTAAAACAAGGTAAGGCTTTAATCTCTTCAGAGTTGCTGTTACTTTTTTGATTGATTAAAGCCGCCACTCAACTACTCAGTCGCCGAGGCTACATTGCCTGTTGCTTGTTGATGACTCTTTTGATATTTGCTGTACCAAATTGCATAACCGACCATAGCCATCACTACATATAAGCCAAATAACACAGCGGTAGGTTGCAAGCCTTTTTCTAAATAGAGATAAATGGAAACAAAATCGATGACTATCCAGTATAACCAATTCTCTAAAACCTTTTTAGTGACTAAATAAGTCGCAAACACCGCAAATACCGTAGTTGCAGAATCTAAATAAGGGAAGTGTGTTGGCGTGTAATTGTCCATTAGCCAACCAATAGCCAAAGAGCAAGCAGCTAGTAAGACCACTATTTTGATATGAAAGAGTAGCGACCAGCTTTGAATGGCTAATGATGTGCCTGAATGACTATTATTTTTTGTGTTATTTTGCGACAAAGAAACATGGCGCCAGCAATACCAGCCAAAAATGGCCATTGCTAAATAATAAACCTGCAATAAGGCGTCCATCCATAAATAAACATCATAAAAAATAACGCTATAAATAATGGTACTCACTAGTGCAGCTGGCCAACACCAAATATTTTCTTTTGCCGCTAACACCACATAAAATAATGCTGAAATTACCGCTAATAATTCCCAGAGAGGCAAATGCGTAAAGTAATTGACTGTTGCTGATAAAGATTCAACCATTAGCTTTCAGCTTCGACTTCTGAGCGATCACCACCAATAAACTTACATACAAAAACAGCAGCATTTAAGGTTTGATGGACATGCTTTATTTCTGCCATGACATGACGGGTAGCTAAGTCGTAGTCTCCAAATACTTGTGTACTCATGCCATTAGTCACTACATTTAAGCCCACTACATTACGAAGGCGCTTAATGAATGCCCAAATTTCAGTTTTAAATTTTTCTTCTGCTAGAGGATACAAACTAATTTCTATAGATATTTTCATATTATTTCCTAATGGTATGCCACTTTTTCAAGTGAACAAAAAACCCGTCATCCTGAACTTGTTTCAGGATCTCATTACTCTAAACCACAAATACAGATACTGAAATAAATTCAGCATGACGGCGTGTTACTTCAACATAACGGTAAGGCCGTTTTTAACAACGGCTCTGCCAAGCTAAAAAAACCGTCATCCTGAATACCCCCGTCATCCTGAACTTGTTTCAGGATCTCATTGCTCTAAGCCACGAATACAGATACTGAAATAAATTCAGCATGACGACGTGTTAGTTCAACAAGACGACGTTTTACTTCAGTATTACGGCATGTTACTTCAACATAACGGCATGGCGGTTTTTAACAACTGCCCTGCCAAGCTAAAAAACCCGTCATCCTGAACTTGTTTCAGGATCTCATTGCTCTAAGCCACAAATACAGATACTGAAATAAATTCAGCATGACAACGTGTTACTTCATCATGACGAAATGTTCGTTCAGCATGATCGTTTGTTAACTTAAAAGTGCTAGCTTTAAAAGTTATAATCAAACGTTACACCAATTTGTCTTGGTGCTCCAAAACGTTGATATTTTTTAGCTACCCAATCTAAATCAGGTTCGTTGCCGAAGAAGAAGCCACGTGTTGCAATTTTTTCATCGGTAATATTTCTAGCCCAAAGTGAAATAGACCAGTCAGCGAGTTCATAAGCAACTTTCGCATTCAATAAGTTTGAACTTGACGCTTTTTCGTCATGGCTATCAGAGAAGAAAAATTCATCTTTTCCTGACCAGTTCACATTAAAAACAACGCCATTATCGCTGCGATACGTAGAGCCAAGGCTGAAGGTATAGCTTGGTGCGTGTGCTAAATCGCGTCCTGAAATGTCAATGTTTGTACCGTACTTGTCAGAATAGCCATAAACATCATATGTTGCGTTTAGGTAGCCCACTGTCGAGTCGATCGTTAAATTACTATTAACTTGATATGTTAACTCAAGTTCCAAACCGTAACTGCTTGAACTGGTGGCATTTGCTGTGTAAATGGTGAATTGCTGTGGCTTATCAGGGTTCTGTTGAGAAGCATTAACTTGTTGATCTTGTCTGTCCATATAGAATAAGGCTAGTCGGCTGACTAAGGTATTATTTAGCATATTCGATTGTAGGCCTAATTCATAATTGACTAAGACTTCGGTATCAAATTCTTTAAATTGGATTAATTGCTCGGGTAAATCCATATTAAAACCACCCGCTTTGTAGCCACGCGCGACACGAATATAGGCAGAATGCTCATTGTTAATGATCTTACTCAATGCGACGTGTCCACCCCACATGGTTTCAGACGGTTCAAACTCATCGCCAGCACTATCGCTATAATCGGTTGAACGTTTTTCAACGCGCAAACCTACTGATAACTCATGGCCATAGTTAAGAACACTGTCTAACTGGGTAAAAATTGCATAATTATTAGCTGAGTATGTAGAGTCTAGTACTTCGTCTGCCCAACCATTATAAAAAGAGTCAAGGTCGTTATCTTCATTCATTTTGCTAATGTAAGTACCCACTAGCCAAGCAGTTGTATTGTCGAAAATTCTTGAAGCGTCATTTGATGATAATCGAAACTCTTGTGACCATACATCTCTATCGGCGCGTTTGTCCCAAAGGTAACTGTATTCACATGGCGCACCATCACAATTTTTACTTGCCCAATAATCTGCGTTTGCCCAATCACCATCATAAGCGTGCTGATGCTCTGTCGTGGTATAGCTACTTATCGCTTCGAATTTTGCAAATGACAAACCTTCAAAACTAAATTTTAGTGCCCCACCATGCGATTTTTGATTATCAACACCTGGATTGTCCGTGATCGTATTAAAGCCGTTGTTATCTAATGTCCAAGGATCGAAACTATTATCGTTATCCGCAAATATATAAGTAAAATCAACACTTAAATCTTCTATTGCCGTATATTGCAATTTGAACTTTCCAGAAAACTCGTCAATGCCATTAGTATCATCTCTATTTAAATAAAGATTGTCGCGATAACCGTTTTGTTGATGTTGCTCTAGTGATATGCGGTAATTTAAGTATTCAGTGAGAGCACCAGAGCTATAACCGGCAACATTAATTAAGTCGTCATTGCCTAATGTTACTTTAAAACCATGCTCGGGTAATTCTGTTGCGTCTTTTGATTTTATGTAAATTAAACCCGCAAGCGCATTGGCACCAAAACGTGTTCCTTGTGGACCTCTTAAGACTTCAACTTGTTGAACATCGTACATAGAAGCTGCCATGCCCAAGCCTGACAAATCGATATCGTCGACAATGAAGCCCACTGATGAGTTTGGCGCACCGCGGTATTCAGAGCGTTCACCGACGCCTCTAATTTGTAAATATTTCGGACGAGATGTTCCACCAGAGAAATTTAAGTTGGCGACACCATTAATAACTTCTTCAAAATGTTGAATGCCCTGCTCAGCTATTTTTTGTTGGTCGATGATTGCAATACTAGTAGGTGCTTGCGCTAAAGATTGCTTATTAAAACTGGAAGTGACAGTTATACGCTCAATATCATTTGACTCATTTGCTTGTGTGACACTGGCAAAAGTCAATAAAGTCGTTGTTACCGCGATTGAAATAGGAGATTTTATAAAATTCATACTGGGCTCTTTTTATGGCATGCAAGCAAAAAAGAGCAATAAGGCAAATACACCGTAAGTAAGCACTTACACAAAGTGTTTACGATAAATATTCAACATATTAACCATTCCTACGCCGGCATTATCCGTTTCAGGTATTAAGGGTAAAAATTCTCAGCAATACAAAAGCTTATTAACAACAGCTTTTTATTGCACCCCTTGGTTTGTTCGGCATACTAACAATTTTATCATCAAAGTACAGAAAAATTATGGTTGTTTAATGTCATGTATTTGCTTAATCTGATGATTTTCAGTAAATTAGCACTATAGTTTTTTTTATTAAATTGCCATGACAAATCATCTAAGCCAAAATCATTTATGTTCAGTAACCTTATTAGGAAATTTAGTTGCTAAGCCTGATATTCGTTATCAAGCAAACCCAGTCCTTGCTGTAGCTGAGTTGGTATTAGCAACCCATAGCCGATGGTTTGACAAAACGAGCCAACAGTTTAAAGAATGGACGAGTTATCATACGGTTAAAGTTATTGGTGATATTGTTGATCGTTCACTTATTCACTCGCAAAAGGGTGATATTATTTTAGTGCAAGGTTATTTACTTAATAGTAAAAAAGCTAACCGTGAAATACTACACGCCACTTATGCACAAACATTTGCAAAGGGTTACGCCCAGTCAATAAACCAAGTGCATATGAGTGGTGAAATAAGCAGCGACATTAATTTAGTACTAACCGAGAATAATAAAGAATTAGTCGCGCTTAACTTAACCGTTAATAATTTAGTGTATTCGCCTATAACACAGCAAACCCAAAATATTTCTATCGAACGTTCGGTACATATCTGGGGCAAACAAGCACATTATATTAAAGATAAAGCCGAGCTAGGCGACCAATTAGTTGTCGACGGAAGATTAAGCTATCTCAATGATAGTAAAAAATCACAATTTATTGATTCACACCAAGTCATTTTATTGAAACATTAAAACGGATTACCTATAATTTTATAAAATTAGGATTGTTGGCAAAATATGGACGTTTTTCATTATATAAAAAAAATAACTACGCAAGCACTTCTAATGTTGCTGGCTTTTTATTGGCTATTAACGCCCTTAACTACGGTTGCTGAAGAAGTTCGACTCGAAGTTTTAGCCCAGCTACCTAGCCTAAGTTCAACTAATAAAACAACCGTTATTGCATTACCTGTTAATAGTGAGAATAAGCAGCAATACTTAATTGCAAACGCTGCTGGCGAATTGTCTTTACTTAATAATGCCAAGCTCACTTTTTTAGCAAGCTTACCTTTAAATAATCATACTACCGATAAACAAGTTGAATTAACCGCGCTAACGTTTCACCCCAGTTTTTTGTTAGCAGATAAAACTGGCTTTCAAAACTTTTTTACTGCACATATTGAGCCCGCTAAAATAAACAATAATGTTGCGCGATTAACGCTATTAGCCGATCCGGTTGCATTGCCATTTGACGCTGTGATAACGCAGTGGCAATACGACAACACAGCGGCAATTAAAATTGATGTGCAGCAACGCAGAGAAGTGCTGAGAATTGCGGTGCCAACTGCCACACACCAAATACAGAAAATTGCCTTTAATCCATATAATAAAGTATGGCACGATGATTATGGCTTAATGCTTGTTGCTTTGTCTGACAGTAACGCTAGCTTAGCCAACGCTAGCGAAGGCGCTTTATATTCTGGCGTTGTGTTACGCATTAATCCTGAAAAATTGGGCTTAAGAAATTATAGGGTGCCAAGTAGTAACCCTTTTATGAAAACAAACGACGTTAACAATGAGATCTTTATTTTAGGTGCTCAAAGCATTAGTTCTTTTTCGTGGTCAAAAAAACATTATGGCGCATTACTCGTAGAACATGACTACGATGGCGGTCACCAAGTTGTTGTTGCTGATAAAGGTGCTGACTGGCGAGATTCTTACCAAAACAACCTTGTTTTTCCGCTGAAATCTACTCAAGGGACTCATGGAAATATTTTCCCTTATTATGGGCGAAACCTAGAAGCGTCTGTGGGAAGTGTCTTATATCTTATTAATGATTCAAAAAATTGGCAACTTGCCCAATTGAATACCACGATGGTAAATAGTGAGGCTAAAAGTGGCGCCGCTGCATTACCTATTTTGTCTTTTAGTCGTGATGAGCTTTCTCCAAAAAATAAAGTGTCATTACTCTTTAATCACAACGGCGAACCCTTACTGTTAGATTTAACCAATAAACAATTATTATCGGTAAAGGCTATCCCATTAAAAAGTGAGAATAGTAAGCGTATTCAGGTGGAGAAAAAAAGTGATGAACAATCGGCGCCACTCAACAATAGCGCTTATGGCAAACTACTGCTTACCCTGTTTATATTGGTGGTTGCGGTGGCGTTTTATCGATTACGACTAAAAACGGTCAATCAAAAAGCAAAATTAAGAGGTATGTTTGCACGCTTTGAACTCGATACTAGCCAAACAACCGTATCGTTTTACAAGCGCCATCAGTCAGAAGTAGACAGTCAATTGGCTATTGCCGATATTGTTAAAAGTGAAATTTGGGTAAACGATAGCAACGTCAGTATTATTAATGAGGATATTAACCATGGTTACAATGAGCAATGCGAGAACAAACTGCGCTTGTCATTTAATCAAGCGCATCGCCATAAGCTTATTAATGATGAAACTCGACAAGTCCTGCTTTATTTAACCGATAAAAACGCTAAAACATATGTTGTATGCTTATATTTTAGAAAAGGTAACCAGCGTCTAACCAAAGCGAAATATTTTGATACCTTAGAGTCATTAATTGATTGGAACTGGTTTATTGCCACCCAGCTGAATCCAGAAGCAACAACGCCACGACCACTAAAAGTAGCCATCGCTAAGAGCGCGATAAAAAAAGTTTTTAAGAAAAAAAAGGCCGAGCCTAAAAGCATTGATGCCTCCGTAATAAAAGAACCGCTACCTAGTAAGCAAACCGCAGCGGTATTGCACGACATCGTTGTTCATGACTCGGAATTAATAAGTGCGCTAGACAAGCTTGTTGATTTAAAACAACAGGGTTTTTTAACCGATGAAGAATTTAGTTTAGCGAAAGCGAAAATTTTATCAGATATGATTGTTTAATATGGATAGAGATGCTGAGCAAACAAACTAAAACACTTTTTTTAATGACCACATTAATTAGTATTGCCATTCTTTTTAGCGTGTTATTTTCTTTAGATGTATTGAAAAACAATAACCTACAGCCATTACTTGACCAGTTTATTCCTCAAGGATATCTGGGGGTGTTAATGGTTTTAAGTCTATTGGCATTACTGACCAGTATAGGTTTACCCAGGCAAGTCGCTGCTTTTTCTTGTGGTTACATCTTTGGCATTGTTTATGGGACGCTGCTGGCCACTTTAGCGGCAACACTCGGTTGCATGCTAACGTTATTTATCGCAAAAACCTTTTTTAGACAAAGGGTGCTTGACGCTTACCCCGAAAAACTAATCACACTATCTACTTTTTTCTCAACGGACACCTTCAGCAAAGCTCTAGTTATTCGTTTGTTACCTGCGGGCTCAAACTTTTTAACTAACATATTAGCAGGCATGGCTAAGGTAAGGTTTATCCCTTATGTTACAGGCACTTGTATTGGCTTTATTCCACAGATGTTGATATTTTCATTACTTGGCGCAGGTATTAAAGTCGGGGAGGAACAGCAAATATTACTGAGTTTATCTTTACTGGTTGTTGCGTTAATTTTTGGCTATTTGTTGTATAAAAAAGAAAAAAAACGCGATAAAAAAGGAGCTATTTAGCTCCTTTTTTATTGTCTTGCTAACGGTCATTTAGTCGAGTGTTAACAAATACTTCACTAAGTTGCTGTAGTCAGCTTCAAAGTTGTTTTTATCTAAACCTGCATTTTCAATTTTGTAGCGGCCATTAACAATAACGGCTGGCACACCTGTTAAACCACCACTTTTTGCGTAGTAGGTTTGCTTTTTCTTCATTTGTTTTACTTGGCTATTTACACCAAAGCTTTTCATTAATTTGTCAAACTTTTCGCCATCAGCGCCATTCAAAACAAAAACATTACGAATATCTTTTTCAGAAGTAAAGACTGCGCGCTGCACATGAATATAATTAAAAAGTGCGCCCATTAGCTTAGTTTCCATGTCCATTTGCTCGGCAACAACTACCGCTTTACTTAACGTTTCCTGCATCACTTGAGAAGCGCCACGTAAAAAATCAACGTGATTGAATTCAAATTTAACCCCTGCTGGTAACTGCTTTTTAACGCTAGTCATGAAAGGTGAAAACTTGAAACAATGTGGACAGTAAAATGAAAAGAATTCACGTACTTCAGGCTTTTTGGTAGCCTGTTCGCTCACGATTGTATAATGCGTACCTTCTTGATAATTTGCTGCTGATGCCATTAATGGCAATAATAACATCACAAATAAACTCACTAATTTTTTCATTTAACGTTTTTCCTCAAACAATAGCCCTGCGCTATTAATAATTATGCAGGTAATAAACTTAATGGTGGCTGTTGAAGGGCAGACACTTGCTCTTTCAACATTAAAATTTGCTGTTCCCAATACTTATCAGTATTAAACCATGGGAAGTTATGCGGGAACGCTGGGTCTTGCCAGCGCTTACATAACCAAGCCATATAATTAACAACACGCATGGTACGTAATGATTCTATCAAAATAAGTTGCTTGGGTTCAAATGAATAAAATTCTTCGTATCCCGAAAGCATAGTATCAAGTTGTAATAACCGTTGTTGGCGATCACCTGAAAGCATCATCCATAGGTCTTGAATAGCAGGCCCCATGCGACAATCATCTAAATCGACAAAATGTGGACCTTTGTCTGTCCATAAAATATTACCGGCATGACAATCACCGTGTAAACGTATTTCATGGCTGGGTTGATATTGCTGCGCTGCAATATCAACCACTTGTTCTAAAATAGTAAAGAAAGCTTTGCTTAGGTAATGTGGCACAAAACCAGAGTCTTTTATAATATCGGTGGCCTGAAAAAGCATTTCTTGCTTGTTATAGGTCGGGCGATGTTTAAAAGGTTTTGTCGCCGCGACGGCATGAATACGTCCTAAAAATCGTCCCATCCATTCAAGCTGATCTAAATTGTCTACTTCGAAAATACGTCCGCCCCGACAAGGGTAGATAGCAAAATGAAAGCCTTGATGAGAAAAAAGTGATTCTCCACCAATTTTTAACGGCGCAACTAAGGGTAATTCATGTTTTGCTAATTCAAAAGAAAAGCTATGCTCTTCTCTAAGTTCAGCTTCGGTCCAGCGTTGCGGTCGATAAAACTTGGTGACGTATTTTTTCTTATCTTCGTCATGAAATTGATAAACACGGTTTTCATAACTATTTAAAGCCAGCAAGCCGCTATCAACAAAGAGGCCAGTACTTTCTAGGCCATCTAAGATCAAGTCGGGTGATAGGGTAGTAAAATCAAATACAGACATTAGCGTTTATTAAAAAACCTGCTTTCATGTTCAAGAGAAACGTCATCTTCCTCTGAAACCAACTCAATAACAAATGAAATATCGGTCATGTAACCTTTTAATTCATAGGGGTCTACAGACAGACTCATCGGTAACGTATACACAGCAGCGGCTTTTACCATGACTTCTTGCTCGCCATGCCACTTAGTGTTTTCAATCCCTTTAACAGACAAGCGATAAACGTTATCAGTTTGCGATTTATTTAAGATTTTTAAGGTGTACACATTTTCTATATCACCGTTAAATTTTTCTTTGGCCAGTTCATTTCTGTCGCGAATAATGTCCATAGTGACCGGAGCGCGATTAACAATCTCTAAAACTAACAAGCTACACATCACCAATAAAACGATGGCATAACCTACTAATTTTGAACGAATAAAATGAACCTTCTTACCTTGTAATTCATGCTCGGTGGTGTAACGTATTAGCCCTTTCGGGTAATTCATTTTTTCCATAACCCCGTCACATGCGTCAACACATGCACCACAATTTATACATTCATATTGTAAGCCGTTACGAATATCTATACCGGTTGGACAGACCTGCACACAAAGGTTGCAGTCAATACAGTCACCTAATTCTAATGATTCATGTGCTATTTTACGCGAGCGTGCACCACGACTTTCACCGCGATTAAAGTCATATGTAACCGTTAAGGTATCTTTATCAAACATCGCTGATTGGAAACGTGCATAAGGACACATATGTAGACACATAATTTCCCGCATCCAGCCAGCATTACCATAAGTACAAAAAGCAAAGAACCAAACAGTCGCCGCTAAAGCAAACGAGGCCTGAAAAGTAAAAAAGTCAATAAACACTTCATCAACCGGTGCAAAATAACCGACAAACGTTAATGCCGTTAGTATCGAGAAAAATAACCAACAAGTATGTTTTAAGGCTTTACGCCAGAATTTGTCAAAATCAAGTTCGCGGCTATCCAGCTTTTTACGCTGATTAGCGGTCCCTTCAATTTTTTCTTCAAACCAGATAAAAATAAAGGTCCAGACAGTTTGTGGGCATAAATATCCACACCAAACACGCCCTAAAAAGGTGGTAACAAAAAACAGTAAAAAAGCACTAAGAATACAGAGCCAAGCGAGTAAGGTTAAGTCTTGTGGCCACAAGGTTAGTCCAAAGAGCGTGAAGCGTTGTTCTGCAATATCAAATAAAATGGCTTGATGATCGTTATATCGTAACCAAGGCAGTGCCGCAAAAAGTGCTAAGAAAAAAAAGTTCATCCGCTGCCTAAGTAATTGGAAAATACCACTAACTTTGCGCACATAAATTTGATCACGAGGCTGGTAGGTTTCTACCTGATTGGGTTGATGTATTTTAATATTTTTAACGGGAATTTGTATCTGCGCTTTTTTGATCTTGTCTTCTGATTTCACGATAAATCCTTGATATACGAAAGCCTCAAGATTATAACGATATTTATCTAAGAATACGTTATAAAACAATTAATATTAGTGAATAAGCCGAAAATTGATTATTCTTATATAATCATTCAATTATATAAAGAATTATGAAAAATTTATTGATCTTAATCGTCGCAGCGGCATTATTTTTACACTTTTATCCTCAACCAGAAGTAGACGAGTGGTTTTCAGAACAGAAAAACGCCATTTCTAATGCCTTTTCAGAAGCTACAGATACCAAAGTAAGGTTGAAGGCCGATAAAATTTATACTGACCTAAAGAGTCAGCTTGTTAATTTTAGTCTTGAAGAACAACAATTTTTAAAAGAAATAACCAGCGATAGAAAATCAGTAAAAGCTTTTTTTACTGATTTTTGTAATGCCAAACAACAATCCCCACATTTGCACCGAGAAAACCAAGCGAAAGTTTGTAAAACAATTGCTCAGTATAGTTCGTTGTTATAGGCAAATTGAAATATTAATAACCTATAAAAGATATAAAGCTGTTATCGAGCAGATCTACAACTTAGATGTGCGATAACAGTTTAATGCTAAGCAGAAAGACTGGCCAATAGCTTAGAGAATGCTTGTTCAGACTCTTGCTCTAGGTGATGAATGCCGCCGTTAATCACCCAGTGGCCATTGACCATAACGT
Organism: Colwellia sp. MB3u-55; assembly: GCF_014076785.1. Taxonomy (NCBI): domain Bacteria; kingdom Pseudomonadati; phylum Pseudomonadota; class Gammaproteobacteria; order Alteromonadales; family Colwelliaceae; genus Colwellia; species Colwellia sp. MB3u-55. The sequence goes on from NZ_JACGUS010000114.1 coordinate 157,829, forward strand.
CGTTAATCATATTATGCTGACTTGCAAAAATCATACTGTCTAATAAGTGTTGGTCGTGGTGAGCAAACAAAGCCACTTTTTTGGCATTAAGTACCAGTAAATCGGCTTGTTTACCTATCGCTAACTCACCGGTATTACTATTTGTACTTTGGGCGCCCCCTAAGGCTGCTTGTTGCCACAAATTACGACCTACTGAAGGTTGATCTTCTGTTGCTAAAATAGCACGTTGTTGCTTAATTAAGCGTTGTGCGTATTCTAACCAGCGTAACTCTTCGATAGGATTCACTGAAATATGACTGTCAGAGCCAATCGCTAAGGTGCCATTTTCTGCTAAAAATTCGCTGGTGGGGAAAATACCGTCACCTAGATTTGCTTCAGTGGTTGGGCAAATTCCTGCAATCGCTTTACTGGCAATAATGCCTTGGCGTTCTTGTTCGTTGATATGTGTCGCATGAATTAAACACCATTGTGGATCTAATGTGACATTATTTAATAACCATTCCACCGGGCGTTGGCCATAATGCGCTAAACAATCATTGACTTCTTTTTGCTGCTCAGCGATATGAATATGCACTGGCGCTTTATTATCTAAACTACGGACATGTTTTACCGCCTGCTCTAAAGACGTTTTATCAACCGCTCTTAATGAGTGAGGCGCAATGCCAACATTGGTATTTTGATAATGAGCACTTAAGGTAAAGCAGTCACTGACCAGTTGATTGAATTGTTCTATTGAATTAATAAAGCGCTTTTGGCCGTCATTTGCCGGTAAAGGACCAAAGCCACTGAAACGATAAAGTACTGGTAATAATGTTAAACCAATTCCCGACTGCTTACTGGCCTTAAAAATGGCTTTTGCCATGGCAGCAAGTTCATCATGGTTTTCACCATTAATTTCATGATGTAAATAATGAAATTCTGCAACACGGGTATAACCCATTTTAAGCATTTCAATATAAAGCTGTCGGGCAATTATTTCGGCATCGTTTACCGTCAGTTGATCGATAAACTTGTACATGATGCTGCGCCATGTCCAAAAACTGTCTTGCCCTTCACTACCTTGTTCACTGAAACCCGCAAAGGCACGTTGAAAAGCATGGGAGTGGCAATTAACCATACCAGGAATAACAACCCCTACTCGCTCAGCGCCATCAATATGGCCTGATGCTATTGCGGTGATTAAACCATTTTCTATGGTTAATGTTTGCTGCGTATGCCAACCGCTGCTTAATAAAATACGTTCTGCAAATAACTTCATCGAAAATACCTTTACTAATTTTTGTTGTAAAACCCAATCTATATTTACTGCGTTTACCTATTCACCACTGACTGATGATTAAGGCTTAATAAAATAGTTATCGCGACTCATTCATACGAGCACACCTACACTAGAATTTTTGTTGTGAAAACTTAATCAAGGTTTCTACTAACTGTTTAAGCTTAGGAATAACCTCACTTGCCAACACTTCATTGTATTCTGGACTGGGCTCACTCATGTAAGTACGTTGTGAAAGCTCTAACTGTACCGCATGAATATTTTTTAGCGGTTGACCATACTCTCGGGTAATAAAGCCGCCTTTAAACCGCCCGTTAGTGATCATGCTATAAGGTGAGTAATCAAGTTTTTGTAGTGCGGTGATTAATTCAGGCGCGCAGCTTTTACCATCAGCTGTACCAAAATTAAAATCGGGTAATTGCCCTTCAAAAAATCTCGGCACGGTCGACAAAATAGAATGGGCCTCTAGTAAAACGGCTTTACCAAATTCATTCTGCATGTCAGCTAGAGTGCTTTTTAATGCTTGATGATAAGGCTGCCAATACGTGGTTACCCGATGTAATATTTCATCTTTTTCTGGAGCTTGCCCTTCAAGGTAAAGTGGCGCAAGGTCAAATGAGGTCGTCGGACACAATTCAGTACTATTGGCACCAGGGTATAAATCAACACCTGCTGGATCTCGATTTAGGTCAATAACATAGCGGCTATATTTGGGCATAATAATATATGCACCCCGCGCTTGAGCAAAGGCGTAAAGCTTGTCTTTATGCCAATCAGTATCAGCCACTTTTCTGCCTTGTTCAGTCATTTTATTGGCAATATATTCAGGTAAAGCCTCACCGTTATGCGGCATGCTGATAAGCAATGGAATTCGACCTTTTATTAACGTGTAAGTGTTAGACATCTTCAACCTTTTAATTGTATATACAACTTTAGGGGTAATTTATCATGCTGTTACTGTAGCAAGCAAATTTATTGCGCTGTGATACTGATCTTTTTAGTTGCTTTACTTGTTGGCCACTAAGGTTTATTTAATAATAACTCGGGAAGCAGTAGCTAGTATTACCTAAAAAACATCTGATTTTCATTATATTAAATCAATCACTTATTTATTAAAATTTGCTGGTTTGCTACTTATAGCATAGAGTGTATTTATTAAGACTTCACTTCTGCCTCCATAGATAAACGCAAATAAAGACCTAAGTTTTAAACCATGAATGATGACATTATAAGCGATATAAAGAATATGTTATGGCACTTGTCTACTTGGCTTAAACGCACATTATTGTGCAGTATTTTGTTAGTCACTTTTAGTGTCTATGCAGAGCAACTATCCAACAGTAAAGCGCCCCTTCGAATAGCTTTACCTGATAGAGCGTCAATCAATGCAGCTTCTGGAGAGAAGTTTCAACTGCTGGTTAACTTTCTTAAAGAATATTGGCAAATTTGGGCAATAGATAATCAACGTGAAGTATCGTTTAGCTACATGCCAACAGAAAAGGCTTATCAATCACTTGCTAATAAGAGTATTGATGTCGTCGCCGTTACTCGTTACCAGCAAGATCAAACAGATGTATTTTTTAGTATTCCCTATGCTAAATTCAAACAAAAAGTGTTTCGTCGCATTCAAAGTAATAAAAGTAACGGCCTGCAAATAGGTATCTACTCTGACGATCAATCAACTTTAAGTTCTATTAGTCGCGATATTGAACGCTATTATTATCAAGATCTTGATAAGCTGCTTGGCGATTATAAAAAGTATGATGCCTTATATGCAACAAAACCCTGGTTACTTAATGAAAAGTTAAAAGAATATAAGCTCAGTGGCGATTTTCACATTACTGAAGATGAAGCACCGGAAGTTGACTTTCGCTTTGCCGTGAGTAAAAACAATAGAAGCTTGATGCATAAAATTAACGACGGCATCCGCTCAGTAAGTCGACAACAAGCCGAGTTGTGGAATAACAAATATATTACCTTAAATGAAGGAAATATCTCGTTAACTTTTGGCAGCTATTTTACAAATTTATCTGTTGCTGAAAAAGATTTTATTATTGACCATAATCAACTTTTTTTTCCTGTGGTGTCTGGAGGTTTTCCGCCCTACATTATTACTAAAAACTTTAATCACATTACCGAGCGAGGCTTCACCATTGATTTATTTACGCTTTCAACTGAGCGTACCGGTATTATCTATAAACCTGTTTATGTAAGAAATGTAGAGCAAATTTTTTCGTCTTTAGCACAACAAAAAATTAATGTGCTGCCGTTGGTTGAGCGTAATAAAGATCGAGAGAAAAAGCTTATTTTTTCTGAGCCCTATTTGCAAGCCAGTTATAGTATGGTTTATCGCCATAATGACACAATAATAGATGGCTTAAGTGGCATAGGTGACAAAAAAGTTGCTGTGGTTAATAACTTTAATGCCACCCAATTATTATTAGAAAAGCTTCCTTTTGCGCACCTTAATTACTTTGACTCGATCAATGCGGCCATTACTTCAGTATCCTTGGGGGAATCTGATGTCTTTATTGGTGGCTCTCTCATTTCTTCTTATTTGGTTAAAGAAAATCAACTCTCTAATCTCACCAGCCAACCATTAATAAACTTTAATGATAATGCTCAATTTTTTTTCGCGAGTCCCCCCGGTAACGATATTGTTATTAGCTTACTTAATCGCACCATTAAAAGTGTTTCTGCTAAAGATTACGAAAGACTTTATACAAAATGGAGTCAAACGGCTTTCCATGAAAATAATGCCGATAAACAAATTGCTACTGCCTATCGAAATGTCAGTTATTTGTTTGTCGCTATTATGCTTTTTGGGCTGATTATTTTTTGGATTTATTATCGACAGCTTAGGGTCAGAAAGCTTGCACAACTAAAAATTGAACATGCATTATCAATTGCTGAGTCTGCAAAAATAGAAGCTGAGAAATCAGCACAAGCGAAAATTACTTTTCTTGCCCGGATGAGTCATGAAATTAGAACGCCGATGAACGGTGTATTAGGTATGGCAGAAGCCCTTGCTTTCACACCTTTAAATAAAGAACAAAATGATTTACTTGAAACATTACAAGGCTCGGCAACTAACTTACTCGCTTTACTCAATGATGTGCTCGACTTTTCAAAGATGGACGCCGGCAAACTGACTTTAGAATCGGTGCCAGTAAATGTTAACTTACTTTGTAAAAATATTATTAGTGGCTTTAATCACATTGAACACCACAAACCATTAGATATTAACTTACAAATAGACAATAAAATAAGCCACTGCTATTTAACCGACCCGACACGCTTCACACAAGTGCTTAATAATTTGCTTAGTAACGCGATTAAGTTTACTGATAAAGGAAAAATCGATTTAATTGTTACGGTTGTTAGCAGTGAGGTTATCAATAAAAATACCTACGACACACTTTATTTTGATGTAAAAGACACCGGCATGGGCATAGCGGCAGAAAAACAAACGTTTTTATTTACGCCCTTTATTCAAGCCGATGACGACATTACGCGAAAATATGGTGGTACGGGTTTAGGGTTAAGTATTTGCCAAGAAATAATATCAGCGATGGGTAGCGAAATTAAGATTGATTCAACGCTAAACCAAGGGAGTTCTTTCCATTTTAGCTTAAAGCTAAAACAGTCAACTTTAGAAAGTTCCACCGATAACCGTCGCAGTAATACCCGTTTAATTAATGCCGCTGACGATAACCGTTTTCAAGATCTACGTATTCTTATTGCCGAAGATAACCTAGTAAACGTTAAAGTGCTCTGTGCGCAACTTGCGCGTCTAAATATTAAAGCCGATATTGCTTACGACGGCCAAGAAGCTTTAGATTTACATGAAAAACAGGCTTATGACATTATTATATCTGATTGTCATATGCCAAATGTTGATGGTTTTGAACTCGCTCAAACGTTAACAGCAAGCGAGCAAAGCCGACCGCTTTGGTTAATTGCTGTAACCGCCGATGCTTTGAGTGGCGCGGCAGAAAGGTGTATTGCTGCAGGTTTCAATGACTATATGGCTAAACCTTGCCCACAGGAAGAAATAACCAACAAGCTCAACAATGCTTATCGACAGTTATTAAAGAAGCAGCAGAAAAACGACTTAATTAAACAAAATTTCAGCCTTTTTGATTTAGACATGCTGCTGAAAAATAATGAGCACGACATCGAACTGAGTAAAAATGTTGGTCGACTTTTTATCGCCTCATGGCAAAAAGAAAAAAAGCAGTGGCTAAGCGCCACCGAGAATTTTGATCATAAATATATACAAGCACTTGCTCACAAGCTAAAAGGCAGTACACGGTATTTTTCCCATCCTGAAATAGCTAAAACGCTCAATGAGGTTAGCCAGCAAGCTAGGGCTGAAAATAGTAAAGATATAAAAGCATCTGCTAGCTACCTTTATTTACAACTTGATATAATGACCGAAGAAATTAAACGTTGGCTATTGTCATAAGTCATGTGATTCTTTCATTATCAATCTGGATTAAAATTTTTATTATTAATCGCTTTAATCAATCATTGTAAATTGTTTTTATCACTTTATTAAATCAAGTTATTCACCCATACTAGTGCCACTTAATCGATTCAAATCAATCAAAGCGAGTGACTATGTTTACCAATAAAGAAACACAGCAAGTTCCAAACACTACTTTTCCTATTATTACTGCCGATGGTTGGGCAAGTCGAAACAGTGATGAAATTTTTGCGAATAAAACCGTCATTGTATTTTCATTACCAGGCGCATTTACACCGACTTGTTCATCTTCACATTTACCAAGATACAATGAACTAGCGAAAAAATTTAACGCTAATGGTGTTGATGAAATTGTTTGTATTTCTGTTAACGATACCTTTGTAATGAATGCTTGGGCACAAGACAAAGACGCAGCCAACATTAGTTTCATTCCTGATGGCAATGGTGACTTTACTCAAGCGATGGGTTTATTAGTTGATAAAAAAGAAATTGGTTTTGGTAAGCGTAGCTGGCGCTATTCAATGCTAGTAAAAAATGGTGTTATAGAAAAAATGTTCATTGAACCTGATTTACCCGGCGACCCATTTGAAGTATCTGACGCCGATACCATGCTCAATTACATTAATCCTGAAGCGGTGCAGTCTCAAGAAATTACAATTTTTAGTAAGCCCGATTGTCTATTTTGTAAAAAGGCTAAAGCATTATTAACAAGCCAAGGTTTAAAGTTTGAAGAATTGATCGTTGGTAGCGACGTAAATACTTCAATGTTCCGTGCTATTACTAACTCAGATACCGTACCACAAGTATTTATTGATGGTAAAAACATTGGTGGTAGTGAAGATTTAGCCGCTTACTTTGGTTAAACTTTATTATTAGCCAGCACTCAACACTTATTGTTGGCGATACAATAAAAAAAGCTAGATAACTCACGTTATCTAGCTTTTTTATGCACTTGCACGTTAGACTTTAAACTTACCCACTATATCATTTAAGCCGGTGAATTCTTGTTGTAAACTGTCACAAGCTTGCTGCGTTTGCTGTAAATTTTGTACGCCTTGCTGATTTAAATCCATCAAATTTAATATATCTTCATCAATTGATCTGATCACATTAACTTGTTGTTGAGTCGCTTCAGTTACTGCATGATTTTCATTATCAACCTGTTGTAACATATGAATAATTAATTGCATTTTTTCGTCGGCTACTTTGGCTTTTTGCACACTACTGGTACTATTTTTTTGACTTTCGTCCATAGAAATAACCACAGCGTCGGTGCCTTTTTCTAAGTTATCAATCATGGTTTCGATTTCAAGTGCAGCTTCTTGAGTACGTTGTGCTAACTGTCTAACTTCATCAGCTACTACAGCAAAACCTCGGCCCTGCTCCCCTGCTCGTGCTGCTTCAATAGCGGCATTTAACGCGAGTAAATTAGTTTGTGAACTAACCCCTTTAATAACATCTAAAATGCTGACTATATTTTTAGTTTCACTGCTTAATTTTTCAATTTCGCCGCTTGACTGTGTCATTATTTTCGACAAATGTTCAATTGACTGAATATTTTCATTGAGTGCCACCAGCCCTTCATTTGACTGCGCTTGCATGCCTGATGTTAAGTTAGAAGCCGTTAGTGCGTTAGTCGAAATTTCTTGTGAAGAGTTATTTAACTCGGTTACCGCTGTCGATACACTTTCACCACGATTAAGCTGTTGATCGGCCATATCAATACCGACTTGTGAGCTTTGTCGAACTTGGCCAATCTGCTGTTGTAAATTTGCCGCTGACTCTTTAACTCGTCGCATCGAATGATGCATAGTTTCTATAAAATCATTAAAGTTTTCTGATAGTTCACCAAACTCATCGTGGCTCTCAACCGATAAACGTTGGGTTAAATCACCGTCGCCACGAGAAATACCTTTTATGGCAAGGTTTAAGGTATGAATAGGTTTCATTAAATAGCTAAACAATAAATGCATAAGAATAATCGTTGCAAGTAAGCTAGCGATAACCACAGTAATGGCAGTGTTTCTCGAGTTCACCATGGGTTGGTAAGCTTTTTCGCTGTCAAGTACGACACCTACATACCAATTAACCGAGTCAATGCCTTTAATGGGGATAAATGAAACTATGGTGTTATTATTAATCTCATTTAAGTCACTCGAAAATGGCGGTGTTTGACCTAATAATTCACTCACCTCTTTATCGACATATTTCACATCAGGATGACTGAGAATCTTCCCTTTTGAAGTCATTAAATAGGCATAGCCTAAATCAAGAAAATCAATTTCATTCAGAATCGATGAAATTTCATCTAGAAAAATATCACCTCCTGCTGCACCAATAAATTGTCCATTTTTCAAAATAGGCGCTACAGCAGTCAATACTTTTTGATCCGTCGTGGCATCTATATAAGTTTCAGTAAAAGAAGACTTACGCCCTTCTTTTGCAAGTAAATACCAAGGGCGCTGCCGAATATCAAAACCTTCTGGAAGTTGTATCGATAAATCATCAAGGATAAATTCGCCGGTACTGGCTAGTCCAACAAAGGTATTTTTCATCATCCCGGCTTTTACTGCTTGCTGAACCGCATGAAAAATTTCTTCATGACTATTAATGTCAGTAATATTAAGCGCCACTGCATCAATTATTTGTAGACGATTTGTTAACCAGTTAGCAATATTTCCAGAAACCGAACGGCCTATTTCATCGATAGCATTATTAAGATTTTTTTGGGTGTGATCTTTTAAAAATATATAATTAATTGATGTAGATACCGACAAGGCTATTAGTAATAATACTGTAGTCGCCATAATTATTTTATGGGAAAATTTTAATTTAATCACTGATGATCTTCCTTACTTTATTAGCTAACTTCATGGCATTACCATAGCACTGGAAATATCTAGATCCAACTTCCCGTTGCATTTAATCTTTTGAAAGCAACTTCAAAATTAATCTGATAAAATAACACTATATTTTTATTAATAGTATCGCTAATTACTCTTATGGACAATCAACCTTTCAACCCATTACATGGCATCACCTTAAAAGCACTTGTTACCGAACTTGTTGAATTTTTTGGTTACCCTGCGCTTAGTCAACAAATAAAAATTAAATGCTTCACTGAAGATCCTAGTATCAATTCAACCTTAAAGTTTTTACGTAAAACACCTTGGGCACGTGAAAAAGTTGAGGCACTTTTTATCAAAAATTATCATAAAGTGCATCAAGTAAATGATGAAAAAAATAGCGGTCAATAATCACGCAAGCTACTCATACTCAATAAAAATTTTAGCTTATAGCGCAATAAACTAATTGCTTGATTAAAAACCTGTCACACTGACTCCATATTCATTATTTTTTGGAGTCAGGTATGAAACCCATTAATCACTATATTTTAACTTGGCAATGCCCTGATACTTCAGGAGTATTAGCAAAAGTTTCTCAGAGCCTTTATCAACACGGCGCTTTTATTACTGAAACCTCACAGTACAGCGACCCGTATACCTCGATTTTTTTCTCGCGTATCGCATTTGATGACAGAAATTTAACCGTTTCAATTGCACAATTCCGTCAAGCCATAGCCGAATTAGCCCAACCGCTTGCGATGAACTTTCAATTAAGAGAACGTGATGATTTTCCAAATGTTGTTATCGCGGTATCTAAAGATGATCATTGCTTGGTGTCGTTATTAACCAAAGTGAAAGCCGGTGTTTTACCTATTAATGTTGCTGCTGTGGTTTCAAACCATCAGGACTGCCAAGCTTTAGTTGATTGGCATAAAATTCCTTTTCATCACTTACCTATTTCTACTTCGACAAAAGCGCAACAAGAAAGTGAATTACAAGCCTTATTAATAAACTACAAAACAGACTTATTAGTGCTTGCGCGTTATATGCAAATTTTGTCTGATGATTTTTGTCAACAATGGCAAGGTCGAGCTATTAATATTCATCATTCTTTTTTACCCAGCTTTAAAGGCGCAAAACCTTACCATCAAGCCCACCAACGTGGTGTGAAAGTGATTGGCGCAACCGCCCACTATATCACTAGTGACTTAGATGAAGGCCCTATTATTGTGCAAGAAGTAAAAGCCATTAACCATAGCCTGACGATAGAGCAGATGGTTCATAGTGGTCACGACATTGAAGCAACAGCATTGTCTCATGCGGTTAGAATGCATGCCGAGCAACGTGTCTGTTTAAATCAGGGCAAAACAGTTATTTTACTTTAGCGGTTAATTTATAAGGTAAACATAACGAGTAAAGCCCCTAATACGCTGGGTGCTTTACTGTTTTCATTCACTATTTCTGCTACATTAAGCCATAACCTTTTGTCTTAATTAGTTGTGTTTTCCAATGATCCACTACCAAATAACGCCTAAAAATCTAAACAGCCATTTATTTTTGGTTACGCTTTCTTTTGCCACACAAGTGAATAAGACTTATCATTTATCGCTACCCGCTTGGTTACCGGGAAGCTATATGATCCGTGACTTTGCAAAAAATATTACTGAAATTAGCGCTTATAACAGTGACCCAAAAGCAGCTCAAAATACTGAGACAATTGCGCTGAATAAAACCGACAAACAAACTTGGAAATTTACCGCAACAAGTGTCAATACTTCAATATGTTATCAAGTATTCGCTTTTGATTTATCGGTACGCACCGCTTACTTAGACAGTGAACGTGGCTTTTTTAATGGCAGCTCAACTTTTTTACAAGTGCAAGAATTGCCAGAAGAATGCTGTCAGTTGACTATTGCATTACCAAAAGAATTAACAACTGAATCGTCGCAACAGTTAAATAGTTGGCGAGTTGCCACGGGCTTAACACGCGCTACAGGCACTGATAAATATCAGTTAGGTGATTATATTGCTAAAGACTATCAAGAACTTATCGATTGCCCTGTTGCCATTGGTAACTTTGATGCTTTTGAATTTGTTGTCGAAGGTGTTACCCATCACTTAGTCTTTACTAGCCAACATTTTGGTGATCGGGAGCGCCTAAAACGAGATATAGCTAAGCTTTGCCAGCATCATATTAACTTATTTGGCGAGGTCCCTTTTAAAGAGTACTGGTTTATTACCCATTTGTTAGGCAGCGGTTTTGGTGGGCTTGAACATAAAAACTCGACAATTTTACAAGCCAGCCGCTTTGATTTACCCAACCCTAATAAACCTGATGAAACGTCTGAAAATTATCAAACTTTTCTCAGCTTATGTTCACATGAATACTTCCACGCTTGGAATGTATGCCGCATTAAACCGAAAGAGTTTATTCCCTACAACTTACAGCACGAAGTGCACACGAGACAATTGTGGGCCTATGAAGGCATCACTTCTTATTATGATGATTTTTCATTGTTTCGCAGCGGATTGATCAGTTTTGAAGACTATTTACTGCAATTATCTAAGACAGCGACTCGAGTATACCGGAGCCAAGGGGAATTAAAACAAAGTGTCAGTGACTCTAGCTTTGATACTTGGACCAAGTTTTATCAACAAGGTCCAGATGGCGTAAATAATATTGTTAGCTATTACACTAAAGGCGCTTTAATTGCACTTTGGCTAGATTTAACGATTAGAGAAAAGTCAGCAGGTGTCTACAGCTTAGACACCTTAATGCGCGAATTATGGATACATTTCGGTAGAACAAATATTGGTACCCGTGAGGAAGACTTTATAAACATTGCCAATATTCTCTGTAATGACGATATTACAGTGGCTTTTCAAGCCTTACTTAACAGTGCTCAACGTATTGAGTTAGCACCATTACTTAAGCAAGTAGGTATTGCCTTTACTGCTCAAAAGTTTCAGAAACTTAATAGCTTAGAGACTACTGACAATAAAGCCTATTCTCCTTATATCGGTGCACAATATAGCGCGTTACCTCTAGGCGTGAAGATTACTCAGGTTATTGAAAACTCTCCTGCAGCTGAAGCTGGCTTGGCAGTTAACGATATTTTACTTGCCGTACATAATATAAAAGTCACTGAAAAATCTTTGCAGCAACTGGCTGATCATTTACCAGAAAATACTGAGCTTACCTGCCACTACTTTCGTGATGATCAATTAATGACCGGTCACATTGTTTTTCTTGATTCACCACTGGCCGCCATCGCTATTACTGAAGTGGACAGCACGCTCAGCAAAAAATGGCGCTGTAAAAATCTACTGTAAATTTTTTGCCACAAAAAAGTAAAACGCTAGTGTAATTAAAAAACCACAAACTAGTAACAAAAGTTACTTTGTGCAAAAATAACCTTATTGCTTTCAAAACTAGAATATTAAGGGTTTAAAATGATCAAAATGAAACGAATTCACCACGTCGCTTATCGTTGTACTGATGCAAAAGTTACTGTTGATTGGTACAAAGAACATTTGAACATGGAGCTAACGGTAGCCATCGCTGAAAATGAGGTACCGTCGACTAAGGCACCAGACCCTTATATGCACATATTTTTAGACGCGGGCATGGGTAATGTTTTAGCCTTTTTTGAAATTCCTAATTCTCCAACCATGGGCCGAGATGAAAACACACCAACATGGGTACAGCACATCGCATTAGAAGTTGAAGATGTTGATGCACTTGTCGCCGCAAAGGAAGAGTTACAAAGTAAAGGTGTTGATGTATTAGGCCCAGTTCATCATGGTGTATTCAAATCAATTTATTTCTTTGACCCGAGTGGTCATCGCTTAGAATTAGCAGCGAATACCGGTACGGTTGAACAAATGAAAGAATTAAAAAGGGTTGCACCTTTAATGATTGAAGAGTGGGCTGTTACTAAAGTTGCACCAAAACACGCGGCCTGGTTACACGAATAAAACTATTTTATCCCTCATTAATCATTAATCATTAATGCTCAAACGATATCCAATAAATAAAACTAAGCTATTATTTCTATTTAGCTTAGTTTATTGCGAACACGGTATAACCTAAAAATCACAACAAACTTCTCTCATAAACTAGACAAGATAGGACATTAGTACATAAAACGAAGGATTTCGTATATAAAGCGAGCGCAACAATGTACTCCATTTGTGATTATTAATGTAAGACACTAACCATAGAGAAAACATATTCTTACCATTCAATAACTTTTAATTAAATTAATAGACTTTAAAAACAACAAGTTAATCTTTTTTATCCCATGAATTGTAAATAAATGTATATTTATAACTTGCGACATTTATAAACTAAGGTAAAGTATTGCCTAGCTACTTTGTAGCCAAATAACAATATGGATTGAATTGCACGGAAAGCCTTAACCTTCTCTTATGAGTGGTTACTTTAAAAGAATACGGATGATTAAGTTAAGATTAGGATGATTGTTAATATTTAGGTCAATAGACCGATAAGGACAACCCAATAAAGTGTCAGGATGACCGATAAAAAAGAACCGAGTATTTAACGCAACATAAAAAATAATAATACGTTAAAGCTTATAAACGGAATTGCTAATAGGTTAGGATAACCAATTAAAGTTTGATGAAAACGATGACTTGTTCATCGTTTTTTTATGCCTGAAAATTAATCATGAAAAACACTATCGCTGTTTCCCACAATATAACGTAAAATAGAACCATTGAATTTAAAAACGAAATTATTTTATGTCTCGTACCAAAAAATCTAGAAAACAAGGCAATGGTCCTATCGGCGCAGTAAAAGATGATAAGAAAAAAGCCCTAGTTCCTGTTGATAGAAAACCAAAGAAGAAAACAGGAAAGCAAGCCGGCAACCGACAAAAAGAAGCTTTTGATGCAGGTAAAGAATCTCACTTACCTACAGAAAAGAAAGATCCGCGTATTGGTAGTAAAAAACTAATAGATCTTGGCGGACCGGTAACAGCGGCAGTGCAACCTTTTAAAGCCAAAAACAAAGTAAAAGCAGATAACTCTCCAATTGCTGCTATTCGTGTTGTTGAAGCTGATACCTCATTGCAACAAGAGCTATTCGCTATTGAAGAAGATAGCCGTTTGCAAAGTATCCTTGCCCAGCAAGATGAAGATATTTCGCTAAGTAACGAAGATGTTGATTATTTCAATGAAAAAATGGAACGTCATCAACAACTACGTGAGATACTCGGCATAGAAGATGAAGATGACGACGACGAATCACCTGAAACGACAAGCACAGCAAAATCTGGTGATGATCTTTGGGATAAATTTGACAACAGTGACCTGTCAAAATTCGAATAAGGCTTTATCATGTTTTCAACCCCTTGGATTTATGTAGTAGTTGGCGGAGTAATGATTATTGCAGCGCTTGTTTTTTATGCGGTGAAATTATTAAGCCAGCTAAAGGCACAAACGGCTAAAATAAAACAGGCAGAGCAAGATAAAAAAATTGCCTTAGCAAAACACGATTCTAAGATCCTTAGTAGTGTCGTGATTATTGCCCACGCAATGAAAGAAGAGCAGTGTGATATCGCTGAGGGTTGTTGGCGATTGAGTGTATTGCTCGACTCTTTAAAGTTGAGTAGTGGTTTGTCAGCAGAGTTTCCTGCAGTCTTTGAACTTTATGATAAAATTAAACATATGCCTATTCTTGATGCAAGAAAGAAACTTGCCAAAAATGAGCGTATGAAACTTGATTTTGAACGTATGAAAGCAGAGAGCGATTTATCCGCACAGATAAAAATTGACGTTACCTCTTTGCATCAATATGCCCAAGAACGTATGAGTGCCCTAGCAAGTTAATTTTTATACCAAGTTAATAACGCTTTATTGCGCTCGATCAATATCATTAATGTTTGCATTGTTAAACTGTTACTTAGCATATACCCGTTACCATTCAACCTATATTTTGATTGATAACGCGTATATAAGTAATGGCTAACTCGGTAACCAACCATGCAAGCAAATCAATTTTTTGACCCTAAATTACTGGCTAAATATAATACCAGTGGACCTAGATATACCTCTTATCCAACGGCATTAGAATTTCATGATGAATTTTATGCACAAGATTTCGTCCAAGCAGTGAAAGATTCACCCAACCGTGAATTGTCCTTGTATGTACATATTCCCTTTTGCCATAGCCTTTGCTACTACTGTGGCTGTAATAAAGTTATTGCCCGCCACCGTAACAAGGCCGATACCTACTTAGAGTTTTTGTCGGAAGAAATTAGTGCACGAGCTGAATTATTTACTGACTATACGGTTAAACAGCTCCATTGGGGTGGTGGAACACCCAGCTTTTTAACCCATATCCAAATCACAAAATTAGTCTCTTTATTAAAAGAAAAATTCACTTTTGCTGAACATGTAGAAATGAGTATAGAAATTGATCCGCGTGAAATTGAAATGAACCTTGCTGAACACCTCTTTGATTTAGGTTTTAATCGTCTAAGTATTGGCGTACAAGACATTGACAAAACAGTACAAGAAACAATTAATCGTGTGCAATCAACCGAATTTATTAGCGACTTTATTGCCCATGCAAAGGCAGTGGGCTTCAAATCAATTAATATCGACTTGATCTATGGTTTGCCTCACCAGACGATAGAAACCTTTACAAAAACGCTTAACAAAGCTCATGAGATGGATGTCGACCGTATTTCATTGTTTAGCTATGCACATATTCCAAATCGATTTGCTGCCCAACGTAAATTACGTGACGAATGGTTACCCAGCGTGCAAGAAAAATTTGCCTTAATGAAACTTGCCATCGAAAAACTTTGTGACTTTGGCTACGATTTCATTGGTATGGATCACTTTGCTAAACCTAATGACGAACTTGCTATTGCACAAAAAGAGGGTTCCCTGCACCGTAATTTCCAAGGTTATACCACTAAGGGTGGTTGTGACTTATTAGGATTAGGTGTTTCTTCTATTAGTAATATCGGTACTTCTTTCAGCCAAAATATTAAAGAATTGCAAGCCTATTATAAAGCGATAGATACTAGAAAAAACGCGCAAGTGAAAGGGGTTATTTTATCAACAGATGACGTGATCCGTGGCGAAGTTATTCGTGAATTAATGTGTAATTTATATATTGATAAACAACAGAACAGTAAAAAGTACGACATTGATTTTGACGAATATTTTGCTGAAGATTTACCACTACTGAAAACATTTATCAGTGATGGTTTACTTGAAAATACGGCTGATTTTATTAAAGTAAATCAGAAAGCACGCTTGTTGATTCGTAATATTTGTATGAGTTTTGATGCTTATATGAAACAGCACGTTAACCAACAGCGCTTCTCGCGGGTAATTTAAGCGAAACTCTCACCTTTATAAACAATAAGTAATTATAAAGGTGAGAAATTTAATCAATTTTTCCTAAACTAAACTTGTGGTTAGCACTTGAAAAAATTAATTCAATCCCTTTTTCTGTAACCACTTCTTGTGCTAAATCGGCCCATTGGTAATAAACATTGCGGTGAACTTTTGCCAATAAATTACGACGCACTAAAACATATAATTCGCCGTTAGCATTCATCGTTAACGGATGAGTTTCATCAAGCACGAATTCGTCATCTACATTGGTACTAACCGTCATTATTAATTTGTTATCATCTTGCCAAGCCCATTGCGTTAATACAAAAGGAGCGTCTTCAACAATAATCTTAACTTTTTCAGCGGGGGTCACTAAAAAGTACTCGTCGCAATCACCTATGACTTCTCTTAATAAAACCGAAGCAAAAAGTTTAACTAACGATAACCGTTTAAATATTGTGCCACCATAAAACCAGTCACCATTACCTTTAACCTGTAAATCAATTTCGCCACAATAGGGTGGATTCCATGATTCTATCGGCGGTAATTTTTTAGTGTTACCTGGTGTTAACTTATTTAATTGTTCAGAAATTTTGTCTAGAGACATTTATACCGCCAAATTATCCGCTGGATAGTAATTTTAATACCTAAGTTAAAAATACAGTATGAGGAGACATTAGTAAAACGGCATCTAAAATTAACTTAATAATTAGCAAAAAATACAGTTAAGCAAAATGATGCGCATAAAACGCTTAAAAGCAAAAATTTTCCTTGTCAATCTGCTTAAAAATACAATATACTCTTCGCGCCTTACCACAAGGCGTTCTAAGTAAGTTCAGTGGTGGCTATAGCTCAGTTGGTAGAGCCCCGGATTGTGATTCCGGTTGTCGAGGGTTCAAGTCCCTTTAGCCACCCCATCTTATCTCCTTTAAAAACAATACCTTTAGTCCCTCTTACAAATATAAAACTGGCTTTTCATCACATCCTCCTGTGCATTTCCTGTGCTCACGGAAAGTATACTTAAGTCAATTATAGCTAATAAAAGTAAACGCTAACGCTATTACGCCAGCATCGACAGGATGTGATTGGTTTTAGTCACTTAAGTTGTTTACAGTCTGATTACTGTGCTTTTTTCTAGTTTTTAATGTTATTTACATTTCTATGGAATGGTCACTTGTGCGCTTTGATCTAATGTTCTGAAAAGCTTAATGTCTTATTAGAGCTTGAAACGGCCAGTTGATATATTATCAAAACGAACATTATACATTCGTGGATTAACGCAGGTTTATGATTTTGATAAAAATACCAATTATTTAGGATTATTTATTAAATTGACGTGCTGCGAACCCCATAAGACCAAAGACTAAAATAGCAAAAATTATTATGCCACCCATGATAATACTACGCAGTGATAATGCTCTGAAACACAGCTATCCATTGGTCAACAATAATGCATGTACTGCATCTTGTAAGCTTTTGCCTATCCATTTTTATAGATGTTGATTAAAGGAGTGAATTTCAGGCAA